>JAPJMW010000067.1 GCA_026461505.1 Beijerinckiaceae bacterium
ACACGGGCCTTATCTAGGGGTTGTCCTTTTAACAGACTACGAAACAAGGGCTTTTTATTCCGTTTCGTGCGAATATCTTCGTAATTACACAGGAAAAAGATATAAGATTCCAAAAGCAGGTCGATATCAGAAATTTCAACGGAATTGATAAAAGTCAGAATCTTTTCAAGAAGTGCCAAAATATCGGCGGCGAGATCATCCGTGTCGTATTGGTCAGCCATTAAGACAGCAAAAAACTTAGCGACTTCATCGGGAGCCACATCGAGAACTATAAATTTCTTAATCGCTTCAATCGTAACAATTTCAAAAACAAATTGTGGAGGCGTATTGTTCGCTGCCATCGCTTTACCCTATACAACACACCTGACTTACTGCGCCTGTTCTTTACGAAACTTCTCTAACCAAGCAGCAACGCGATCTTGAACCTTAGCAGCGTCTGTTACCGCAATTTTTTTGCTCAATAGATTTCGTTGCTTATGTAAAATATCTTGTCCAACAGCTACCGACAATGAACCCCAATAATATTGTTCAATAATATTTTCAAACCCAAAATCGCTTGAATAACTTCGGGATAGCGCCACAAGGTCAAGATTATTCCCCGCTTCAGCGGTTTTTTGTAGCCTTTGACGGGCCCAGTCGAGCGTTTTGGGCCAATTCGGGGCGTCAACGGCTGGTAGCATTAATTTACGTGCGGCCATCGCTTTTTCATGACCAGAAAGCGCGGCCATTGTGGACCAGTGCAAGGCTTCGAGATAGTTTTGCCCTACACCAACGCCATGCCAATAAAAAAGCGCTAGCCTAAACTCACCCTCGGCATTTCCGGCCTCCGCTAACACTTTGGTCAGCCCGACAGCCTCGTTGAAGTGATTTTCTCGAATAAAGTCGTCAATTTTCCGGAGCTGTTCGGCTGCAGGCGGCGGGGCATCGGATGCATTGGCATTAAATGAAGCCAGTGTCACAAAAACAATCGAGACATATCGTAAGGCACTCAATCGCTTCATTAGAGACTACTTCCGAACCAAAAAACGAACAGCGCCCATCATGCGCGCGCTTCTTCATATAACGGATTATTCAAGAAATACTTTATATTGTCGGACATTTCTGAGAATGGGTGCGGCGGGGAGATAAACCGCTTAATTTAGCTACCGAAATAAAAAGATGCACTTTTCGAGCAATTCCGATGGAGTTGGCGAAGAAGCAGGCCTATGCTCCGCTAATCGGGTGGCTCATTCATTGTGTGGACTGGGGCGAAGATGCTTAGAACACCGTTGGTTTTAGTGATGTTAGCATTAGTTTTATCGTCCGGCACCGCTGAGGCCGAAGACCGAAGAAGCGTAGAAAAGCTGCTGCAAGGGTGTCGATACGAAGCCCTTCGACCGGCGCCAGTTCAGGATAAGGAATGGAGTGAAGCCTTCGAATGCCGCGATGCATTGGCGGTAGCCGTCAAAGTTGGACCTACCCAGCCTAAGATGATGGCCTCTTGTGTCGCTGAGACTCTTTCACCGCATATAGTCGCAAAAGCCGTGGTTGAATTTCTAGAGCAAAATCCCGAACGCTACCGAGAACGATTTGATATTCGCTCTGCCGTCGCACTTCATAGTGCATGGCCGTGCCCTTAAGCGAGGATTGAGAAGAGCGATATGCTGCTTGCCATTGATCAAGGCACGACCTCATCTCGTGCGATCCTTTTTCGTGATGACTTATCCATTCTTGGCATCCAGAAAAGCGAGTTTCCGCAATATTTTCCGCGCACTGGTTGGGTGGAGCATGAGCCGGAAGAAATCTGGCAATCCGTATTGAGCGTTTGTCGCAGTGTCATCGCTGAGGCTAAAATAGATACGTCCACGATTGCTGCGATTGGCATAACCAATCAACGCGAGACAACTTTAATTTGGGATCGCACATCTGGCGAACCTATCCAAAGAGCAATCGTCTGGCAGGATCGACGCACAGCCGAACACTGCATGGAGCTTCACCAACAAGGCCTTGAAGATGTTGTTTCTTATAAAACCGGGCTTTTGCTCGATCCTTATTTTTCTGCAACGAAAATCTGCGCCATTCTTGACGCTGTACCGGGAGCACGTGAACGCGCGATCCGGGGAGAACTCGCATTCGGCACCGTTGATAGTTTCCTGATCTGGCGTTTAACCGGAGGACGTGTTCACGCCACCGACGCAACGAATGCATCGCGCACCCTGCTCTGCAATATTCATACAGGCCAATGGGACGATGATCTTTTGGATGCCTTTAATGTCCCCCGGGCTCTCCTTCCGGAAATCCGTGATTGTTCTGCCTTTTATGGAGAAACGGATCCTACCTTATTTGGAAGTGCCATTCCAATCTGCGGTGTCGCGGGTGATCAACAAGCAGCAATCATCGGGCAGGCATGTTTCAAACCGGGCATGATCAAGGCAACCTTCGGGACAGGATGCTTTGCCCTAATGAACACGGGAAGAGAAGCGGTTCGCTCCCGCAACCGATTGATATCGACCATCGCTTATCAATTGGATGGCCAACGCACATATGCGCTTGAGGGATCCATTTTCATCGCCGGTGCCGCCGTTCAATGGCTTCGCGATGGATTACACTTTCTAACCGAAGCATCGGCAGCCGGCGCAATGGCAGCCAAGTCCGATCGGGAGCAGCGCGTTTATCTTGTACCAGCCTTTGTTGGGCTTGGCGCTCCCTATTGGGATCCGGAGGCGCGCGGTGCACTTTTTGGTTTAACGCGCAATACGGGGCCAAATGAGATTACCCGTGCAGCCCTTGAGGCCGTTTGCTTTCAGACCAATGATCTTATGACCGCCATGCACGCCGATTGGCCAATGGCGCCCCGCGACGAAATCATTTTGCGGGTGGACGGCGGAATGACAACTTCTGATTGGACGATGCAGCGACTATCTGATCTCGTTCATGCGCGCGTTGATAGGCCTGCGATCACTGAAACAACAGCACTTGGTGCGGCTTGGCTGGCCGGACGTTATGTTGGCCTATGCTCAACGGCTGACTTATTTTTGGCATCGTGGCAATCGGAAAAGAGCTTTGCTCCGCTTCAAACAAAGAACGAGCGGGACAAGGATATTGCCGGCTGGAAAAATGCCGTCTCGCGAACGCTATCGACGCCCATCGTTTGATGGGCGCCGTATTATATTCAGCCCGATATTCCGGCCAGTTGCGTCAATGCCGCTTTAATCTCATCGCTAGGCTTCATCACGATACGGGCGGCCTGATCAGCCGTTACAAGATTTTGTCGCTCGAGCAATACAAGAGCTGTAGTTAATGGATTAATTTGTGCAGACACAGAAAGTGAATCCGTCGACTTCTCCTCCTGTTCATCGCCCCCTAGGGTTTGACCAAACAGAAGGATCATCACCGTTCGACCGACGAGGTTCATCAAAATCGAGAATAGGATCAATCCAGCAAACATCGTCACGACAGCATTAATTCGACCTAGCAAGGTTACGGGATAAAGATCACCGTAGCCTGTTGTTGTGAGTGTAACAAAGCACCACCACATCGAAGTTGGAATAGATTCAAAGAAATGCTTATCATCGGGAATAGGAGAACCGGTAATCGGGTCGGTCGGGACATAGATTTCGGGAGTTGCTCCTGTTTCCGCCGCTAAAGCATCAAGTGCAGCCTGCCCAGCTGCAATCGTCGAAGGGGCATATTGAACACCTTCGACATAGTACATCACACTGCTTGAAATCATCACCACCGCGAACAAGGTAATGAGATAGATATTCAAGTTGACTATTAAGGGATTACGTTTCTTCCCGACTTGTTCAGCTAACATTTCCAAGGCTTGGCGGGCCAGTTTCAATACACGCAACACGCGTAATACACGCATAACGCGTAAAATTTTAGTTCCACGCAGGGCTGACGAGTTCAGCATCAAAAGCAAGGACGGCAAGATCGACATAAGATCGACCAAGCCCCAAAAGCTAAAAATAAATTTTAATCGATTGGGCGCAAAGTACAGATTTCCAATGTATTCGATAATGAATACAACGAGTGTGATTTTTTCAAAAATGGAAAGATAGGCGCCATATGCATCTGTAAAATCGGTAAGCGTCTCTAGTGCTATACCGATGCAGGAAATAAAAATGAAAAGAGCGATGAAATTCTGAAATCGGCGATAACCGACATAGGTAACATCGGTAAACATCCGCTCTAAGAAATACATGACGCCAGTACGCATTTTAACTTTCCTCACTCTACTTGTATCAGTATTGAAGCGTAGGCGCGTTTTGTCAAACATTCGGCGGTGAATATGGTTAATTGGGTAGCCGACGCTATCTCATTGCACTCGCTAGCCCATAGTCGGGCATTACGCTGTTTCACGAATATTTTTATTTTACGAACCAACTTAATGATGGTTCCGCGTGGCGACGGAAGGCTAGGTGACAATGCTCGTGGTGAAATATTTCCAACCGGGTCTACCCTTATTTCTGCCGAAATCACGCAGAATGGCGGCCTAGTCAGGCCGACCAGATGTTTCGTTTAATTCCCGGAAGGATTTCAAACATGGCTACTGGAACCGTAAAATGGTTCAATTCCACCAAGGGTTTTGGCTTCATCCAGCCCGATAATGGCGGGCCCGACGCTTTCGTTCACATCAGTGCCGTCGAGCGAGCCGGATTGCGCGACCTGCAAGAAGGGCAAAAGCTAACCTATGAGCTGATTGCCGATCGCAAAAGCGGAAAAATGTCGGCCGATAATTTGAAGGCTATCGGATAGACGGCCAAGACAATTGACCAAAACCCTCTGATATAGGCCCCGTCTCGAGTGTTCGAGGCGGGCGTTTTGCGTGGCTCGGATGGGTCTGACCAGCCCGGCAATGCCTAAACAAAAAGCGTTTACTAAATGACGCAACGTCATTTTCTTTCGCAATGCAATATGCTAGTTCGAGCGCGGTTGTGACGTTTCGGGAAACCGTGCCGCCATAACGGGTGCGTATTCCCGACAGTTCACCATGGAGCGAGGGTAATGACCACCAGAAGTCACGCCGAACAACGGCATGAGCACGGTCGCAAGTCAAGCTATCTGCCCCTGAT
>JAPJMW010000068.1 GCA_026461505.1 Beijerinckiaceae bacterium
CATTTATTGTTTCGACGACTTCGTCTTTACCAATATTTTTAGCAAAAAAGTCGAGCCGCTTTTCATCGGACGCCTCATTCACTGAGGAATAATCATCAAGCAGCTGACGTCCACCCTCCGAATTGGATAGGATGATCATCTGACGGAATTGTTGTTGATACCCCTCGCAGGGCGAACCCGTTAATTCATAAACCATGCGTCCAACCACGCTCTCCCACGAGCCATGATTTGAATTTTCGATCAAATTTAGGCTATAAACAGCCCGATGCGGCGCTAAAATGACCTCCGCTCTGGCCAAATCCCGACTAATGATTAGAATTCCAAAAGCCCAAAAAAGGCAGCATAATGTGCCATACCGTAAGTTTGATCGGGTTCGAGCTAAAACAACACCCTTTTTCAATGATAATTCCCTTGGTTGCGGGCCGTAAAAGTGCAAAATAACGTCAAAAGAGGAGAAGAAATGAAAATTGCCGACCGTCTCCATCAGGCTGGGATTATTTTACCTGAGCCACCCCTTCCTGTCGCCAACTATATCCCTTCGGCGATTGCCGGAAACCTCCTATTTATTTCAGGTCAACTTTGTCTGGATAACGGCACCCTGCATCAGCGGCACATCGGCAAGGTTGGCGGATCGGTCAGCACTGATCTAGGCATTGAAGCGGCAAAATTCTGCGCGATCAATCTCTTAGCCCAAGCCAGAGCCGCCCTAGGCGATTTAGAGAGGATCCAGCGCTGTGTTCGCCTCGGCGGGTTTATAAACGCCCAGGCGGGCTTTACAGCGCTTCCACCCATTATGAATGGCGCATCCGACCTGATGGTGGCCATCCTTGGTGAAGCTGGCAAGCATACACGGACAACGGTCGGTGTTGCTGAGCTTCCTATGGGCGCTGCTGTTGAAATTGAGGCTATTTTCGAGGTTCGCTAATGTCTCAGCCGGCTTGGCTCATTTCCCGGCCAATAGCCCATCGTGGGCTGCATAATCGCGCCCTCGGGGTTATAGAGAACACGATAGGAGCAGCTTTAGCCGCTATTGAGCATGATTTTGCCATTGAATGTGACGTACAACTCACAAAAGATGGCGAAATCATCGTTTTTCATGACGACGAGCTTGAGCGTTTGACCGATGGTGTCGGGCCAGTAAAACATAAGACACTGCTTGAGATTAAATCTTTAACCATAAGAGATTCAAAAGAAAAAATTCCAACCCTGACAGAATTTCTCGATGCACTTTCCAATAAAGCGCCGCTGATTTGCGAGATTAAAAGCGAGTTTGATAATAATCCGGAACCGACAAAGCGGTGCTGTGATGTGCTTTCTCTTTACGAAGGACCCGTCGCGATCAAATCCTTCGACCCCTATTGTGTAGGCCTTGTTCGCGATTTCTTACCAACCCATCCGAGGGGATTTATTGGTGAGAGTTTTTATGATGATCCGGAATGGGATATACTTGGGGACAGTAAAAAGAAGTATTTAAAAAGTCTGAGTCATTTAAACGAGAATAATCCGGATTTTCTCTCCTGGTATCAAAAGGATATCGAAGAAATCGGACCTAGTCTCTCACGGGAATATACTGGACTTCCACTCATGACGTGGACGATAAGAAGCGTAGAAGACAGCGTTCGGGCTTCTCGTTATTCTGATCAGATTGTATTTGAAAATTTCATTCCGTAATTCATAAAAATTGGAAGTTTTATTAAATAAAAATGAGCCTAATCATTAAAATAGAACCCGATTTTTCAACTATAAATCCAAAAAAATGGAATGATCTGCACTGCGTCAGCACTATAAATCAAAAATCTAAAATAAACCCGTTTATTTCACACGAATTTTTGAGTGCACTAGAGCAATCCGGATCAACTAAAACTAAAACAGGATGGGGTGGCGCTCATATTTTACTGGAGGATGAAGCTGAAAATCTTCTTGCTGCTTGTCCGGCCTATCTTAAGACCCATTCGATGGGTGAATATGTATTCGACCAGGGTTGGGCGGATGCTTACTCGAGGGCGGGTGGGAATTACTATCCAAAACTTCAAATTTCTGTCCCTTTTACTCCAGCAACCGCTCCCAAACTGCTCACGGGCTCGGACGAAAACTTGGTTGATCTTAAAAGAACGCTTGTCTCTTCTATCCCCGAGATCTGCGCGCGTTTGGGGGCTTCCTCGGCTCATGCGACGTTTTTGACAGAAGAGGACAAGAATATCTTTCTTGAAGCCGGATTTCTCGAAAGAAATGACAAGCAATATCATTGGTTCAATGAGAATTATGAAACCTTTGATGATTTTCTTGAGGCTTTATCGTCGCGCAAAAGAAAATTGATCCGTCGCGAACGTAGAGACGCGCTTGCCAATGGTATTACGATCGAACAGCTTACAGGTTCCGATATAAAAACCGAGCATATGGAGGCTTTTTATACGTTTTATATAGATACGGGATCTCGTAAATGGGGCCGCCCCTATCTCACTCGGGCGTTTTTTTCGATTATTCAAGAAACGATGCCTGATCAAATACTGCTGATCATGGCCAAGCGCGAGGGGCAATACATTGCCGGAGCGATCAATTTTATCGGCGACGACGTGCTTTATGGCCGGAATTGGGGATGTATTGAAAACCATCCTTTCTTGCATTTCGAGGTTTGTTACTATCAGGCCATGGATTTTGCCATTCAAAAGGGCCTGAAAAAGGTCGAAGCGGGCGCGCAAGGCGAACATAAGCTTGCGCGGGGCTATATACCGGTCACGACCTATTCGGCGCATTATATCGCCGATCCAAGCTTTAGAAAGGCCGTTGCCAATTATCTGGAAGAAGAACGCAACTATATCGCGGAGCTGCAAGACACGCTGTCGGAGCATACGCCGTTTAGGCGCGGGGAACGATTGGAAGACGAGTAATGCGGGCTTTGATGCAAAGGATAGATAGTAATGACCTATGATGATCAAAATATATTTGCCAAGATTTTACGCGGGCAGATCCCTTGCGAAACATTGTTTGAAGATGAGCATGTTTTGGCCTTCATGGATATTATGCCACAGGTGGATGGACATTGTCTTGTGATCCCCAAAAGGCCTTCTGTCGGGTTGCTTGACGCTGATCCTTCCGTATTCGGACCACTTTTTACTGCCGTTCAGCGGCTGAGTAAGGCCGTAACTCAGGCCTTTGATGCTGATGGGGTTACCGTCATGCAGTTTAACGGGAGTGCCGCGGGCCAGACGGTGTTTCATCTCCATGTCCATGTAATGCCTAGAAAAGCTGGAATCCCACCAAGACCCCATACGGGAAAGATGGAAGCCCCTGAAATCATTGAGAAAAATGCGGCGTTAATTCGTGCTGCGCTGGGTTAAGAAAAGATTCCACCTGATTCAAGTAAAGGTTAAGTATTCGAGCATTCATCGAAACATTTATCCGATGAATAAGGGCAGTGGCTTCGATACATAACGATGAGGTTGTGGTGAATAACACAAAGGTTTCATTTATTGAAACAGTTAAGCCATTGAAAATAAACGATTTTTACCGCTAAAGTATTGGCAAAATGCGCCAAATCGGCGGGGCTAGCGCGCTATCCCAGCCCCAACATTTTACCGATCGGCGTTCCTATGAACTGCCTTGAAATCTCAATCGCGCCATAGGTCAGCGCAATCAGAACAATGGGCACAATGAACCAGGCCACGGTATCTTCATACCGCAGCCGTTCCTTACGCCTTTGCTTGCGCTGCTGCCGCCCCATTTCTGAAAACCGCTAAGTCTTTCACACGCTGAAGTTTAGAGCGGCACCTTTGGCACGGTTCGCACCGGCTTGTCGATTGGGCCTTTGGCTTTAGGTTTCACCGATGCCCGCTTCACCGCGCCTGCTTTGGCACGCGCTTCGGCTACCGCTTTTTCGGGCTTTGGTGTGACAGGGCCTTCGAGATATTCGAAGCCGAGCTTCTCGCCCTTCTCGTCTTTGACGACGATCACGCGGACGCCGCCACCGGTCTTGAGCTTTCCAAACAGAAGTTCTTCGGCCAATTGCTGCTTGATCGAGGATTGGATCAGGCGAGCCATTGGGCGTGCGCCCATCGTCTCGTCATAGCCGTGCTCGACCAACCAAGCCCTCGCCTCATCCGACAATTCGATCGTGACATTGCGGTCGGCCAATTGGGCTTCGAGCTGCAGAACAAATTTATCGACAACTTTGCTGACCACTTCCTTCGGCAATTGCGAGAAGGAAATGATTTGATCGAGACGGTTGCGGAATTCGGGTGCAAACAGACGGTTGATCGCTTCCTGATCATCGCCTTCCCGCTTGGTGCGCGTGAAGCCAAAGGCCGCTTTGGCGAGATCGGCTGCACCCGCATTGGTGGTCATAATCAGGATCACATTGCGGAAATCAACGGTCTTGCCGTGATGGTCCGTCAGCTTGCCATGGTCCATGACCTGCAGGAGAATGTTGTAGAGGTCCGGATGCGCCTTTTCGATTTCATCAAGCAACAGCACGCAATGCGGATGTTGATCGACCGCATCTGTCAATAGACCGCCCTGATCGAAGCCGACATAGCCCGGAGGTGCGCCGATCAACCGCGAAATGGAGTGCCGCTCCATATATTCGGACATATCGAAGCGCTTGATTTCAACGCCCAAGGAGGCGGCCAATTGGCGAGCCACTTCGGTTTTACCAACACCCGTCGGACCGGCGAAGAGGTAGGAGCCGATCGGCTTTTCAGGGTCGCGAAGACCCGCGCGGGCGAGTTTGATCGCGGAACTGAGCGCCGAAATGGCCGCATCTTGGCCGTAAACGACCCGCTTCAAGGTCTCTTCGAGCGATTTCAGCACCTCCGAATCGTCCTTCGAGACGGTCTTGGGTGGAATACGCGCCATGGTCGCAATGGTTGCTTCGATTTCGGCGACGCCAATGGTTTTGCGGCGCTTGCTATCAACGAGCAACATTTGGGCGGCGCCGCTTTCATCGATCACGTCAATCGCCTTATCGGGCAATTTGCGGTCGTGAATATAGCGGGCGGAAAGCTCAACGGCAGCTTTGATCGCATCGTTGGAATATTTCAGACCGTGGAAGTCCTCATAATAAGGCTTGAGGCCTTTGAGAATTTCAATGGCATCCGGAACCGAGGGCTCATTGACGTCGATTTTCTGGAAACGACGCAGCAAAGCGCGGTCTTTTTCGAAATGTTGGCGGAATTCCTTATAGGTCGTCGAGCCGATGCAACGCAGCGTGCCTTGGGCCAAAGCGGGCTTTAAGAGGTTCGAGGCATCCATGGCACCGCCGGAAGTCGCACCCGCGCCAATCACCGTGTGGATTTCATCGATGAACAAGACCGCGTTGGGGTGCTGCTCGATTTCCTTGACGACTTGCTTCAAACGCTCTTCAAAATCACCGCGATAGCGGGTTCCGGCGAGCAAAAGGCCCATATCGAGCGAGAATACAGTTGCTCCGGCCAAGACGGCCGGTACTTCGCCGCGGGTGATTTTAAGCGCCAGACCTTCGGCAATTGCCGTTTTGCCGACGCCCGGCTCGCCCACCAACAAAGGATTGTTCTTTTGGCGGCGGCAGAGCACCTGGATCGTGCGCTTGACCTCGGCCTCGCGGCCAATCAGCGGATCGATTTTGCCCTCGCCCGCCTTTTTGTTCAGATTGACGCAATAGGCGTCGAGCGCCTCGCCCTTCTTTTTCGGGCCGTTGGCCTGTTCGCCACCCTGCCCGCCTTGATCGGAACCTTCCGCATCGGCTTCGCTCTCGGAGGTTGCGCCGGGCATGCCCGGGCGCTTAGCGATGCCGTGGGAGATGTAATTTACCGCATCATAGCGGGTCATATCCTGCTCTTGCAGGAAATAGGCGGCGTAGCTTTCGCGCTCGGCAAAGAGAGCGACCAGAATATTGGCACCCGTTACCTCTTCGCGTCCCGACGATTGGACATGGATGACGGCGCGTTGGATGACCCGCTGGAAGCCCGCCGTCGGCTTGGCATCAACCGCAACGGTTGTCACAAGGCTCATCAATTCGGTGTCGATATACTCAACAAGGCTGTGACGGAGAATATCGAGATCGACCCCGCAAGCGCGCATGACGGCAATCGCATCGCGGTCGTCGGTTAAGCCCAAAAGCAGATGTTCAAGCGTCGCATATTCGTGCTTGCGCTCATTCGCAAGCGCGAGTGCCTTGTGAAGAACCTGCTCTAAGCTTTTGGAAAAAGATGGCATTTCGTTAAATTACCTTTCAATTCCGTTCCATAACACATTGCAACGGATGCTGATGCTTGCGCGCGAAATCCATGACAAGGGTAACCTTGGTTTCGGCGACTTCATAGGTAAACACGCCGCACTCGCCCACCCCATTCTGGTGGACATGCATCATAACAACATAGGCGTCGTCGTAGGATTTGTTAAAGAAACTCTGCAGCACATGGACGACGAATTCCATCGGCGTGAAATCATCGTTCAAAAGCAAGACGCGGTAGAGCGGCGGCTTCTTCACCTGCGGTTTGGTGCGGGTGATGATAGCGACCCCCGGACCATTGCCATCATCCTCACGCCGAGGAGGCAAAGCCATGGCGAGCGGAAGAACCGACGCGCGTGGCGCGGGGATCTTGGCGAGACTAAACTGGTTCGGCGTAACGATGCTCATGAGCCCTTTTTCAAAGATTGGCAGCGTCAACCGAATGATGCTCCTAAACCCCTCTTTCTGCAAGCTATGCTTCGATGGGGCTAATTTCCAGTGCGGGAGCTAAAAATAATCGTGGTTAAGCTGATTTAAAACGAAAAAAGGCCCGGATGACCGGGCCTTTTCAATTTTTATCTCGGTAAAGGAGATTACTTAGCCGAAGCTTGAACCTTCGCGATCACGGCTTCGTATGGCTTTACCGTGTCCTTGGCGAGGTCGGTGTAGAGTTCACCAACCTTCGAAGCGTAGGCAACGAAGCCTTCGTAAGCCGACTTGGCGAAATCCGACTGAATTTCGAAAGCCTTGTCGAGCGTCTTAACGCCAACGAGCTTTTCCATGACCGACGAGCTGTGCTCGAAGGCCTTCTTGGAGTAGTCTGCTGTCTCGGTAGCAATCGCCTGAACGCTCTTGCTGGTCGCGCCGAAGCTCTTCACAGCGAGATCGATATTGTCTTTGCTCATCTTTTGGATGTCTTCGAACTGATTAAACATAGGCGGGTTCCTTTCAATTGCGGGGTCACCGTCGAAAGTTACGCTGACGGGAATTCTTGAATGCCCCCGTTATATATGCGGCGCACAATTTCTGTCAAGGATTATTGTGCAGTGCAATATATCCTACTTTTGTCCAAATTATGTTGCAATTTAACAAAGCCGTAACCTCAACGCGCTAAGAGAGCGGATGAAGTAGGCCCCTTGCCGGTAATGGCTAAGCGTGAGAGATTTTTGGGGCCCGTTGCAGGTTCGGGAGTAGATAAAGAATGCGGTTTACGACGCTATTGGTTTCGCGGCCTCTTCAGATTGGCATTGCGATTTTGGCTTTCGCCTCCGTTAACGGAACGCTTGATGCTCAAGCCAAGACAAAGGCGCAAGCGGCAGCGCCTTATGCGCCGCCCTATTCGGAATTGGTGGTCGATGCCCGTTCTGGTAAAACGCTGTATGCGGTTGCTCCCGATGCCCAGCGCCACCCTGCCTCGATCACCAAGGTGATGACGCTCTATTTGCTGTTTGAAGAGCTGGATGCCGGACGCCTAAATCTCGGCTCGCAAATCAAGATTTCGCAATGGGCGCAAAAGCAGGCGCCATCGAAGCTCGGATTGAATGCGGGCGATACGATTTCGGTTGAGGACGCCATCAAAGCGGTCGTGACCAAGTCAGCCAATGATATTGCAGTTGCGATTGCCGAGCAGATTGGTGGAACAGAAAGCAATTTCGCCGATCTGATGACCAAAAAGGCGAAAGCCTTGGGCATGACGCGCACCGTTTATGCCAATGCTTCGGGGCTTCCGAACCCGCGCCAGCTGACCACAGCGCGCGATCTTGTGACGCTTGGCAAATCGCTCCAACAGCTTTTCCCCAGATACTACGCCTATTTCTCCCTCCGCTCGTTTGACTATGAAGGCGACACAATTGCCAATCATAACAAGCTCTTGGGCCGGGTTGATGGCGTGGATGGCATCAAAACAGGCTATACCCAAGCATCAGGCTTCAACCTTCTGACCTCGGTGCACCAAGACGATCACGCCCTTTTGGCAGTGATTTTGGGTGGACGCTCCGGCCCAGCGCGGGATCGCCGCATGGCCGAGTTGATCGATACCTATATCGATAATGCCTCCGGTGTTGATGGCAAAAAGAAGGTGGCTGCAAATGCAGCACCCATCAGTCAGGGCGATACGGAAGCTGTAACAGCACCGGTTACGCCCAAGGTAACGGCGAAGGCACCGGATGCTCCGGCTTCCACTCTTTCCGCGCGGGTCGAGCAAAATTGGTGGATCCAAGTTGGCGTCGCCAAGAGCGAAAAGCAGGCACAATCGGTTCTGGCTGAAATCCGCAAGAGTAAGGATGTGTTGTCGGCTGACGCGGTAGCGGCCGCTGAAAAGGTCAATGTTGGAGGCAAAGAAATGTGGCGTAGCCGCTTTACCAAGCTCTCCGAAATGGACGCAGCTGCAGCATGCACCAAGTTGAAAAAGCGCGGAATTGCTTGTTTCGCTTCAAGAAGTTGAGGTCAATTCTTCATCCGAAAGTCGAGCGGGAGTAACTGATCAGCGATGCGTTCTCAGCAAGACATCTTTGGCCATGTTGACGCGGGTCGCGAGATACGTCGACCCCCCTTGATCGGGATGAAGTTTCTTCATGAGCGCCCGGTGCGCCTGTCGGATCTCTTCCTCGCCCGCGCCCATCTGAAGCCCCAAGACCTCGTAGGCTTCCTGTTCGGTCATCGCAGTCGATCCCCCTTGGCCGGATTGCCGCGCGCGCGGGTCATCATTGACTGTGTCACTC
>JAPJMW010000069.1 GCA_026461505.1 Beijerinckiaceae bacterium
CAAAGCCAGCGACATAGATCGAAGCGGGGCGATGATAGACATCATCAGGCGTTCCTACCTGTTCGATAACGCCCTTGTTCATCACTACGATCCGATCGGCAAGCGTCATAGCTTCCACCTGATCATGCGTGACAAACAAGGAGGTTGTGCCGAGGCGCTGGTGAAGCCTGCGGATTTCGACCCGCATGGCGACCCGCAAGCGCGCATCTAGGTTGGAAAGCGGTTCATCATAGAGAAATACATCCGGCTCACGAATCATCGCGCGACCCATCGCGACACGCTGCCTCTGCCCGCCGGAGAGCTGCATGGGTTTGCGCTCGAGAAACTCCGTCAGGCCCAGCATATCACCAACGGCTTTGATGCGGGCTTGCCGTTCTACTTTGGCCATGCCCGCCACTTTTAACGCGTAGCCGATGTTTTCAGCTACCGTCATATGCGGATAGAGCGCGTAGTTTTGAAACACCATCGCGCAACCGCGCTCACGTGGCTCAAGCGTGTTGACGATTTTTTCACCAATGGCAATTTCGCCGTCAGTAATGCCTTCAAGACCGGCAATCATGCGCAGGAGAGTGGATTTTCCACATCCTGATGGCCCTAATATGACTACAAATTCACCAGCATTGATCTCGAGGTCAACGCCATGAACGACGGTAGTAGATCCATAGTTTTTCTTTACGCGTCGAAGAGTTACGGCGACCATGGTCAAATTCCTATTTTTCAGTCGCGATCAGGCCGCGTACAAAATAGCGCTGCATGAAGGCAACAAGCAGAAGAGGGGGGAGCATCACAATCAAGCAACCAGCCATCGCGACATTCCAGTCGGGTGTGCCGCCGCCATTGGTTGATACGGTGGGGGCCAACATTTTCAGCTCAACAACCGAAGTGGTGCCGAATCCAGCGCGATCCGGCGTGGCAAGAAGCGGCCAGAGATATTGGTTCCAAGCGTATAGGAACATGATCGTAAACAAGGCCGCCATATTGGCGCGCGAGAGCGGAATTAAGAACTCGGTGAGAAAACGGAAGGGGCCGGCGCCATCCATCCGTGCCGCTTCGAGAAGCTCGTCAGGAACGGTGAGAAAGAATTGACGATATAGAAACGTGCCCGTTGCGGTTGCGATCAGAGGAAGAATAAGGCCTGTGTAGGAATTTAGTAGGTTCCATTCGAGCGCCACTTGGGCGCCCGTTATCGTCGCTACAACAGTGGACAGACCTGTCGCATCCAAAATTGATTGAAAGGGCCAAAGGGTATTGGCGGCCACCGCATATGTGGGGACGATGCGGACTTCGAGCGGCAACATCAGGGTAATAAAGATCAACCAGAAAATCAGCATACGGCCTGGAAAGCGGAAATAAACGAGGCCGAACGCCGTAATAGCGGACATCACCACTTTTCCGGTGGCAACACCAAGCGACATTATTAAGCTATTCGCTAGTCGCCCGCCAAGATGTCCGCGCGCCCACGCGGCTTGGAGATTTTCGATGAGATGGTCGCCCGGAAAGAGATGCAGCTCCGGGATGTTGATTTCGCGCACCGTCAAAGTGGCACCGACATAAACAAGCCAGAGCGGAACAAACACCGATAGCGCCCCAAGGATGAGGACGGCGTAGGTTGCGGTATTTAAAAGAGGCGTGCGTTCGATCATGGCAAACTCAGCTGTAATG
This sequence comes from Beijerinckiaceae bacterium, assembly GCA_026461505.1. GTDB lineage: Bacteria > Pseudomonadota > Alphaproteobacteria > Rhizobiales > Beijerinckiaceae > CAIUPE01. The sequence goes on from JAPJMW010000069.1 coordinate 1,663, forward strand.
GATGCGGCGTTCGATGAAGCGGAACTGGAAGAAGGTGAGCACCATCATCAAAAACATCAAAACAATGGATTGAGCGGCTGCGCCCGAATAATCGAGGCCACGAAAACCGTCGAAATAGATTTTGTAGACCATAAACTCGGTTGCTTTTGCGGGGCCGCCGTCCGTCATTACATCGACTATCCCGAACGAATCCTGAAAACTATCGGTTATGCTGATGACCAGCAAAAAGAAGAACGTGGGCGTTATCAAGGGTAACTGGATATCGCGGACGCGGCGCAACACGCCTGCACCATCCAAGGCACTTGCCTCGATGACCGAGCGCGGAATGGATTGCAGCGCGGCAAGAAAGAAAATGAAACAATAGGCGGCGTATTTCCACGAATAGCAGATGATGATCATCGTCATCGCGTGATAGCCATTTTGCGCCGGATTCCAAAACTCGTGGTTGGATTTAACGAGCGCCGAAAATATTCCGGCCTCTGGGGCAAAGATGAAGCGAAAGGCTAGTGCTGCCGCGGGTGCCACAACCGCATAGGGCCATACGAAGACGGTGCGGAAGGCTTGATAGAATTTCAGTCCCCTATCGCATGCAACTGCCAGCAGCAGGCCAAATCCCATTGAGAGAAAGCTGGTCGCTCCGGCGAAAATGATGCTGCGGCTAATTGAACCCCAATAGGCACGATCAGCGAACACTTGGCGGAAATTATCTAAACCAACCCATTCATTGCCGCCGCCCCAAGGCCGTTCAAGCGTAAAGGCCCAATAAAGCGCGGCACCGGTCGGCCAATAGAAAAAGGTAAAAACGAGCAAAATTTGGGGGAGGACAAACATCACCCCAACGGATGTTTTCGAGAATGTTGCGCGCTTTTCCAATATATTCCGCCTCACAGAAGAAGAACGGACGCGGCATATGCCGCGTCCATGAGAGTGTCGATATCAAGGAAGCATTTTGCCTGCGTAGGTCTTTTCGAACTTACGGAGAACCGCGTTCGAGCGCTCGACCGCGGCGTTAATGCCGTCATCAACCGAGACCTTATTGGCAAAAATATCGGTCAGAGCGTCGCGCATTTCCTTTCGGATTTGAACGAAACCACCGAGACGAATGCCGCGGGTGTTTTCAGTGATCGGAGACGCGTTGAGCGAAGCAATTGCCAGTTCGCGGCCTTTATAGGGAGCCTTGTCGTAGAAGCCCTGGGCTTTCATGAACTCGAAGCCCGACTTGGTGACGGGAATATAGCCCGTGCGGGTCGACCAGAAGAGCGTCGAATCAGGCTGTGCGATGAAGTTAAAGAATGCCGCTGCGCCCTTATATTCCCCATCGGTCTTACCTTGCAAAGCCCAAAGCGATGCACCACCGACGAGCGAATTGTGACGCTCAACGCCAGTGAGAGTTGGCAGCATAGCGACTTCCCACTGCATATCAGGCTTCTGCGTCTTGCCGACGGTGCCGTGATCAGCAATCGAAGACAGCATGACCTGGCAATCGGCATTAGCAAACGCCTGAACGATGGTCGCACCCGTGTCCGGCGTTTTGATCTTCACGAGGCCATCGTCATAAGCCTTTTTCAGGTTCTTAACAATATCAACGAACTTGGTCTTGTTAACGGCGAATTCAGCGTCAAGACCCTGATAGCCGTTTGCTTTGGTGGCGATTGGCAGATTATTAATCGCGGAAGACTGTTCCATGATAGGCCAAGTGTCGTAGTTCCAGGCCATCGGGCACTCGTAGCCGGCCGATTTGAGAGCCTTGAGTGCGTCGAAGGTTTCGTCCCAAGTCTTTGGCGCAGATGTTTTACCGATTTTCGCGAACGCGTCCTTGTTCCAGTAGAACATCGCGGTCGAGGAATTGAACGGGAAAGAGTTCAGCTCGCCCTTCGAGTTGGCGTAATAGTTCGAAATGGCTGGTATATAGTCTTCCCAGTTGATCTTATAGCCATTGTCAGCCATCAATTTGCGGGCTGGGACATAGGCTTCCGAAAGAAGCAGATCAAGGGTACCAGCATCGAAGACCTGAACGATGGTTGGGTTCTTTTTCGCACGATACGCGGCAATCGCGTTCTGCAACGCGTTATCATAAGAGCCTTGCGAGGTGCAGGTGATTTCATAGTCGGCCTGCGAATCATTGAAACGCTTGCAGACTTCTTCGACCGCGCCGCCGAGATCGCCGGTCAGGCCATGCCACATTTCAAATTTAATCCGCTCAGCCGAGAAGGCCGAAGTTGCTGCTGCGAGCAAAAGAGTCGCAACCGTTGCGATAAGTTTCGATTTCATAGGAGTGCTCCGTCCAAGGTAAGTTTCTTAAGTCAGCGGCGTAAACTCTATCGACCATGCATGACACTGTTTCGAACATGCAATGACATTTTTATTACGAAAGCATTGAAAGATAGACGTCGGCCAATGTCATCGTGTCGTCGTGAAAACACGGCAAGGGTGATCACGAATGAGCTGAATGAACGGATCAGGATCTTATGAGCTTTGTTGTCGATGCCGTCGTAGACAAATTTGAGCCGCTAAGGGCCGACATTATAGAAATGGCCAAAAGCGGCGCCGCCAGTCGCGAGCGACATGACGCATGTTTAAAAGCGATCCCGGCTTTCTCGGCGGTTGAGCAAGTAGCTCCCAAATTTCCAGCGGCTACGCGACGCGCGAATGGTCGAATTGTTGTATTTTCTTGGAACGCGGAGCGACTAAAATATGACATCGCATCTCGCGCACTGGTCGGTGCCGTTGCGCCCGATCTTATTCTTTTGACCGAAGTTGACATCGGCATGGCGCGCTCAGGCAATCGCCATACGATTAAAGATTTAGCCCTGCCAATGGGCGCAGGCTATGTCTATGCCCTTGAATTCGCCGAGCTTGGTTTGGGCGACAGCCGAGAGATGGAATGGCATAAAGACGAAACGAATAGTTTCGGCTATCATGGCAACGCCATTGTATCGGCCCATCCGCTTTATGATCCCTTTATTATTCGGCTAGACGATGGCGCGCATTGGTTTCTAGACCTCGATGCCGCCGATCAACGACGGATCGGATTTCGGAACGCTATTGCTGCACGTATGGGTGAAGGTAATGCGGCAATATGGTGCGTTGCTGCTCATTTTGAAAATCGTGCGACACCAGAAGTCCGAGCAGATCAAGCAAGGCGATTGATTGAGGCATTGGATAAAAGAGTGGGCAAGCGACCAATGGTAATTGGTGGCGATTTCAATACCAGTGCCTTGCCGACAGACCCCGCAGAATTGATCCGTATTTTTAAAGATCCTTCGCCTTTTGAGCCTATGTTTGCTGTTTTTCGCGAGGCGGGATTTCAATGGCAAGCCTCGAATCTTCCTGAACCTTCGTGTCGAACACGTCCGGATGGAACGCCGGTTGGGCCTTTTACGAAAATTGATTGGTTCTTTACCCGCGGGCTAGAAGCCTCTGACCCTGCTACGATTCCTGCTATTGACGCCGATGGACAAGCCATCTCAGATCACGAAGCGCTTCGTGTGACGCTGGTTAACCCTCGCCTAAAATGAACGATGAATATAGATTGTAAACCTAAATCACTTGATGGCTAAAGGGAGCCTAACATGTCAGCAGCGAAATCTTCTCTTCCGGTTCTTGGTGCAGCACTTAACGTGGACGGTCTACGGCTCCATAAAGACTGGATTGTCGACATGAACCGCGATCTTGAACTTCAAGATTTCATATGGGCTGATCGATTAAACGGCGATTGGAAAATTGTCGCCGATGACATCAAGAAGATGTTGAAGAAGCATAAAGGTCGTGTTGGAATTCACGGACCGTTTTGGGGCCTGACACTCGATAATATGGATCCGGAAGTCCGAGCCATTGTCACCAAGCGCATGCTTCAGGGCATGGATGTATGCGACTATCTTGGCGCAACCCATATGGTCATCCACTCCCCTTATACGACATGGGATCACTACAATTTGGATTATACGCCGGGCAGCCGCCTAGAAATCATCGAGCGCGTACACGACACCCTTCAACCTGTCGTCCGACGGGCAGAGGAGATCGGCTGCGCTTTGGTCATCGAAAACATCGAAGATGTTGATCCGCATGCCCGCGTCGAATTGGCAAAGTCCTTCAACAGTGAGGCCGTTAAAGTTTCGCTTGATACGGGACACGCCAATTATGCCTTTGGCTCAACGCATGGTCAGCCCGTCGATTATTATGTGCGTGCGGCTGGCAATATGCTCGCTCATGTCCATCTTCATGATACCGATGGTCACGCGGATCGGCATTGGGCACCCGGTGAGGGCAATATTCCTTGGATGGAAGTGTTTCGTGCACTTTCGCACCTGACATCGCAGCCACGCCTTATTCTGGAGCTCAGGGACAAAACGCACCTGCGTGCGGGTGCAGATTACCTCATAGGTCTCGGTGTGGCCGTTTAGTCAACGGCAAAACTCGGAAATCACGAGTAGTGAGTTTAAAGGCGCCTGAGGATTGATATTGGCTAAGATATGCAGCACCGTGACCGCGACGGACTACGCTCGCTTATTCAAAAATCATTACTCGTCAATTGGAAGTTCGCGGAGATCGTTTTGCAGATTTTTGGATTTATCAGAATGGACACTTTTGACGCGCCGTTCGGTTTGTTTCCAATCAGCCCTAAGGTCAAAATCTCGCCATTTAATCCAACAAGACTCCTAATTTTAATCAGTAGACGTTTCGTAAAATTCTGATTTCAATTGCGTCAATCGCGTTGCAGCAATTTGCATCGCCTTCTCCCGCACGTGACCAAATCCCTTAATTTCCTGCGGTACAGACAAAAGGGCTATGGCACGATCAAGATTAGCCAAAGTGAGATTGTCTTTAACTTCGGCCATCAAAATTTCGTAATCTGCTAGCCATTTCCTTTCGCGCTGACGCTCTAAGGTCTTTCCAAAAAGATCAAACGGCGTGCCGCGAAGAAATTTCATGGTTGAAAGTATTGGGAATGCTTTCAAGACCCAAGGCCCAAAGGCCATTTTTCGAGGCTCCCCCGTAATCGGATCGCGCTTTGCAATCATAGGTGGCGCCAAGTGAATTTTAACATCCCGATAATCTGAAAAATTTTCACTCAATTGCGCTTTAAATGATGGCCCAGAATAAAGACGTGCTACTTCATATTCGTCTTTAATCGCCATGAGATGAAAAAGATTTTTGGCGGCGGCTTCCGACAAAGATCCGGCCTTGCCCGTAATTTTCGTTTCGGCCGCCACAATGTGCGACACTCTAGCATGATATCGGGCGCCATAGGCAGCATTCTGATAATCGGTTAAAAAAGCAACGCGACGCTCAATCGTTTCATTGAGTGATTGCGATGGCCGTCGATGCTCAAAGGCTTGGATGCTGCTGGCGGTTGGGAGTAAATGATCGACGGCCTTAAGATCAAGCGCAAGAAGCCGACCAATATGCAGCGCCCTTTTGTTCATCTCAACCGAAACATGATTAAGTTCAATTGCCTTTTCGATGGCCAAAGGCGAGATCGGAATAAGCCCCTTTTGCAGAGCATATCCCACCATAATCATATTCGCGCCGATGGCGTCGCCGAGCAGGGAGATCGCAATCAATCCGGCGTCTAGTGATTGAATATTTTTGGCTCCTGACCATTCCGCCAATTCCATCTGAAGCTTAGAAACTTCAAATCGGGCATCGCGGTTACGGACAAATTGTCCGGTAATTGTTTCTTCACTGTTCAAAACAATATGTGTTGAGTCTTTGCCGATTAGAGCCTTACTCTCTGCGCCAAGAGAAGTCACAACATCACACGCTAAAACGAGATCGCTTGATTGTGCGGGTATACGTACAGCGCTTAAATCATCTTGCGTTTTCGCGATCCTAATATGAGACGTAACTGGACCACCGCGTTGCGCCATGCCAATCATATCAAGTGTCGAGCAACCCTTACCTTCGAGATGCGCGGCCATCGCCAAAACAGCGCCAATGGTGACGACACCATTGCCACCGACACCGGCTACAAAAATATTCCAGGGCCGATCAAGCATTGGCTCGATTACGTTGGGCAAAGATTTTTCGAGCAATGCGGCCAGATCGGACCCTTGAGGCTTTCTGAGTACACCGCCTTCAATGGTGACAAAACTCGGACAAAATCCTTTAACGCATGAAATATCTTTATTGCAGGAAGACTGATTGATCCGGCGTTTGGTGCCAAATTCGGTATCGAGAGGAACAACCGAAACGCAGTTCGATTTAACAGAACAATCCCCGCAACCTTCGCACACTTGCTCGTTAATCATGGCACGAATATTTTGATCCACCATCGTACCGCGCTTTTGGCGACGCCGCTTTTCAGAAGCGCAAGTTTGATCATAAATCAGCGCTGATGTGCCCTTCACCTCACGCAATTCGCGTTGAACATGATCAATATCATCGCGATGATGGATCGACGTACCAGACGGGTATGATACGCCCTTGTGCCGCTCCGTATCCTCGGTAACAATCGCAATACGCTCAACGCCTTCGGCCCTCACCTGCCAGGCAATACGGTCTGGTGAAAGTGGCCCGTCATGCTTCTGCCCACCTGTCATCGCCACAGCATCATTAAAGAGAATTTTGTACGTGATATTGGTCTTCGCCGCGACATTCGCGCGAATGGCTAAAAGGCCGGAATGGAAATAGGTGCCATCACCAATATTTTGAAAAACATGTTGTGTCGGCACAAAAGGCGACTGGCCAATCCAATTAGCGCCCTCCGCACCCATATGCGTGTAGAGTGAAATTGAACGATCCATCCATAGGGACATCCAATGACAGCCAATGCCACCCATGCCACGGCTGCCTTCAGGTATTTTTGTCGAGCTGCTATGCGGACAGCCTGAGCAAAAATAAATCGAACGGGCAACCGTTGAAGGCTTTGCCAATTGCCGTTTCTGTTCAATCGATTCGAGGTCGACCAAGGTTGATTTTAAACCCGCATCGTTCGTGAACCCCGATAGGACCTCGCCGATTACAGCTGCAATGCGAGAAGGTGTTAAATCGTCATGCGAAGGTAACCACAATGTGCCATCAGGACCCGACTTGCCATAAATTTTAGGGCGCTTATTGGTCGGCAAATCATAGAGCAAATCTTTAATTTGACCCTCGAGTAAAGGACGCTTTTCCTCAACAACCAATAAAGTGTCGAGCCCCTCGGCAAACGCGCGAAGTCCTTGCGGTTCAAGTGGCCAAACAAGGCCTACTTTATAAAGGGATAACCCGATATCGGCAGCACGCGCCTCGTCTATGCCAAGCCGATCAAGCGCTTGACGAACATCGAGGTAGGACTTGCCCGTTGTAACAATACCAACGCGGTGATGGGATGTTGCCATCTCCACGCGATCAATCCGATTAGCGCGAGCAAAGGCATGCACGGCGCGTAATTTATGGAGATGAAGTCGCCGCTCCTGCTCCTGAGGTGGATCGGGCCATCTAATATGCAGACCATCTTCCGGCGCATCAAAATCGGGCGTGACAAACTGACCTGCATCTTGGGCGATGGTAATCGAGGCAGACGAATCCATCGTCTCGGCAACCAGCTTCATAGATGTCCAGCAGCCTGAAAAACGCGATAAAGCAATACCAAATAATCCGAAAGAAATGATGTCGGTCAGCCCCGCCGGATTAAGAACGGGGATCATCGCATCTACCATGCCGAATTCGCTTTGATGCGACGTGGTGGATGATTTACACGTGTGGTCATCACCCAATAGCAGAAGAACACCACCGCGGGGCGCGCTACCCGCTAGATTGCCGTGCTTTAACGCATCGCCCGACCGATCAACGCCAGGGCCTTTGCCATACCAAAAGGCAAACACCCCATCGCATTCAGCTTTTTCTAGCAGGTTGATTTGTTGGGTACCGTTAACCGCGGTCGCCGCTAAATCCTCATTCAGCCCAGGTTTAAAGACAATACCCGCAGCCTCGACAGCGCTCTTGGCTTGTTCCATCGCTTGATCGATGGCGCCCAATGGGGAGCCGCGATAACCGGTCACGAAGCCGCGCGTATTATAGCCCTTGCTTTTGTCGACGCGCGATTGAACCAGCGCGAGGCGAATAAGGGCTTGCGTTCCATTAAGATAAACGCGGCCCTGTTCGACCGTGTATTTATCGTCGAGCTTAACATCTGCGAGCGACATGGCTATTGGTGAATCCTTTTTCCGCCCCGATCAAACATTTTCTCTCTTTAACGCACTTAATTGGGCGTCATGTCCATTCCCGTTAGATCGATGGCTGGTGTACGCCCAGCGATTAGGTCGGCCGTTATCCGTCCTGAGCCGCATGACATGGTCCAACCAATATGGCCGTGGCCCGTATTGAAATAGAGATTATCAAACTTGCCACGCCCAAAAATAGGCGTTCCCTCCGGCGTCATTGGGCGTAAACCGGCCCAATAATCAGGCTTGTCGTAGTCAGCCGCATTCGGGAATAATTCTTTGATCGATTTGAGCATATGGCTGTAATCGGAAGGCCTATGGGATTTATCAAACCCCGCAAATTCAGCCGTTGCCGTCACCCGAAAACGGTCACCAAACCGCGCATAAGCGGTCAGATTATCCTCATCAACACCACCAAAACGCGGCACATTATTTGCGCCTTCAATCGGCAGTGTGACCGAGTAACCTTTAATCGGATAGATCGGTAAACGCGTACCCAATTGCTTTGAAAGCTGCGGACTAAAAACGCCGAGGCACATCACAAAGGAATCGGCGTTTAAAACACCATCGGCCAATCGCACCGCCATCACCTTTCTGCCTGCTGTTTCAAACCCTAAAATCTCTGTATTATAACGAAACTCAACCCCATATTTTTCAGCACAGAGTTTTGCTAATTCACGCGTAAACAGGCGCGCGTCGCCACTTTCATCCGATGGGCAATAGAGAGCGCCCTTAAATTTATCTTTCACAGGATCAAGAGCAGGATCGAGTGCCGCTGCTTCTGCAGCCGATACGGGACGAATATCAAGCCCTTCTTCCGATAGAATCGAACAGTTCTTCGCGCCTCTATCAAATGATTCTTGCGAGCGATATAAATACATCAACCCACCCTCGACGCGATGGTGGTTTATTCCTGTTTCGCTGATCAACTTATACAGCTGCTTTTGCGAATACATGCACAAATGAACTTTGCGTTTGGTATTGGTACGAGCGGCCTCAGCCGTACAGTTTTTTAAAAACAGCCAAGTCCACCACCAAAGCTGCGGATCAAGGCTCGGTTTAAAGCGCAAGGCCGCGCTCTCATCCATTAAGGAACGCAGTAAGATACGCGGCGCTTTAGGCGAGGCCCATGTATAAGCATGGCCGGGGGCAACAAGGCCAGCATTGGCAAAGCTAGTTTCCGATGCTGCATCCGACAACCGATCAATGACCACGACTTCATGGCCATCCTTGGCCAATTCATAAGCGGTCGTTACGCCAATAACGCCTGCACCTAAAACAGCGATCTTCATGTCGGTATCCTTCTTATTGGCCGGCAACTGCAGCTAAGGGAAGCGTAGCCCGACGACCTTTTCTTCACAAGATACATTCCTTCCCCCAAATTTACGCGCTTTGACATGCACGCAACTTGTGCTTTTCTTCATCAAAAGGGTGGGGAGGCTATGTTATGCGCTATGAAACACTAGAGCCAACGTTAGATAAAGGTCTTGGAAGCCGGGCCCGTATCGGTCTTATTGTTTTGCGCTCCGATCAAACCATTGAATATGAGGCGCGACAAATCTTCGCATCCCTCCCCGGCGTGGCGCTTTACCAGTCTCGGATCTACAATGACTTTCAGATCAACCGTGACACGCTGATGGCGATGAAGCCCCTCATACCTGAAGCGGCCCGCCTCTTACCCGTGCCATGGGAGTTCAATTCAATCGGCTTTGCTTGCACTTCTGCTGCCATGCTGATCGGCGATGCGCCAATTGAAGATCTTGTGCGACAGGTTCACGCAGGCGTTGAAGTCAGCAATCCAGTGCATGCCTGTGTCGAATCGTTCAAAGCCTTGGCCGTTAAACGGGTTGCCGTGGTTACACCCTATTCCCGCACCGTGAATGATGCCATTGCCGCCGGGCTAGAAGCACGCGGTTTAACGATTCCCGTCTTTGTCTCTTTTGAAGAACCCGACGATAATATCGTGGCCAAGATTTCAGAGACGGCCGTCGCAGCCGCTGCGCGAAAGGCAGCCGCTGATCCGGCCGTTGAGGGCGTATTTATTTCCTGCACCAGTATTCGTGCTGTAAGCTTTGCGGCCTCATTGGAAAATGAGATAGGCAAACCTGTCACTTCCAGTAATCACGCTATTTTGTGGCATCTCATTCGCCTCGCAGGGCTAGAGGATTCCTTGCCGCAATTCGGACAATTATACACGCGTTCGATTGCACATTGAGCCTCACACATCACACCAGAAAGCTCGGCAGTAATCCTCACATCTTCAACAAAGCCTTTGCTTTAACGCTCCCTGTCCTTGTGTCCGATAGCTTTGCCTCATTGGCTTTTCAAAACTACCCAATGAAAAAGGGAGCCGTTAAGCTCCCTTTTCCCGCAAAATCATAATTGATCCGATTATCCGAAGATCTTCACCGCGCTTTGCAGCGTGATCCATACGCCCCAAAGGATCGGAATACCGACAGAGAGCCAGGCGAGTGCGGCCTTTGTATCAAGCCCGCCTTTGCCGATACCGAAGGAGCCCGTCGTCACACCGGCGGTCGCTGACTTCGACTGCAAGGCTTTCACTTCCGCCTCGCTCATGAACCATTTCGGGGCGACCGGCTTAATCAGCATATTAGCGATGAAGCCGATAACCAGCAGGGCCGCAAGCACATAGAAAATGAGATCATAAACATTGCTGCGCGGCATGCCCTCGGCAACACGGGTATCGTGGAGATAATTCACGATCACCGGACCGAGGATCCCCGCCGTGGACCATGCTGTCAGCAAACGTCCATGGATAGCGCCCACAAACTGTGTGCCAAACATATCCGCGAGATAGGCAGGTATCGTGGCAAAGCCGCCACCATACATGGATGCGATCACACAGAAGAAAGCAGCAAACAGGCCAAGCTGACCAAGTCCTGCCAATGTCGTTAACCCGGCATAGCAAATAAAGCCAAGCACGAAAAAGGCGACATAGGTCATCTTCCGGCCAATCGCATCCGAAAGCGAAGCCCAGAAGAACCGTCCGCCAATGTTGAACAGCGAGAAGATGCCGACAAAGCCGCCACCAATCGCCGCCGCGGTTACTTTCTGCGCGTCGGTGAATTGCATAAAGCCCACGCTGGCATCGCCAAATAAACGGCCGCCAAAGGTCTCTTGCAACATGCTGGATGCGGCACCGATAATGCCGATACCGGCCGACACATTCATGCACAGCACAATCCAGATGAGCCAGAACTGAGGGGTCTTATGCGCGTCTTTCAGATGCACATGGCCCGTTGTGATCATCGCATTGGCGGAAGCAGGTGGCGGCGTCCAGCCATCAGGCTTCCAGCCGACAGGCGGAACGCGGTAACCAAAGGCGCCAGCGATCATGAACACGAAATAGCCAATCGCCAAAACGATGAAGGTTTGCCACACGCCAACGGTCGTTGCAGTTTTAAAGCCATCAAAATGCACGAAGGAGAAGGCACCGGGCCATTCGATAAAATTGCCGCCATTCATCAACCGTGTTGCCAGTGGCGAGCCAATCATCGCGCCGCCACCGAAGCCCATAATCGCCATGCCGGTTGCCATGCCACGCCGATCCGGGAACCACTTCACCAGCGTCGAGACCGGCGAGATATAGCCGAGACCTAGACCAATGCCGCCAATCACGCCCGAACCCAACCACATCAGCCATAATTGATGGGAGTAGACACCGAAGGCCGAAATGATCAAACCACCGCACCAGCATAGCGCAGAAACAACGCCCGCCTTCCGCGGACCTTCGCGCTCAAGCCAGCCGCCCCAAATGGCTGCGGAAGAGCCAAGCAGGACGAAGAACAGCGTATACATCCAACCAAGGTCAAACTGCGTCCAATCGCAATCCGTGGCAAAAAGAGCGTGGCCGGTAATCGCCACCTTGCCCCAAAACGTCGTAGCATCGCCTGGGCAGGCCAGCGCTTTACCTGCGCCCGTTGCGAGACCCACCGTCCGGCTTAAAGGTAGCCAGAACACCGAGAAGCCATAGGCCATGCCGATGCATAAATGAATGGCCAGGGCTGCGGGTGGTACCAACCACCGGTTAAAACCCGGTTGAGCGATCGTTCGCGAACGATCCAGCAGGCCAAGACCTGCGACGTGACTATCCGTCATGCGTGTTCCCCTTTTTGTTTAATTTTCTTTTTTCTCATGCGACTAAAGTCGTATCAGAAGACGATCTAGTGTCGTTTCATAATGATCGTGAATTAAAGTTCACATCGCGTCAAGCATGAACGCGAGCGTCTATTTTTAACGGTAAGTGATTACACTATATTCAATTAATAGTTGTGTTGGATTTTAGCATTGCTTTGACGGACGTGTCATACGCAACGTGAATTTATCCATCCTACGTCAATACGTAGTTTAAGCGCTTATACCGAGCGTCTCTCATTCTTAATTTAAAGATGCGTTTACGGAGCCGCTCATCATCGTGGCATCGAGCCTATTCCACCATCGACGTTCACGCGATTGACGGCTCTTAAACGCATCATGCAAAAGGAGATGAACATGCCAACGACGCCAAATAAGGGACATCAAAACCATAGCGGTGCATCGGACAAAGCGACGAAGGCTAATCTTGGTGGGCCAAGCAAACCATCAGGCTCAACGCCAGACTTAAGCCGGACCTCACAGCACGCTCAGAGCAGCAAGCAACAAGACAGCCACAAATCCGGTGAGCATCGCAGACCATAAGAATTCGGGCGGCGTTTCTTGATAGGAAACGCCGCCCGATTTTGGGTTAAAGCAATATGGCTTTTCAATACGTCAGATTAAGCCAGATCAAACCGATCCGCATTCATCACCTTATTCCAAGCGACAACAAAGTCGTTCACAAAGGCTGCCTTTGAATCGCTTTGAGCATAAACTTCAGCAATCGCACGCAATTGCGAGTTTGATCCGAAGACGAGATCAACGCGTGTACCCGTCCACTTCAAAGCACCTGAAGCGCGATCATGACCTTCAAACACATCGCCTGCTTCAGAGACAGGCTTCCACTCGGTATTGATGTCGAGCAGATTGACGAAGAAGTCATTGGTCAGCGTTTCAGGCTTATGCGTAAACACACCATGCTTGGCTTGTCCCACATTGGCATTCAACACACGAAGACCGCCGATCAGTGCCGTCATTTCCGGAGCCGTTAGCGTGAGCAATTGTGCCTTATCTATCAGCAATTCCTCAGCCGATACGGAATATTCTTTCTTGAGATAATTCCGGAAACCATCCGCAATCGGCTCAAGCACGGCAAAGCTTGCAACATCCGTATGCGCTTGCGACGCATCCGCAAGACCAGGCGTGAACGGAACACTAACTGCGTGGCCCGCTTTCTTCGCTGCTTGCTCAATCGCTGCAGCGCCGCCCAACACGATCAGATCGGCAAGAGATACCATCCGGCCGTTCTTTTGCGTGCTGTTGAACGCCTTGCGAATGCCCTCAAGTGTTTCAAGCACTTTTGCCAATTGCTTCGGCTGATTGACTTCCCAATCTTTCTGCGGCGCCAAGCGGATGCGCGCGCCATTCGCGCCACCACGCTTATCAGAGCCACGGTAGGTTGAAGCAGAGGCCCAAGCCGTTGTGACCAATTCAGAGACCGTAAGCCCCGAAGCCAAAATCTTTTCTTTCAGCTCGGCAATTTCGGCCTCGTGAATCAAAGGATGCGCGACCGCTGGAATTGGATCCTGCCAAAGCTGTGGCTCAGGCACCAAATCACCGAGAAGGCGGGTGACAGGACCCATATCGCGATGCGTCAGCTTATACCAAGCCTTGGCAAAGACATCGGCAAACTCTTGCGGATTTTCATGGAAGCGCTTTGAAATCGGACCATAGATCGGATCCATTTTCAGTGCCAAATCGGTGGTGAACATGATAGGCGCATGACGCTTCGAAGGATCATGTGCATCCGGCACCGTGCCCTGCCCCGCGCCATCCTTTGGCGTCCACTGCCACGCACCGGCTGGGCTCTTGGTGAGTTCCCAATCATAATTGAACAGATTGTCGAAATAATTATTGTCCCACTTCACAGGGTTCGTGGTCCAAGCGCCTTCCAACCCGCTGGTGATCGTATCAACGCCCTTACCGGTGTTGAACGTGTTCTTCCAGCCAAGGCCCTGCTCTTCAATACTCGCGCCTTCTGGCTCTGGTCCGACATATTTCTGCGGGTCAGCCGCGCCATGGGCTTTACCGAAGGTATGGCCACCCGCGATCAGCGCAATCGTTTCCTCATCATTCATCGCCATACGCGCAAAGGTTTCGCGAATATCCTTGGCAGCAGCCAAAGGATCAGGCTTGCCGTTCGGACCTTCCGGATTCACATAGATCAAACCCATCTGCACGGCGGCGAGTGGATTTTCGAGCTCGCGGTCACCGCTATAGCGGCGGTCTTCGAGCCATTTGCCTTCGACGCCCCAATAGATATCTTCTTCCGGTTCCCACACATCGGCGCGGCCACCGGCAAAGCCGAAAGTCTTGAAGCCCATCGACTCAAGCGCGCAGTTGCCCGCGAAGATCATGAGATCGGCCCAGGAAATCGCATTGCCGTATTTCTGCTTGATCGGCCAAAGCAGACGACGGGCTTTATCGAGATTGCCGTTATCCGGCCAGCTGTTCAACGGTGCGAAACGTTGCGTGCCGGAGGCGGCGCCGCCACGGCCGTCGCCCGTGCGATAGGTTCCGGCGCTGTGCCAAGCCATGCGGATGAAAAACGGACCGTAATGGCCGTAATCGGCTGGCCACCAATCCTGTGATGTCTTCATCAATGCCATAATATCGTTTTTAAGCGCATTCAGATCGAGCTTCTTGAACGCTTCGGCGTAGCTGAAGCCCGTACCCATAGGGTTCGAGAGCGCGGAATGCTGATGCAAAATTTTGATATTCAGCTGGTTTGGCCACCAATCCCTGTTCGACTTGGCTCCAAGGGTCACCTGCTTGGTGCTGCCATGGGCTACGGGGCAACCACCGGCCTTTTGCGCGTCATTTCCGCTCATTTGTCTCTCCAATCTTGGCTATGATGCTAGACCCCTAACACAGGCGCATCATTAGTTTAAGTTGTATTTTCTGATAATCACGATAAGTTAAACTTATGATAAACATCACCCTTAAGCAGCTGCGTTATTTTGAGGCCTTGGCCCAACACCGCCATTTTGGCAAAGCGGCTGAGGCCTG
>JAPJMW010000070.1 GCA_026461505.1 Beijerinckiaceae bacterium
ATTAATGTTCCTGAAGCGAGAGATAGGGTTAAACGCTTGGGAGTATTTGTCTCGGGAATGACGATCGGGTCTATGACCGTTAATGAGAAGAACCAGATGGTCATTCAATTTGTTGATCATGCCTCAGAAGCCGAACAGTCACAATTTCTCGAGGGCGATATCGTTACATCTATTGATGGAATCGAAACAAAAAATCATCAAGATATTCTCTATGCACTAGACGGAAAATTGGATAAGCGGGTTGAGGTTATCTTTAAACGGGAAAGGTCAAATTCGTCGAATAAATTTGATTATATGGTTCGTAATCTTGACGTAACGTCCATCTCAATCGTTAACGAAAATGGATTATTAATGCAGTAATCTATTAAGAATGATTGCTATAATAGACCTGCCTTATTTCGCATCGATGTGAGACCACTAAATTTAAATTAATTTTTGAATTAAAAAATCCTACAATATCTGCAGTTTACCTGAAGTTGTCATGAACTGTTAGGCGCCGCATGTGCGCATATATATGCAATTCAAATTGATTTGAATTAGATTAGGCTAACATTGAAGCTATTGGGTTTTGTTCTGCGTGTCAGCTTGGAGGGCATAATGCGAAGATGCTGATGAGTTGAGTGCTGCTATTCAGATAAATCGCCGAACCTGTATCACCGTCTAATTTTCAAGCGGCTATTTGACTGATAAAGCTACCGCCGGTGCTGCATTATAATCATAACCTTCCGCGCGGCAATACTTTTAGCTCAATAAAAAACTGTGTTTATTTATTCGACGCACTTTGGGTAGTTATAGCGCTTGCAAGATATTTATCGGCAAGCTCGTAACACATCGTAAGTTTGTGACCGTCCGGTTCCCAGAACGCATTTTCCTCACCGCAGCGCTTAACGGAAACAATAATATCGTTTGGGATTTTATAAGTTACACCAATGTACTCAACCACATCCTCAATAATACCAGAGGCCTCTAGTAGGCCCGCCACCTTAACGTATTTTTCGCCAGGCTTTTGATATTTAACGATAATTTTAGGCGAGTGTTTTTCTTTATCCGAGAGATAATGTTCTTCTAGAAGCTTATTCCAAGAAACTGACGTTTTCTCCCATTCGAAAGCGCAAGCTTCCTGGCGATCTTTTGGCATACTGGCATTATCCGCGGCATGCTTAAATCCCACTGGGTCTGCGCCAACAAGCATGCATACTACCGCATAAGCACGTTGCTCATTCATGGAATGTTCGTCCCACGCAACAAGCTCAGAAAATTTACCTTCCTCGAAGTATTCATCTGATACCGCTACAATCATTTCATCAAGAATTGGGTCAGGATCCTCGCTAATCATCATGATATTTGCAAAGGAATCTACAGCATCCTCCTCCCGGCCAAGAACCGGAATTTCAAATTCAGAAATCAGGGCATGCCCAAACTCATGAAACATAGTGTTGGTAACGTTTCCGAGAAAATACAAAATAGAAGAGTGTGTGTTATTATTGGGCTTTGATCCAATATTTTCTAGCCAATAGTTTTCGGCCCTATCGTATGTACCCTGGAATGGAGATACATATGATTCATCTCGGTTAGCCGAAAAAGAATTATTGGCAGCGCCAAAAATTATAAAGAAAAAAATTAAAAGATAGTAACGCATTTTTAACGCTTTCCCAAAGCTAAAGATAATCCCTAAATAAATTATTTATCATAGTAACAATTATTTCAATAAAAATATTGGACCAGAAGAACGAAAATTTAGCAATTTCTTTGATTAACTTCGCGAGATGAAAAGAGTTTATAGATTATGGGCGTAAAAAATAATGACCATAAATCGAACATCCAATAAATAGATATAAAGTAATTGGTTAAAACTAAAATCCGCGTCAAAAGAGCGCCCAACTGATCTAAGACAGTGGATGAGCTTACTCGGGAGCAAACAATAATAAGATGTCGTTGATGTGCCCCTGAAACAGTCAATTATCGCAGAATATAGGTATTCGATTCACAATTTGGCTATAGGAGGTTCGGCCTCACAGACAGGCGAAGTTTTCTGATAATAACCAGAGAACACGCTTTGGATTGTTATTTAAAAACAAGTCACTCGTTTCGGGCCGAAGTAGTAAAAAGAATTTAATGCCAAAATTCATCTACATATAAATTTACTTGTATTTCATATTGGTATTACAGCGATAATTTAGATTAGGCATAATTCTAGTGGGCCTATGTTATTTATTCCAAAATCAAATTATTTGAAGGTAAACACAATCAATCTAAATAATTTTGTTGCATTTCTCAAACGATTCTTAGAATATCAAAAATATTAGAAAATATAATTCTATCAATGGAGTAGTTTAATGTTGAATGCTCTCAAAAATTTACCAGAATATTTTCTTTTTCCTACCGTTATTGGGGCCTTTGTTCTCGTTATTTTCATTTCAATGGCCGTTCCAAGAAAATTATTATTTTCAGCCGAAGAAGTCAATTCGGAAGGGTTTGACTCATTTCTTGCTGTATCTGCTGCAATTGCGACCATGTTAATCTTCTCGCTAACAAGTGTCGATGCTACTTACAAAGCTTCAGCAGATAATGTCAGTTTGGAGGCGGAGGCTATATATTCATTTGACAAAAATTTGGAGCTCTACGGAACTCCTCATGCAAATGATTTGCGTGCGATTTTAGTGAATTATGCCGATCAAATTGTAAAGGTCGAGTGGCAAGGTCTTGAATATGGCGCAGGTAGCAAAGCCGTTGACGACACATACCAAATTCTAATTACAGCGCTTAAGACGTTTGAGCCAGCTTCCGCAAAACAAGAGATTATTTATCGTGAACTTATTCAATTGGTACATGAAATAGATCAATTAAGGTCGAGAAGAATATCGGCTGGAGAGGCATCTTTGCCTGCCAATTTTTGGACGATACTATTACTGTTATTTGCTGCACTTCCGTTAATTGCACTCATTCTGAAGGCGAGCCCTGAGCGGATGTTGACAACTACGATGATAGGGTTCGTTTTGGGAATCCTTACGTCTGGGATCCTAATTATTGATGGCCCCTTTATTGGATCTCATTCGATTACCCCAGAGCCTATTATTCACATTATTGATGTGATGAGGAAGGAAACACCCATCACTATGTTGGGACAATAAACAGAATTTAGCGATCTTTCCTTCAAGCAAAAGAAAATTCAATTACATGAAAATCAATATTTTACTCTTCAACGTGTTTGTATTTTTGATTGCAAGCAAAGCAATTGCTAATGACTCTAGTTCGGAACTTGCTGCTGGAGGGATCACCCTAATAAAAAATGACGTCATTAGCATTCAACGCGAGGATCTATTTCTCTCACAGAGCCAAGTCCGGGTTCAGTATGAAATGCGCAATGATACGGAAACGCCAGTTACTCTAAGGGTCGCCTTTCCTTTGCCGGAAGTTCCTTACTGGACGCCGGCGGGACTCGATAGTTCCACGGGCGGCCATAATATTTTGATAAGCCCGTGGAAGGGGGTAAATTTCATAAATTTCCATGTTAATGTTGACGGCGTGGAGATTAAGCCTGATGTGGAAGTTCGTGCCTTGTTACCAAATGGCGCGGATATAACGGAGACATTACGCGATATTGGCGGTGAACAACTTCTATTGCGTCCAGGTCTATTCGAAAAAGACTACACCCCCCAAATCAGTAGCGACCCCAACGCACTCGACACGACGGCCAAAGAACGCCTGAAAAAAATCGGCGCGCTCGTTGAGGAGTATGACCGCGAGTTTTATCGCCTAAATTGGAGCACGCATATTACATTCCATTGGATGCAAACTTTCCGAGCAGGTATTACACGCGTCGAACACACTTATAGACCCATTATTGGAGCACAATTTATCTGGATCGATAAGACCAATAAGATAATGGGATCCGGAAATTCAGATACAGAAGGTAACTCCAATACAGATAAAGTCTATTGTATTGACGGTCCGACCAAAAACGCAATTGTCAAGATGAATAAACATCAGGCTCTGGAAGACCAATTATTATATGGTCACACGCTCGCCTATATTGTTCAGACGGCTAAAAATTGGAAAGGCCCCATCCAAAGTTTTCACCTCACAATTCAAGGCGGATACGGCGAGGCACATGATACAGTCGCCAAAAACGTTGGGCGTATTGAAAAAAATCAACCGGATGCCCCGGTCGGGGCGGCCAAAAATTTAAATGGCGGTGCAAAATCTGAAGGCGAAAACAAGCAAGTGATCTCACTGTGCACGGCCCTCCCAATTAAGAGAACGGGCCCATTACGTTTTGAAGCGACCGTCAGGGATTATGTGCCAAAGGACGATTTACGAATACTCTTCGTTGAGTGACGTCAAAATGTGGAGTGTTGAAATTTCATACGATCTCGTCCGCTTCGTATAATCATTTGACGGGCATAATCTTTGGCCGCTGCGCCTAGTGAGCTGCTTCTACTTTTTTTGATCTAATTTGAAACACTGCAATGACCGCGGCAATTGCCACCGCGAGTAGGGCGCCCCCAATAAGAGGTCTAAAAAATACCCAAGCTACACCAATTGAGGCCGCCGACAACGCTGCACCAAGCAATATAGATATACCGCCTGACGTAAAACCAACGAGACTACCAACCAACGGAATGACGTCGGCAATGACCGAGATCGGCCCGAATATGAGATTGAAGCCAAAAATCGAAACTAATATGCCGGCAATCCGCATAACCCACGTAAAAACGGTATTATCGCTTTGCGCTGAAGCAAACATCTCTGCGGAAGAGTGTTGCCCCGATTCAAAAAATTCAATCGAGCCACCCGATTGGGCTTCGTATGGAACAAATGATTGACCTTCCTGCCTCGCGACCAAACTTAATTTTTTTTCACTCACAACTTCAAACGATATTCGAATATCACCAATTTTAGGGCTTTTTGGATCGGCACCGAGGTAAATCTCACCTTGAGCAAGTGTGGCCTCCTCGGGCCACGAGGCAGCTTCAGGAGCTTGAGTAATTGCGAGTGGTGTAAATCTATTAAGCTTTGCTAAATGAGCCGGTTGTAAGCTAAATGCGCCAACACGGGCCTCCGGCGCCTCCAACGTCAGACTTTCATAATCCACATGTGCTGGATTTTCGTGACCCGTCTTATCCTTAAACTCTGATGACGGAGTTAGATTTTCGCTCCAAGTCTGATCGTAGGAGTAAGTCGTTACCGTTTTGTCTGACCCGCCCATAACTTTTTCTGTTTGGGACTTTGCATGTTCTTGCCACTGAAAGATTTTAACAATCCGCTTTAAGCGGATAGCTTTGGTCGATATTCCTAGATCGTCGTCGGTCACACCGTCACCGACGTCGACGTCACCTATTACATGAACCAATTTTCCCTCGTTTGCAGTTAAGATTTCCGACGCCGGGGCCTCGATCACAAGGGCTTGCCCTTCAATTAATGTTTTATAAGTTTCAACAAAGTGACCTTCATTCCAAAAAAGAATGACGATCGAGACTGGGACGAGAAAAAGGCCTAAGAAAAAGCCCCCGAACGAGCCTAAAATTCGGCTGATCCACGATTGGCTGGTTACGATTTGAAATTCACCGGGCATATCTTTGGACCTCTTTATCTTAGTGCGAGAAATTGTAGCATTTAAACAGAATGCTGAGTAGCCTTTTAGGCCCCGGGATAACTTTGGAAGCCATCATTAGAAAAAACAACAATCTGGACATAACTAAACGGGCAAAAAATGTTAACCCCACAGTGCAAATGGGTCGACTAATGTTCGTGTTAAATTTTTATTTCACGTCGAGCAATGCAAATAAAAGGATACTTAAAATATATAACGCTTGGCGAGCTTAAGCCCGCCAAGCGCCTCACTTATGATAGGCTAATTATTATTCTTCGTCATCAGCCACGCCA
>JAPJMW010000071.1 GCA_026461505.1 Beijerinckiaceae bacterium
CGCTACCACCGATACATCGGTTTTTTGTCCAGGCTTATCGAGAAGCGCTAACGCGCTCATATCACCTATTATTTTTAGGTTCACACGGCCTTTCTCCGGCATAGCACCGAGATGCTTTCCTCGCCGCGCAAACCGGCCAGGACAATGCGGATCTTTTCCTCCGCTGAATACGTCTGGCGAGCCTTGCGGCGGATGTTCTTGACCAGCTTGTCAGCCGCGTCCTTCGAAGTTTCAGGTTTCTTCATCATCTCGATCTCCTAATCGATAAGATGAACCAGAAATCCTCCGTTGTTCAAATCCTCAAATCAGACCCACGAGTGCTGACGTCAGACAGTAGCTGTAATGAATATATAATTAATAATTCTAATTTGGATTTGACTGGCCAAATTGGTTCTGAAAGACTAATTGATCTAGGATCGGGGGCGATTAATGTTTCCAAAAATTCTAATTCCAGTAAATCTTGATCGAATAGAACAGAGCAAATCATGCTTTAAGCGATCGGTTGAGTACGCGAGCCATCATAAGGCGGATGTTCGCCTAATTTTTGTGTGCTCAACGATACCACTAGCCAATTTTGGTGTGTACGGAGTAATCGAAATTGCAAGGCAAGATAAAAAAATATACGAAGATGCCATAGGCGCGTTAGCTAATTCCCTTGAATATCCACGTGATAAAATTTCGACTACTGTCCGTGAGGGAATAGTATATGTTGAAATTATAGAAGAAGTCGATTTTTATAAACCAGATCTCATTATATTCTCTTCGAAATACCCCACGACATCGGATCTTTTTTTTGGCTCTTTGACGTCAAAAATCTGTGCACGAACGAAATGCGCCAAGCTTTTTCTTAGATGAATAATCTCTACCTATTTAAAATTAGTATGTACGACATTAATTTGAGTATACAAATTTAAATAGCATAGAAATTTTAAAGATCCGATTTTAATTTTAGCAAAATATATGGTAATTTTTGGATTGCGCCCGTTCTCTTTGGGCGTATTTAATTCATTGAGATCGTCTATGGATAATTCTATTTTGATTTAGACGGTCAGAAAATATCACTTTGTTCTATGCCTCCAATATTTTTGTAATAGTTTTGGGCGAGTTTTAGTTAAGATCTAACTCGTAAATCAGCTTCCTTATTTTTTATTCTAAGCTATCTTAACCCAAGTCAAAAAATTGAATTTCATCGTTAAAAATGGGGAGGTCGATCATGAGAACTAATCCGGTAAAAACGGCGCTTGGATCTGGACAGGTTGCCTTTGGCACCATGGTTTTTGAATTTTTTACGCCCGGTCTTTGCCAAATTCTCCATGTGGCCGGAGCAAGCTTTGTTATTCTTGATATGGAACATAGCGGCGTCGGCATTGAAACGATTAAAGCCCAGATTGCTTTTGCGCGCGGGATCGGCATCGTTCCCATGGTGCGTGTACCGGGGTGTTATTATCATTTGATCGCCACCATTCTTGATGCCGGCGCATTGGGCATTATGGTTCCTATGGTCGAGACGGTCGAGCAGGCAGAACAGATAGCCTCGTGGACGCGATATCGCCCAGAAGGCGTCCGCGGATTGGCATTCTCCATGGCGCATGATGATTATTTAGGCGGCGATGTTGTCGACAAGATGCAGACGGCAAACGAGCGAATTATGGCCATTGCTTTGATCGAAACGGCGAAGGGAATTGAAAACGCTGAAGCGATTATGGCGGTTTCTGGAATTGACGTGGGATGGCTTGGCCATTTTGATTTAACCGACAGTATGGGTATTGCAGGTCAATTTGATCATCCGCGCTTTGAAGCGGCTGTGGCGCACTTAATTTCGGCGTGTAACAAGGCGGAAAAGCCCGCTGGATTCTTAGCTGGCAATGCCGAGGTGGCTCGTGCTTGGCAGGCGAGGGGTTTTCGCATGCTCTGCCTTGGTACCGACATTGCTTTGTTGAAAGATACATTGGCTAAAGCAATCAGTGAAAGTAAAATAAAAGGCTAGCAGCGTTTATCTGCCGCCGGACACGTTAAGAATGGATCCCGTAACGTAGGATGCCGCTGGCGATAAAAGCCAGATCACGGCTTCCGCAATCTCTTGCGGTGTGCCTGCGCGCTTCATGGGTAATTGAGGTGCAAATTTTTCAAGAAATGCATTTCCGCCATGCCAGTCATGGATAGGCGTGTCGATGACCCCGGGTCGCACGGCATTAATGCGGACGCCTTCGGTGGCAACCTCACGTGCAAGTCCGATGGTCAATGAATCCACCCCCCCTTTGCTGGCAGCATAATGAACCTCGTTGGGCAATCCACCAAGAACGGCTGCCATGGACGAAATATTGACAATGGCTCCCCCTTTGCCGCCGCGTGCTGTGGACATGCGTTTCAGCGCTTCCCGACAGCAAAGAATGGGACCGGCGAGGTTAACCCTTAAGGTTCTCTCGACTGTTGCTGCGCTAATCTCGGCGATCGGCTTTACTTCCACAATGCTGCCTGCATTGTTGACCAGCGCCGTAATCGTGCCGAGCTGTTCATCGATTTCTTTGAAGAGGCGAAGGATATCCGATTCAACGGCCATATCGGCTTGAATCGAAATGGCCTTCCCCCCCATCGAGCGTAGAGATTGAACGAGACTTTCGGCCTCGTCCCTATGCTGCGCATAGTGCACCGCTACGGTATATCCAATTTTGGTCCCTGCCTCCGCAATGGCTCTACCAATGCCACGATTGGCACCAGTTACCAGCATAACCCCATTACTTTGTGCAGAATTGGCCATAGACTGACTTTCTGGTTGGAGATTGAAAAAGTATTCATACTGATTAACACTTAAGTTTAACAGGCGAACGGGGGGATGCGCCATGGAAAATCAAAAAAAGACACGGATCGGCCTGATCGGCTGCGGCTTTTATGCCCAAAACCATTTGCATGCTTGGACTGACCTTCGAAGTGAGGGCGCAGAACTGGTTGCTGTTTGCGATATGGATGCCAGCAAATCTGCAGCCGCCGCGCAGAAGTTCGGAGCTACCTCCTATACCGATGCACAGACCATGTTTGACAAGGAGAAGATCGATCTTGTCGATATCACAACCCAAATGGGAAGCCATAAGGCGCTCGCAGCAATGGCAGCAGAACGGGGCATTGCCGCCGTTGTTCAAAAGCCCTTCGCGCCAAGTTGGGCCGATTGTATCGATATTGTCGAAACAGCCAGACGGCATAAGACGTGGCTGGCCGTGCATGAGAATTTTCGCTTTGCGACGACAATGCAACGCGTTCGTGGCGTCATTGATTCAGGTGCTATCGGCACACCAAATTGGGCCCGTCTTTCCTTCCGCACGGGCTACGATGTTTATAAAGGACAGCCCTATCTCGCCGAAGAAAAGCGGCTCGTTATTTTGGACGTCGGAATCCATGTTCTAGACCTCGCTCGATATTTTCTAGGTGAAGTTGAATATCTCTCGTGTGAAACACAAAAGCGTAATCCGAATATTAAAGGTGAAGATACGGCGACCATATTGATGCGTCATAGCTCGGGTAGCGTTTCGATTGTCGAGTCGACCTATCAATCGAAAAAAATTCCCGATGCCTTTCCTGAAACGCTTGTTGAAATCGA
>JAPJMW010000072.1 GCA_026461505.1 Beijerinckiaceae bacterium
CAGGCATGGGTCGTCCTCTATTCCGGTGCGAACATATAACATTTTAATGATGTCAATTTAATTTCAATTTCTTTAAAAAAATATTTGACAACACTTTTTATTGCAGTATGTTCGGGCGTCACCAATACAGGAGAGTAAAGTGGAAGAATTAATAGACGACATACAAGATCTTATTGACAACCGCAGCGGACAGGAAGTCATTGGCGCGTTAATCACCGTCCTTAAAATGGCTTTGGAATGCGCCCCATCTGAGGAAGATCGGTTGAGTGTAATCGACAATATGGTAAAGTATTTAAAGGAAACCAACTATGCAACACAGTAATATTGTAGGCGGCTCGACCGCCAAGCGCGTTATCGCTTGCCCAGGCTCGGTAGCGCTTTGCGCCAAGATGCCATCCAAGCCATCTAGCAGCTACGCCGACGAAGGCACCTTGCTCCACGACATCATCGCTCAGGTATTGAACAAGGACGTTCAGCCGGAGACATTCTTAGGTTGCGAATATGAGAACATCACCCTTACTCAGGATCTCTTGGATACCAAGCTCATTCCGGCGCTTGAGGCTCTGGATGCGATCGACCCTACTAAGACTATGGAAATCGCCGTCGAAACAAGAGTTGGTTTCGGTGAAGATATTCTGCCGGGAGTGTTCGGTTCAACTGATTTGCTTGGGCGAATTGGTAACCGTGCCTATGTCATCGACTGGAAATTCGGAGACGGAGTTGCAGTATACGCCGAGGAGAATCCTCAGCTTATGTTCTACGCCGCAGCCGCCATGCGAACACCCGAAGTCAAGTGGGTGTTTAATGGAGCAACTGAAATCGAATGTATTATCATTCCGCCTACCAAAGGCGTAACGCGCTGGGTCACGACCCCTGCCCGCATCGCTGCGTTTGAGCAAGAACTCATCATTGCCGTCAAACGGTCAGAGAAAACAGACGCGCCTCTCGCGCACGGCGACCATTGCAAGTGGTGCGCCGCCCGTCCAATCTGCCCAGTTATGACCGGCGCTGTGGACAGAGCCCTACAAACGCAGATTGAGGGGGTAGACGCCGACATGATCGGCAAGTATCTTGCCAATGCTGATTTGCTAGAAGGTTGGATCAAAGACCTTCGGGCGCTCGCATTTACAATGCTTGAGAAAAGCGTTTCCGTGCCAGGCTACAAGCTGGTGCCGAAACGCGCAACGAGACAATGGGTTAATGAAGCGACGGCCTACGAATGGTTGACGCAGAATTTCCCTGAAGCTGAAGTGACGGTGACATCTGTAATTTCACCGGCCAAGACAGACGCGCTTCTAAAGAAGGCCAAGCTGTCGATGCCGGAAGGTTTAGTTGTCTCCGTCTCGTCGGGCAACACATTGGCATCCGAGGATGATCCTCGCCCAGCCGTGTTGCAAATCGGTCAGCAAATGGTTGCTGCCCTTAGTAAAATCGGAGTGTAATAATGTCTAACTTAGTGAACTTTGGTAACTCTACCCTTCCTGTCGCCAACCTCGCCGCTACTCTTCGTGCGGTCAACGTCGCTGATCCTACCGGTGGCACGGTCATCCTTAAAATGGACAAGACCGGCCACTGGGTATTCGGTGCCGATCAGACCGAGGTTGAGGATGGATCTACTTGGGCCATCAATCCTTTTTCGTTCGTCCACGGTTTTATTGCTTGGGGCGACGGTGAAGTGCTTGGTGAGAAGATGGTGCCGGTATCGTCGCCATTGCCTGATATGGATGTTGCACCTCCCGGCGCGAAGCGTGGTTGGGAGACCCAGATCGGCATGAGCCTCAAGTGTCTTGATGGCGAGGACGAAGGCATGGAAGCTCGGTATGCAACGACTTCGGTCGGCGGCAAACGCGCTGTTCAGGCTTTGGTGCTTGCAATTGCGGCTCAGGTCGAGGCTGACCAGAATAAGCCTGTGCCTATCGTGGTTCTGAAAAAGGAACACTATCAGCACAAGTCTTATGGCCGTATCTTCTCGCCTGTCTTTGACATCCAGAAATGGATCGGCATGGACGGCGCGGTAGAAGAGACTGTTGAAGAACCGGCACCGGCTCCTACAAGCCGTCGTCGTCGTTCTTAATCCAGACGGGGCGGTTAAGCCAGCGTTCAAGGATGTTGCAACACGGTATTTTCTGGCTTTCTCCCGTGTCTAGTCCAGCAACCAAATTGACGCCCCAACTGATTGTAAAGGTAAAGTACAATGTTATGGCTTGATTTTGAAACGCGCAGCCGTTGTGACCTTGGATCACGCGGCGTTTACAATTACTCCCTCGACGCTTCGACCGACGTGCTATGTATGTCCTACGCATTTGATGACGACGAGGTCATCACATGGACACCCGACCAACCATTTCCTTTTCCCGATTATAAGGGACAAATCCGCGCCCATAACGCCGCTTTCGAGCGTCTTGTCCTTTGGAATGTTTTACAGATCCCGTTTAAGTTAGAGCAGTTTTATTGCACCGCAACACAAGCAAGGGCCAACTGCTTGCCAGGATCATTAGAAGATATCGGTCGCGCTATCAGCAGCACGATGAAGAAGGACCATCGCGGCAACCAACTCATCCGGCTGCTGTCGATCCCCCGCGCTGACGGAACCTTTAACGACGATCCCGCGTTGATGGCAGAGATGATCGCCTACTGCGAGCAGGACGTCCGCACCATGCGGGCCGTCAGCAAGGCGATGCGTGACTTGGCCGACGACGAACTGCGCGACTATCACATCAACGAGCGCATCAACGACCGAGGCGTGTTGGTGGACAAGGCGCTGTGCGAGGCTGCGGTGCGGTACGCGAGCGCCGAGTTGGAAGAGATCCAACAGATTGTCACTGAGGTGACCGAAGGCGCTATCACATCCGTCCGCAGCCCTAAGATGCGTCAGTGGGTCTGGGATCGCGTTGGCCCTGAAGCCCGCAAGCTGATGACCCGCGACGATAAGCAGTCCATTGACAAGTCCGTTCGGGCCAATCTGCTCGCTATGGGCAACCCTGACGAGGTGCCCCCAGATGTCGAAGAGGTCATCCAGTGCGCTGACGACCTGTGGGCGTCATCTGTCGCCAAGTTTAGCCGGTTGGCTGCGTTGGCCGACGAGGACGACAACCGTGTCCGAGGCGCGTTCGTATTCGCCGGTGGCTCGGCCACAGGCCGTGCGTCGTCCTACGGCGCTCAGGTCCATAACTTCACCCGCAAGTGCGCCAAGGAGCCCGACGAGGTGCGTCAAGCGATGGTGCGCGGTCATGCCATCGTGCCGAAGTACGGCAAGCGCGTCACTGATGTGTTGAAGGGTATGCTTCGCCCGGCGCTGCTGCCCGCAGAGGGTAAGTCATTCGTCGTCGCCGATTGGGCGTCGATTGAGGCGCGGGTCACGCCTTGGCTGTCGAACAGCGTAGCGGGC
>JAPJMW010000073.1 GCA_026461505.1 Beijerinckiaceae bacterium
CTATGAAGGCGAGGGTAAGGTACGCTCCATCCAGGAGCAGGCCGAATATCTCGCCAAGCTCGCCTCCACCTATCCGATTGTTTCGATTGAAGACGGTCTGTCGGAAGATGATTGGGAAGGTTGGAAGCTTGTTACCGATCTGATCGGCTCCAAGTGCCAGCTCGTGGGCGATGATCTGTTCGTGACCAATGTTACCCGCCTCTCGCAAGGCATCAGTAAGGGCGTTGCAAACTCCATTCTCGTGAAGGTCAACCAGATCGGCTCGCTTACCGAAACGCTAGCCGCCGTCGATATGGCGCATCGGGCTGGTTATACATCCGTCATGTCGCACCGTTCTGGTGAGACGGAAGACTCAACGATCGCGGATTTGGCGGTTGCAACCAATTGCGGCCAAATCAAAACGGGCTCGCTCGCCCGCTCGGACCGTACGGCAAAGTATAACCAATTGCTCCGCATTGAAGAGGAATTGGGTTCAACCGCCGTTTATGCCGGCCGCAACGCGATTAAGGGCTTAAAATAATCGCCCTAAAATCCTGTCACTTGTGACAGATATGGGGCTATTCCGACCCCGTTCGTGAAAATAGTTTCTAATTTTTTAGGATCTGTTTACGAACGGGGGGTAACCCTCATGCTATGGTTATTAAACGTCGATTCCGCGGTATCGCGCTCCCTTTCATGCTCTACCTCGTATCAGGGGTAGCTGCCGTCTTCTTTATCAATGAAGCCGGTAATGGCAGTCGCGGGATTGAGACCCGCAATAGCCTACTTTCAGAAATTGCCCGCCTCTCAACGGAACTCTCCAAGGTTACGGCCGAACGTTTGGCGCTTGAAAGGCGCAATGCGTTGGTTGGCATATTCCATATTGATGCTGAATTTTTAGAAGAACGGTCGCGAGTTGTTTTGAATCGAGGCAACCGTAACGATGTTGTTATTATGACCCTCGACTAAAGGTTGAAGTTCGTCAAAACGGTCAATAATTTGATGAACCTATTATAAGTTCTTTCTTATAAGTGCATGAAATATATAAATAATAACTTTCGTTTTTTGTGAAAAAATCATAATTTGCTCTCTCGCCAAATAGGCGAGGGTCGGTTATGCTTAAGGCCATAAGAAAAAACGGAGGTCGCCATGGCTTTGGCTACTCGTAAATCCACCGCTGGAAACAAAGCTGCTTCATCAGCACGCCCAACAGCGGCCCGCTCCACGCTTCGTAAAAATTCAACGCCCTCCGAGTTCACTCGGGATGAGGACGTGAAAGCCTATCGCGAAATGCTGTTGATCCGCCGCTTTGAGGAAAAAGCAGGCCAAATGTACGGCATGGGTTTGATTGGTGGTTTCTGTCATCTCTACATCGGCCAGGAAGCTGTCGTTGTCGGCATGGAAATGGCGCAGAAAGATGGCGATCAGGTTATTACTGGATACCGCGATCATGGACATATGTTGGCTTGCGGCATGGATGCAAAGGGTGTGATGGCCGAGCTTACCGGTCGTCGTGGCGGTTTGTCGAAAGGCAAGGGCGGCTCGATGCATATGTTCAGCGTCGAGAAGCATTTCTACGGCGGCCACGGTATTGTTGGCGCGCAGGTTTCGCTTGGTACAGGTTTGGCCTTTGCCAATCACTATCGCGACAATGGTCAGGTCTCGATCGCCTATTTTGGTGATGGTGCGGCCAACCAAGGCCAGGTCTATGAGAGCTTCAACATGGCGGAGCTATGGAAGCTTCCTGTCGTGTATGTGATCGAAAACAATCGTTACGCGATGGGTACAGCGGTAAGCCGCGCATCCGCACAAACCGATTTTTCCAAGCGTGGTATCTCGTTCAACATTCCGGGCGAACAAGTCGATGGCATGGATGTTCGTGCGGTTCGCGATGCGGCCGAGCGCGCCATTCAGTGGTGCCGCGACGGTAAGGGGCCGTACATCCTCGAGATGCAGACTTATCGGTATCGTGGGCACTCAATGTCGGATCCGGCGAAGTATCGTTCGAAAGACGAAGTTCAAAAGATGCGCGAAGAACACGATCCGATTGAGCAGGTTCGTTCGCGCCTTCTGGGTGCATGGAAGCTGACGGAAGACGATCTAAAAGCCGTGGACGCGGAAGTGCGCGAAATAGTCAATGATGCCTCTGAATTTGCAACGCATGATCCAGAGCCCGATCCATCGGAACTCTGGACGGATATTTTGAAATAATCCCGCTTTAACGCAGCCTAAGGTTAGCGCGCCATGTCGATTGATATTTTAATGCCCGCCCTTTCTCCCACAATGGAAAAGGGAAACCTTGCCAAATGGCTTAAGAATGAAGGTGATCGGATCAAGTCCGGCGACATTCTGGCTGAAATCGAAACCGATAAGGCGACGATGGAAGTCGAAGCCGTTGATGAAGGTATCTTGGCCAAGATCCTCGTTCCCGCAGGCTCACAAGACGTGCCTGTCAATCAGGTTATCGCGATTATAGCCGCGGAAGGTGAAACTGTATCGGCTGCTCCGAAAGCGGCACCGTCGGCTCCTGCGCCTGTTGCATCGCCTTCCATTGCAGCATCTGTGGCTGGGCCTGTTGTATCCGTTACCGCTCATGATGCCTCAACAGAAGTTCCCGCCGGAACTGAAATGGTCCAAATCACCATGCGCGAAGCGCTCCGTGATGCCATGGCTGAAGAAATGCGGTTGAACGGCGATGTCTTCGTGATCGGTGAAGAGGTCGCGGAATATCAAGGCGCCTATAAAATCACCCAAGGCTTGCTGCAGGAATTTGGCCCGAAGCGTGTGGTTGATACGCCGATTACCGAGCATGGGTTTGCCGGTATGGCGGTGGGTGCGGCGCTCACGGGTTTGCGTCCAATCGTTGAGTTCATGACGTTTAACTTCGCCATGCAAGCAATTGATCACATTATCAATTCTGCAGCAAAAACACTTTATATGTCGGGTGGTCAGATGGGCTGCCCCATCGTGTTCCGCGGTCCAAATGGTGCGGCAGCTCGCGTCGGCGCCCAGCACAGCCAAGACTACACGGCCTGGTATTCCCAAGTGCCAGGTTTGTTGGTGGTTTCTCCCTCCAATGCGGCTGATGCCAAAGGCTTGCTAAAGGCAGCTATCCGTAACCCTAATCCGGTTGTGTTTTTGGAAAACGAAATTCTCTACGGTCAGACGGGTTCTGTTCCAAAGATTGATGATTTCATCGTTCCAATCGGCAAGGCTCGCATTGCACGTTCGGGTAAAGACGTCACTATCGTATCCTTCTCGATTGGCATGATCTATGCGCTTAAAGCTGCTGATGAATTAGCGTCTCAGGGCATTGAGGCGGAAGTCATCGATTTACGCACGATCCGGCCGATGGATATCGAAACCGTGCTCGCTTCGGTTCAAAAAACAGGACGTTGCGTAACTGTCGAGGAAGGCTGGCCGCAATCGGGAGTTGGCTCCGAGATTTCTGCGCAAATCATGGAACGCGCTTTCGATTATCTCGATGCTCCCGTTAAGCGCATTACCGGTAAAGACGTGCCAATGCCTTATGCAGCGAACCTCGAAAAGCTCGCTCTACCCAATGTGGCTGAAGTCGTAGAGGCGGTTAAATCCGTCTGCTACCGTTAAGCGGGAGGCAAGAATGGCTGTAGAAATTCTTATGCCTGCGCTTTCTCCAACGATGGAGAAAGGCAATCTTGCTAAATGGCTCAAAAAAGAAGGCGACCGGATTAAATCCGGTGACATTCTGGCCGAGATCGAAACCGATAAAGCGACGATGAAAGTCGAAGCGGTTGATGAAGGTATTTTGGCTAAAATTTTGGTTGCTGGGGGCACGCAAGATGTTGCCGTCAATCAAGTCATTGCCTTGATCGCCTCTGATGGTGAGGATGTGTCAAAGGTCGCGTCTGGTGGTGCGTCATCA
>JAPJMW010000074.1 GCA_026461505.1 Beijerinckiaceae bacterium
CATCTACCCCTTGCGTTACGGATACATAGTGATGTATCCGGCACCCGTGATCCTCGATAGCTCAGCTGGTAGAGCGTTCGACTGTTAATCGAATGGTCGCAGGTTCGAGTCCTGCTCGAGGAGCCACTTTTGCCTTAAATCCGGCCAAATCCTCCGTATTTAGCGAGGATTAAATGAACCGGGCAGGCTTTGGTTCCGTAAATCTTACATAATTTGACGGCAACCCTAAGGCCATTATGACCGATTCAACCCTTGTTTGGTTTCGTAACGATCTTCGCTTGATCGATAATCCCGCCCTGATTGAAGCGAGTGCATCGAAAAATCCGGTCAATTTCATTTATATTTTCGACGATACCGGAAAACACTCGCGTCCTTTGGGCGGCGCGCAGAAATGGTGGCTGCATCACAGCCTATCTAGGCTTGTCGAGGATATTTCAAAAAGGGGCGGCCGTTTGGACCTCTACCATGGGGATCCCGAGGCCATCATTCCTGAGATAATTTCCGACCTTCGCCCTACCAAAATGGTCTGGAACCGCCGATATCATCCATCCGACATTGCCTGTGACAGTGCCATCAAGGCAAATTTGGAAGCGGGCGGCGTAAGCGTCAAAACCTTCAACGGCACCCTGATTCGTGAGCCTTGGACGCTCACGTCAAAATCGGGCGGCGCCTTTAAGGTATTCACCCCCTTTTGGCGCGCAGCTCGGGAAAATTATCCGATACCTACCCCTCTTCCGGCACCAGACCGCTTTATCCCTGCCCTAAAGCCCGCTTCAAAACATTCCGTTTCGTTGGAGGAGCTCGCCCTCTTGCCGCAAAATCCGAATTGGGCTGTCGAGATGGGAGAGGCGTGGGTACCAGGTGAAGTCGGCGCCGCCGCAACCCTCAACACTTTTATCGAGCAAGGCTTTGCGGGCTATTCGGAAAATCGTAATCGGCCCGATATGCCATCAACCTCGCGGCTTTCGCCCTATCTTCGCTTTGGTGAAATCTCGATCAATCACGTCTGGCAGGCGAGCGATATGGCTGTGCAATCGGGACGAACACGCGCCAGTTCCGAAGATTTACGAGTCTTTCAAGCCGAATTGGGATGGCGCGAATTTTCGTATTATTTGCTCTACCATCAGCCCGATATCGCGAAGTTTAATGTTCAAAGACGCTTTGACGCGTTCCCCTGGCAAAATGACCCTTCCTTGCTCAAAGCATGGCAAAAGGGCCAAACCGGATACCCCATCATCGATGCTGGCATGCGGGAACTCTGGCAAACGGGGTTCATGCATAACCGCGTGCGGATGATTGTAGCGTCTTTCCTGATCAAGCATCTCCGGATCGATTGGCGGGAAGGTGAAACATGGTTCTGGGATACGCTTCTCGATGCTGATCCTGCCAGCAATCCTGCCAGTTGGCAGTGGGTGGCGGGCTCGGGTGCCGATGCCGCTCCCTTCTTTCGGATCTTCAATCCCATGCTTCAAGGCGAGAAATTCGACCCGAACGGCGAATATGTGCGGCATTATGTGCCAGAAATCGCGCGTCTATCGTCCAAATATATTCACACGCCTTGGGCAGCTAGCGCGGTTGAATTAGCCTCAGCAGGCATAAAATTGGGGCAAACCTATCCACGTCCGATCGTCGATCATGAGGCAGCACGCAACAGCGCACTTGCGGCATTCAAGGCGCTCACGTAATATACGTAAACATGACTAGACACATTCGGACGACTGAAACACGCATGAAGCTGGCTATTATCGGCAGCGGAATCGCGGGAAACGCCACCGCTTACGCTTTAGCTACGTCGTCTTCCCACGAAATTACCGTTTTTGAGCAAAATGATCGCCCCGGCGGCCATTCTGCAACCGTTAGCGTCGATTATGACGAAGTGTCAATTCCAGTTGACACTGGCTTTATCGTTTACAACGAAAACAACTATCCCGAATTTACTGCGCTGCTCGATCATTTAAAGGTCGCCACCCATGCCTCCGATATGAGCTTTGCCCTGTCGGGCGATGGCGGTCGATTCGAATGGTGCGGGCGCGATAAAAATCCGATGGGGGGGCTATTTGCCCAACCCAAGAACCTGTTTTCGCCCAGCTATCTCAAAATGCTGCTGGAAATTTTACGGTTCAACAAATTGGCGCTCGCCGATTTGGAAGCCGGAAGGCTCGATGAACGCTCGCTCGGCCGTTACCTTTTGGCCAATGGATTCTCGGCGCGGTTTCGCGATGATTATCTCTTGCCGATGGGCGCAGCGATTTGGTCTATGTCGACTAAGTCCATGCTGAATTTTCCGGTTCGGTCTTTTATTACCTTTTTCAACAATCACCATTTGCTGCAATATAACGGCCATCAATGGCGTACCATTACA
>JAPJMW010000075.1 GCA_026461505.1 Beijerinckiaceae bacterium
GCCTTGATACTGCTTCGACTTCGCCAGTACGATGTCGACTTCCTTGTCATGCGGCAGATAATTCAGCGTAGTAACAATCGACCAACGGTCCATCTGGCCCTGATTGATCTGTTGCGTGCCATGATAAAGACCCGACGTATCGCCCAAGCCAACCGTATTGGCGGTCGCGAACAGGCGGAAAGCACCATGCGGCCGAATAACGCGCTTTTGGTCGAGCAAGGTCAGCTTGCCGGAAAGCTCCAAGACGCGCTGGATCACGAACATCACATCCGGACGGCCTGCGTCATATTCGTCAAACACAAGCGCCACATTGTTTTGTAGCGCCCAAGGCAAGATACCGTCTTGGAATTCGGTGATCTGTTTGCCATCCTTCAAGACGATGGCGTCTTTACCGACAAGATCGATACGCGAGACGTGGCTGTCGAGGTTGATGCGGATGCAAGGCCATTTCAGGCGCGCCGCGATTTGCTCGATATGAGTCGATTTACCCGTGCCGTGATAGCCCGACACCATCACGCGGCGGTTCTTGGCAAAGCCTGCCAGAATGGCCAAGGTCGTTTGGCGGTCAAACAGATAATCGGGGTCAAGGTCCGGGACATGGGAGTCTGCTACAGAGTAGGCAGGAACCATCATATCGCTATCGATACCGAACATTTCACGTGCCGACACCATAATGTCGGGCATGGCGGGAACCGTATGGGTGGCAGTCACAGTCGAACCTCACATCACATCATGGCGGTTTAATGCCGCCGTTGCATAACCTTAACCGATCGTCCGGGAAAAAGGGATGATCCTGAATGGCACAGGCTTACCCACCCTATCAGGCCAGACCCGCTGCTTTCAATGTATTATATGCGTTTATGATCTCGCGTAACCGATCTTCGAGCGACCGATCGCCGCCATTCGCATCCGGATGGAATTGTTTCACGAGTTCCTTGTACCGCAAACGGATGGTCGCGGAGTCGGCTGTCGTTTCCAGCGTCAGCGTCTCGAAGGCTTTGAGCGTCACGGGCCCAAATTTAGGCTTTGAAGTTTCCGCTTCGCGGTGGGGGCGCTTTTGTCCGCTGGCCGCAAAAAGGTCAAACGGATCCACATAGGCCTCGTCTTTTGGAACGCCACCTTTGCGCGGGCTGCGTTTGCCGCTTGCGGCATTTTCGCCCAGTTTCCACGTCGGACGATGACCGATCAACGCATCCTTTTGATAGGAAAGGATTGCATCATCCGGCATTCCGGCAAAATAATTGTAGGATTGATTATATTCCCGCACGTGTTCGATGCAGAAATTCCAGAACTTTCCTTCTGAATTCCGTCCCTTAGGCGCACGATGCGGCCCAGGCGCATCACAACCGGGCCGTTCACAGCGCGGTGGCTCTGCTGGCGCAGCCGTGCGGCCCTTACGCGGACCGATGCGAATCTTGTCGAATAGTTTTGAAGATGGGTTCATGGATGTTCTCTTAGTCGGCAAGCCTAGTCCGGGGCAAGCCTTGCAAAACAAGTCGATGCTTCTTATTCCGTTTTCAGCGCTTTAGAGGATCATAATATGACGATGCGGGATAAGATTGAGGCGAAGCTTATGTCGGCATTTGCGCCATCATCGCTCGTGGTTACCGATGATTCGCATCACCATGCTGGTCATGGCGGCGCGAGAGAAGGCGGCGAAACGCATTTTTCGGTCCAAATTGTCAGCTCGGCCTTTGCGGGTAAAAGCCGCGTTGAGATGCACCGGGCTATTAATGCTGTGCTTGCGGAAGAGTTTGCAGAGCGGGTCCATGCGCTCGCTATTTCAGCGCGGGCGTCCTAGCCGAGGACCAAAAGCGCTGCAACGCCCGCAAGAATGAAGGTCATTCCGGCCCATTCCCGCCGCGTCGTCTTTTCGTTCAACAGGCCGCGTGTGACGATTTGCGCAAAAATCATCTCAACCAGCCCAAGAGTCCGCACATGGGCGGCGCTAGTGAGTGAGAACCCGATAAACCAGGCCTGCGAAGCAAAAGCCCCCATAAACCCGGCAAAAAGGGACGATTGCCAAACCTTTAAGCTGCCCAAAAGAGCTTTTCGATTAAACAGCACCATGTAGACCATCAATAAGAGGGTCTGGATGGCCAGGGATGTGACCAATACCGTGCTTGCGCGAAGCGCGAATGGCGCGTCCCCGATCCCGATGATTCCGCCGCGAAACGAAACCGCCGACAACGCAAAAAATGCACCCGAAGCAATACCATAGGCTGCTGGTCGCAGCCCGCTGGCGGTCAGCCGATCGCCCGGTTTGATCGCCATCATCATAACCCCGGCAGTGGCGACGATAATCGAGATGGCACTCGCAAGACTCAGGACGTCTCCAAGGACGATGACCCCGAAAATAGCAACCTGCACGGGTTCGGTCTTCGTATAGGCGGTCGTAACCGCAAAGGAGGTTTCGCGCATGGCCAGCAGCATTAAAGCCGTTGCTAAAATCTGTGCGACCGACCCACAAAACGTAAATCCAAGCATCGTCTGGTTCAGACTTGGAACCGCGTGATCTGTCAGAACGCTCGCAAGGCCCAAAAAGGCAATTGCAAAAGGAAGTCCATAGAGAAAACGTACCTGCGTGGCGCCAACGGTGCCAATTTTAGCAGTTAAATTCCGCTGCATGGCATTGCGTGCCGTTTGTCCGGCAGCGCCGATGATGGCCGCTAAAACCCAATAAATGGTCATTCAATATATTCCTTTAACCACCCCTTATCTGCCTTTGCCGCTTTCGTCACGTGACAACGCAGGCTAGAACAGGTTGGATTAAGAAGATCATTTGGGTGGAGACGCATTGGGATGGAGCGGGTGCAAAGGAGTGGAGCTGGCCTCGCTTTCGCGCTTTCGGGCGCCTTTTTCTATGGCTTTAATATCACTTTTGCCAAGATAGCCGCCGAATTAGGCGTCGGCGGCCCGATGATTGTCGCCGAGCGCGTTCTGGTGATGATCGCGATTGGACTGGTCATCGGCCGACTAACCCGCGCCTCTTTCTCTGTCCCGCGCAACGAGCGCATGCCACTCTTCGGATTAGGTATTGGCAGTACGGGCGTTTCGATTTGTTATATTTCTTCTGTCGCCTTCATCCCGATCACCATCGCCGCCGTGATCTTTTATACCTTCCCGATCTTGATCGTTGTCTTAAGTCCGTTCATCGATCGAAAGCCTCTCACGCTCGCTATGATGGCGATCGTCTTAACGGCTTTTATCGGTGTCGTATTGGTACTTGGCACCACCGATGCGGGCCTTGATCCAAAAGGCCTTCTGTTGGCCGCAGGAGCAAGTATTTCTGCGGCGATCCAATTCTTTGCTGGCACGCGCTGCAGGCAAACAGGCACAGCGGCTAAATTGGTTATCAGCCAAGTGATTGTGTTACCCAGCGCCCTTCTAACCGTTTACTTTACCGGAGCCATATTTACGGTTGATAGTCAGACGATTGCATTCGTGCCCGTTTGGCTAACGATTGGCGGCTTTGTTTTTGGCTTTGGCTTTCAAATTCTTGCGCTAGCCCGCATATCGGCCTCTGTGGCGGGTTTAGCATTTTGTCTTGAACCCGTTGTTGCAGCGCTTACATCTGCGATTGTGTTAGGCGAACGGTTAGCGCCAATTCAATATCTCGGCGGTATGATTGTGATTGCTGCCATCATTGCCACCGTCTTTGCCGAACGGAGCAAAGCGGCATGACGGATCGCGATATTCCAAAGCCAGTTCCCGTTTCTGTCATCACCGGTTTTTTAGGCGCGGGCAAAACAACGCTGCTTAATCAGCTTCTCAAAGATCCGTTGCTTTCCGATTCCATTGTTATTGTGAATGAATTTGGTGAGATCGGGCTTGATCATTTATTCATTGAAACACGCGACGATGGTATGATTTTGATGGCATCGGGTTGTCTATGTTGCACCATTAGAGGTGACCTCGTCGACACGCTCGATGATTTAATGCGAAAACGGGATACGGACAAAATTTCTGAATTTCAGCGCGTTGTGATTGAAACAACAGGTCTTGCCGACCCTGCACCCATTCTCCAATCGCTGCTCTCCCACCCCTATCTTGCAGCACGTTATGCGCTTGATGGCGTTGTTACGTTGGTTGATGCTGTCAATGGCGCTTCAACGCTTGATAACCACATGGAAGCCGTCAAACAAGTGGCCGTTGCAGATCGCATTGTATTGACCAAATGCGACTTGGCCGCTGATACATCGGCGCTTAAAAAGCGTCTTCAAGCGCTTAATCCCGCTGCGCCAATCCTCGATGCCGTAAAGGGAGAAGCCACTGCGAGCGCGCTCATAGGCACTGGTCCGTTTGACCTTACATCTAAAAATCCGGATGTTACCCATTGGCTTAACGCCGAAGCCTATCATGAACATGATCACGACCATCATCATGACCACCACCATCATCACCATGATGGTCCGGAGGGGCAACACTCGCATGATGTTAATCGGCACGATGTGCATATTCGCGCCTTCTGCCTCGCCACCAATGATGCTATTCCATCATCGGCGTTCGAGATGTTTTTATCGCTTCTCCGGTCTGCTCACGGAGAAAAGCTTCTTCGAATGAAGGGCATTGTTAAACTCGCTGAAACGCCTGATAGGCCGATCATTTTGCACGGTGTTCAACACGTTTTTCATCCACCCATTGCTCTATCGGCTTGGCCGGATGAGGATCACCGCACCCGTTTGGTCTTTATTACGAAAGATCTCGAGCAAAGCTTTGTTGAGGGGTTATGGAATGCCTTTCTAGGTCGCCCGGGGATTGACACGCCCGATCGCTCGGCCATGCTCGACAATCCGCTCTCCTTAAGGCGGGAATAATAGATCAAGGGACGAACGCATGGGTATTTTTCAACGCGCTGTCAGTGAAGTCGCCTATCTACGCGGTGCTTTGCGGACGTTGAATCGCGTGAAGCCGATTAAGTCCACACCCAATCGGACGATGTGCGAAAGGATGGAGGAGGTCGCTCAGCGTCATCCCGACCGAATAGCGCTTATTTCGGAGCGCGAAACCTTCACCTATGGCGAATATAACGGCAGGGCCAATCGCTACGCACGCTTTGCGATGTCGGAAGGAATTGGCAAAGGCGAAACGGTTGTTTTACTAATGCCAAATCGCCCCGAATATCTCGCGATCTGGATGGGTATTGCGCGCGCCGGTGGTGCGACGGCCTTGCTGAATACAAGTCAAACAGGACAGGCGCTCGCGCATTCGATCAGCATTGTGAAGCCTAGGCTCGCGATTGTTGCGGTCGAACTTTTAGAAGCGTGGCAAAGCGCATTACCCTATCTCGAAAATCCGCCGAAGCTTTTTATCCATGGTGAAGCAATCTCCGGCACACCGCGTATTGGTTCAACGATTATGAGTTTTTCGCCTATTGCCTTACTGCCGGAAGAACGCGTTCAGCTGACGCTTGACGATAAGTGTCTCTATATTTTCACATCCGGTACAACAGGCTTGCCCAAGGCTGCGAATATCAATCATTACCGCGTGAGTGCGATGGCGCTTGGCTTTTCATCCGTCATGGAAATCAAGTCACGCGATCGGCTTTATGATTGTTTGCCGATGTACCATTCAAATGGCGGTATTTTATCAACGCTTGGTGTTCTCATTCGCGGCGGAAGCGTCGTCATTCGAGAGAAATTTTCCGCACGTGAATTCTGGGCAGATAGTGTTAAATATCATTGCACTCGATTTTTCTATATTGGTGAGTTGTGTCGCTATCTGCTCAATGCGCCACCCGGCCCGTATGATCGGGCTCATTCTATTAAATTGATTTGCGGCAACGGTTTGCGCCCCGATATTTGGCAAGCCTTCTCACACCGCTTCGGTATCAATCATATTCGTGAATTTTATGGCGCAACAGAAGGCAATATTGCTCTGTTTAATTTTGACGCACGCCCCGGTGCGGTCGGACGTATTCCTAAATGGGCCGAGAAAAGGTTTGTGGTGAAAGTCGTTCGTTTCGATGTCGAAAACGAGCGCCCTATGCGGGATGAACAAGGCCATTGCATTCCTTGTAAGCCCGGTGAAATTGGCGAAATCATCGGCGAGATTATCGATGATCCCAACGCGCCCGCCAACCGCTTTGAAGGCTATGCCGACAAAAAGGCCGATGAAGCCAAAATATTGCGTAACGCATTCCGCGAGGGCGATGCGTGGTTTCGCTCTGGCGATCTTGTAACGCGCGATAGCCAAGGCTATTTTTATTTTGTTGATCGCATTGGTGATACGTTCCGCTGGAAGGGTGAGAATGTTTCAACCAATGAGGTCGCCGAAACCATCAATACCCATGCAGGTGTTGCCGCTTGCGCCGTCTACGGTGTTTCAATCGACGGGCATGACGGTAAAGCCGGTATGGCCGCCATTATGCCATCGGATGATGCGCCATTGCATCTCGATGATCTTGCCAAACATCTCGATAAAAATC
The DNA here is from genome assembly GCA_026461505.1 of Beijerinckiaceae bacterium. GTDB lineage: Bacteria > Pseudomonadota > Alphaproteobacteria > Rhizobiales > Beijerinckiaceae > CAIUPE01. Next base: position 6,428 of record JAPJMW010000075.1, read on the forward strand.
TTGCTCCCCACGCACGCCCCGTCTTTATTCGCATTCGGCGCGAGATGGATATGACGGGCACGTTTAAACTGCGTAAAACAGATTTGATGCAACAGGGCATTGAGATGTCGGATCCGAATGAAACCCTTCATTGGTTTGACTCGAACAGCCGAAAATATCGACCGCTTGATTCAGAAACCCGTATGGCATTGAAAGAAGGCCGATTGCGGCTTTAGCCTCGCGCTCGTAACTCGCGACGGATAATTTTTCCTGTAGTCGTCATCGGTAGCGAGTCGACAAACTCTATTTCACGTGGATATTCATGCGCAGATAGGCGCTCTTTAACAAAATCACGAATTTCACTTGCGAGCTGTTCGGACGCGGTAAAGCCAGGTCGCAATACCAAAAAGGCTTTAACAATTTCGGTCCTGAGTGGATCTGGTTTACCAATAGCCGCAGCCAATGCGACAGCGGGATGACGGATAAGACAATCCTCAATCTCAACAGGCCCAATGCGATAGCTTGACGAGGTAATCACATCATCATCGCGGCCGATAAATCGGATATAACCTTCTTCATCCTGAATGCCTTGATCGCCCGTTGTCATCCAATTGCCGATGAACTTATCAGCCGTTGCTTTTTCGCGTCGCCAATAGCCAAGAAACATAACGGGGTCGGGGCGACGAATAGCGATTTGTCCTACCTCGCCGGATAAACAGACCGTGCCGTCCTCGCGGATGATCGCAACCGTATGTCCAGGCACAGCTTTGCCGATAAAGCCCGGTTTGGTCATGCCCAGCAGACCTGACGAGCCGATCACCAAATTACATTCCGTTTGACCATAGGCTTCATTGATGGTGAGGCCTAGTTCTTGTTGCGCCCACACCAATGTCTCTGCACCCAGTGCCTCACCTGCTGAAGCAATGGTGCGCAATTGAATATCATAGCGCGATCGCGGATCGGGTATCGTACGCAACATGCGTAAGGCCGTGGGCGGAATAAAAATATTTTTGATCTTTAAATCGGCTATCAGTTGCCACGCTTCAGCCGCATCGAATTTTTCAAATTTACGCGCGATGACAGGCACACCAAGCGCAAGCGATGGCAAGAGCCCATTGAGTAATCCACCCGCCCACGCCCAATCGGCAGGCGTCCACAAGACATCATCGTGTTGCGGAAAAAATTCATGCACCAATTGAAAACCGGGCAAATGCCCCGGCAACACACGATGACCATGCAGCGCACCTTTAGGCTGCCCGGTTGTACCAGATGTGTAGATCATCAGCGCAGGATCATCCGGCGTTGTATCAACAGGTGTAAATGTATCCGCTTGTGAAGCCAAAGCTTCATCATAACCAAGTGCTGATCCTTCCGGCCCATCCACCGAGAGCAGAAGCTTAAAAGGTCGTAGGCCATTCGGCATGGAGCGAAGCTTGGCTAATCCTGCTGCATTGGTAATCAATGCACTGACGCCCGCATCATCAAGGCGATAGGCAAGCGCGTCGGTGCCAAACAATACGGCCAAGGGCAAGGCAATGCCGCCCATTTTATAAATGGCAATATGGCTCTCGGCCACTTCGCGCGATTGTGGTAGCAAAATCGCTACGCGTTCACCGCGTTCAATGCCGGATGACACAAGAAGATTTGCCAAGCGATTGGAGTGTGTCCGCAACGCGCCATAGGTCACAGGTTGAACGATACCCGTGTCCTGAACATCCAAAAGAGCAAGGCGATGAGGTTCCTGCTCAGCCCATGTATCGCAAACCGCCACGCCTATATTGTAGCGCTCCGGAATATCCCACCGGAAAGCTGCGTGAAGCTGTTTCTCATCTCGGATATCGGGAAGCATTAACCGCCTTGGCCCTTTTCAAACCGCGCGCACTTTAAGCGTGGAATGAGACTTATTGCAATGCAGCAGGTGCAGTGCAGCAGGGCTTCTACCGCCTAGACGGGTAAAGCGCCGTCCGACTTCACTTCTTCCATCACCGCATAGGTGCGTGATTCCTTCACGCCGGGAAGTGCCAACACCACATCACCGAGCAGATTACGGTAAGCAGCCATATCGGCAACGCGGGTTTTGACGAGGTAATCAAACCCGCCTGCCACCATGTGGCATTCCAAAACTTCCGGTGAGCGCTTCACAGCATCGGCAAACCGCTCAAAGACATCGGGTGTGGTTTTATCCAAGGTGACCTCGATAAAGACGAGGAGGCCGAGACCGAGCTTTTGCGGGTCCAGCATCGCGCGATAGCCTAAAACATAATGCTCGCGCTGCAGCCGTTTGATGCGTTCGCTGGCGGCTGTTGGCGACAGCCCGACTTTGTCGGCCAATTCCACCGTCGTGATGCGGCCATCCTCTTGCAGGATTTTCAGGATATGACGGTCGGTGCGATCAAGTTCTTGCATAATTCTCTAAAAATCTAATTTATTTAGTGATATTCACTATGTTATATCAAAATAACCAACTTAAAACACTTAAATTTTTGCGATAGGAATGGATTATCACATAAACACCATCAGGAGCGCCTGACCATGGCCGATTTTGCCACTTTCCGTACCGATTTCGCCCCGCGTGACGAGGCCATGGCTGCGGCGCTTTTGGCCAAAGTGGCGCTTGCGCCCGAGGCCGAACGACGGATTGATGCTTCCGCCAGTGGCATGATCGAGGCGATCCGCTCGAAAACATCCGGTTTGGGCGGCGTCGAGGAATTGCTCAGGGAATATTCGCTTTCAACGCCGGAAGGCTTGGCTTTGATGGTGCTGGCTGAAGCCCTGTTGCGGGTGCCGGATGCGGCAACCTCTGATCAGCTCATCGAAGATAAGCTCGGCCAAGGCGATTTCTTGCACCATGAGACCCAATCTGGCGCGTTGCTGGTATCCGCTTCCGCTTGGGCGCTGGGCATTACGGCCCGCGTCATCCAGCCGGGTGAAACGCCGGAAAGCATGATCGGCCAATTGGTGAAGCGGCTTGGTCTTCCTGCCGTTCGTACCGCGACCAAACAAGCCATGCGTGTGTTGGGCAGCCATTTTGTGCTTGGCCAGACCATTGGCGAGGCCTTGGATCGGGCGCGTTCGGGTCCAGGGCGCCTTTTCCGTTACTCCTTTGACATGCTCGGCGAAGGCGCCCGCACCCAAGAAGACGCCGACCGCTATTTTGCCTCTTATAGTGCCGCGATTGCAGCAATTGGCGAAGCTGCAGGCAATGAGCCTTTGCCCGCGCGTCCCGGTATTTCGGTGAAGCTCTCGGCACTCCACCCGCGCTATGAATGGGTTTCGCGCGAGCGGGTGATGAAGGAGCTTGTCCCTGTCCTCCTCGATCTGGCCCAACAGGCCAAAAAATACGACATGAATTTCACCGTCGATGCGGAAGAAGCCGATAGGCTTGAGCTCTCTCTCGATGTGATTGCTGCCGTTTTCGCCGATCCCTCGCTTGCCGGCTGGGACGGTTTTGGTCTGGCGATCCAAGCCTATCAAAAGCGCGCGATGGAAGTGATCGATTGGATTGATGCTCTTGCCGCGCATCACGGTCGCCGCATGATGGTGCGTCTGGTGAAGGGCGCCTATTGGGATTCGGAAGTCAAACGCGCGCAGGAGCGTGGCCTGGCGGATTATCCGGTGTTTACCCGTAAGGCGATGACGGACCTCAATTATGTCGCCTGCGCCGAGCGCTTGCTCGCTGCCCGTCCTCGAATTTATCCGCAATTTGCGACCCATAATGCTTTAACGGTAGCCTCCATTCTGGAGCGGGCAGGGGGCGTTGAAGGCTTCGAGTTTCAGCGGTTGCATGGCATGGGCGATGCGCTTTATCAGCATTTGCTCAAAGACCGTCCCGGCCTTGCCTGCCGCACCTATGCGCCTGTGGGTGGCCATAGCGATTTGTTGGCCTATCTCGTGCGCCGCCTTCTGGAGAATGGCGCCAATTCATCGTTCGTGTCGGTCGCCGCCGATCCGAATGTGCCTGTCGAGACGCTGCTGACCCGTCCGCAAGCGATCATCGCCACGGCAGAGAAGGCGCGCCATCCGCATTTGCCGATGCCTGCCGATTTATATGCGCCGCGTCGGCGCAATTCGTCCGGTGTGGAGCTTGGTCATGCGGCCTCGCTTGATCGGCTCTTGGCCGAGATCGAGACTTCTAAAGCGATAGCACCTCACGCGGTTCCGCTCATCGATGGCAAATCCATTGCGGGCTCAGCACGGGATATCCTTTCTCCGATTGATGGTCAGCTGAAGGTCGGAACAGTCGTTGAGGCAGATGCCGCCACCGCCACATTAGCCATGCAAGCGGCCCGCAAGGGTTTCCGCGCATGGGACAGAACGCCCGCAGTAAACCGCGCCTCAGCGCTCGAAAAAGCAGCCGATTTGTTGGAAGCACGGCGCGGCCTCTTCCTGCATCTTTTGCGGGTGGAAGCAGGCAAGACGCTGGATGATGCATTGTCTGAATTGCGCGAAGCCGTCGATTTCTGCCGCTTTTATGCAGCGGAAGCCAGCGCCATTTGCGGCGAAGGCGAGGTTCTCCCGGGTCCGACGGGTGAGGATAACCGCTTGGTGCGGCGCGGACGCGGGGTGTTTGTGTGCATCAGCCCGTGGAATTTCCCACTCGCGATTTTCTTGGGCCAAGTCACAGCCGCGCTCGCCGCGGGCAATGCGGTGATCGCCAAGCCTGCCGAGCAAACCCCTTTGGTGGCGTTTGAAGCGGTCAAACTGCTGCATGAAGCGGGTGTGCTGGCTTCCGCATTGCATTTTGTTCCGGGTACGGGCGAAACGGGTGCCGCTTTGGTTTCTCACCCCGCCGTTGGCGGTGTAGCGTTTACGGGTTCGACCGAAACCGCATGGCGGATCAACCGCTCGCTTGCGGCCAAAGACGGCCCGATTGTTCCCCTGATTGCTGAAACGGGCGGCATCAACGCCATGATCGTCGATGCAACGGCCCTATCCGAGCAGGTATCGGACGATGTCGTGATGTCGGCCTTCCGTTCGGCAGGGCAGCGCTGCTCGGCCTTGCGCCTTATGTGTGTGCAGGACGATGTAGCGGATAAAATGATCGAGATGATCGCGGGTGCGGCTAAGGAGCTCAAAATCGCCGATCCGCGCGATCCGTCGACCCATATCGGTCCGGTGATCGATGCGGAAGCCAAAGCGGGGCTGGACGCCCACATCGCCAGCATGTCCAAAACCGCCAAGCTGCATTTTGCCGGTGTTGCACCGAAGAACGGCACCTATGTCGCGCCGCATTTGTTCGAAATCGGCAAAGTCACAGATCTTCAACGCGAGGTGTTTGGCCCAATTTTGCACGTTGTTCGGTGGAAATCAGGCCAGTTGGATGCGCTTCTCGAGGTCATTGACGGTTTAGGCTACGGCCTGACGCTGGGCGTGCATTCGCGCATCGATACGGTCGTTGAAAAGATCGTCGATCGGCTGGACGCGGGCAATTGCTACATCAACCGCAACATGATCGGCGCGGTGGTTGGCACCCAACCCTTTGGTGGATCACGCCTTTCCGGCACAGGCCCGAAGGCAGGCGGGCCAGACTATCTCCGCCGCTTCACGCTGGAGCAAACGGTGACGGTAAATACGGCCGCGGCGGGTGGTAATGCGAGTTTGATTGCGATGGGGGAGTGAAAAAATACCCATCCATCATTGCGAGCGATGAGCGAAGCAACCCAGCCGATGGCGCAGGAATAAGTGCGGCGGTGACGCCGCGCGCCCGATATGATCGTTTAGCTGGGTTGCTTCGCGTTCGCTCGCAATGACGATTCAAAACTGAGCGTGTTTTTTTCACCCCACGAGAGTCGACATTCGCTCCAACTTTCTATATGCACCCCACTTCAACTCACAACAGCGAGCCGAAGCGCTGACGGATGAGCCCTAGGGCTACTGAGGTCAAACCGGCAGGAGACAGAAATGAATATTATTCAGCAGCTCGAAAAAGAGCAGGCCGATAGATTAGCCGCAGCCCGTCCGATCCCGGATTTTGAGGCAGGCGATACGATCCAAGTCAATGTGAAGGTGGTCGAAGGTGACCGTTCGCGCGTTCAGGCCTATGAAGGCGTCTGCATTGCGCGCAATGGCGGCGGCATCAATGAAAGCTTCACGGTTCGCAAAATTTCTTACGGCGAAGGCGTCGAGCGCGTTTTCCCGATTTACTCGCCAATGATCGACTCGATCAAGGTGATCCGTCGCGGCACAGTGCGTCGCGCCAAGCTCTATTATCTGCGTGACCGTCGCGGCAAATCGGCCCGTATCGTCGAGCGCAAGACCGGCCACGGCATCGAAGACAAGGCCTAAGCCTTTTAGGTTTTCTGGCTTTTTGACGAGGCGCGGCCAGATATGGGCGCGCCTTTGTCGTTTTAAATCCCATCGAAATGCGTTGAACCCTGATGCCGTTTTCTGGCAATAAGGGAAAACACCATCCAACGGCGAGTAATATTATGGCAAATTCCTCAGCACCTCGTACCCTTTATGATAAGATCTGGGACGATCACGTCGTCGATACACAGCCGGATGGCACCTGCCTCCTCTATATTGACCGCCATCTGGTGCATGAAGTCACCTCGCCACAGGCGTTTGAAGGCCTGCGCATGACGGGCCGTAAGGTTCGCGCGCCGGAAAAGACGCTGGCTGTGGTCGACCACAACGTTCCTACATCCGATCGTTCGCATGGTATTTCTGACCCAGAAGCCGCGACCCAGGTGGCGGCTTTGGCCGAGAACGCCCGCGAATTCGGCATCGAATATTTCAACGAGCTCGATAAGCGCCAGGGCGTTGTCCACATCATTGGACCAGAGCAGGGCTTCACCCTTCCCGGCACCACGATTGTGTGCGGCGACAGCCACACCTCCACCCATGGCGCGTTTGGCGCATTGGCGCATGGCATCGGCACCTCGGAAGTCGAGCATGTGCTTGCCACCCAAACGCTGATCCAGTCCAAAGCCAAGAATATGCGCATCACGGTTGACGGCAAATTGCCAGCAGGCGTGACGGCGAAGGACATCATTCTCGCCATCATCGGCGAAATCGGGACCGCAGGCGGTACCGGCCACGTCATGGAATATACCGGCGAAGCTATCCGCGCTTTGTCGATGGAAGGCCGCATGACCATCTGCAACATGTCGATCGAAGGCGGCGCCCGCGCTGGTCTCGTGGCACCTGATGAGAAGACCTATGCCTATCTCATGGGCCGCCCGAAGGCACCAAAGGGCATGGCATGGGATATGGCCAAAGCCTATTGGGAAACGCTCGTGACCGATGAAGGCGCGCATTTCGACCGCGAAATTCGCCTCGACGCCGCCAATCTCCCGCCAATCGTCACTTGGGGCACGAGCCCTGAGGACGTTGTATCGGTAGCGGGCGTTGTGCCCCATGCCGATAGCGGCCACACGGAACAGAAGAAGGCGGCCATCGCCCGCGCGCTCGATTATATGGGCTTGAAGGGCGGCGAGAAGATGACCGACATCAAGCTCGATCGCGTGTTTATCGGCTCCTGCACCAATGGCCGCATCGAGGATTTGCGCGCGGTTGCGAAAGCCGTCGAAGGCAAGAAGGTGGCCTCCACCGTTTCCGCTATGATCGTACCGGGTTCGGGCCTCGTGAAATTGCAGGCTGAGGAAGAAGGTCTCGACACAATCTTCAAAGCCGCAGGCTTTGACTGGCGTGAGCCAGGCTGCTCGATGTGCCTTGCGATGAATGCCGACAAACTAGCTCCGGGCGAGCGTTGCGCATCAACCTCGAACCGCAATTTCGAAGGCCGTCAGGGCTTCAAGGGCCGCACGCATCTGGTGTCGCCTGTCATGGCCGCAGCAGCAGCGATTGAAGGACATTTCGTTGATGTGAGGAATTGGGGTTAATCGCCCTTGTTCCTCCTTAACTTCCGTTAGAACCTATTCTCATTCGAGGCCAACACAATGCAGCCCTTTACCACTCTCACCGGTGTCGCAGCCCCTCTCGACATTATGAACGTCGACACCGACATGATTATTCCGAAGCAATATCTGAAAACTATCAAGCGAACGGGTTTGGGCACCGGCCTTTTCGCGGAAATGCGCTTTAATGAAGATGGTACGGAAAATCCCAATTTCGTTCTCAACAAGCCGGCCTATCGCAAGGCCGAGATCCTTGTTGCGGGCGATAATTTCGGCTGCGGTTCATCGCGTGAGCATGCACCATGGGCGCTTCTTGATTTAGGCATCCGTTGCGTGATCTCAACAAGCTTCGCTGATATTTTTTATAACAACTGCTTCAAGAACGGCATCTTGCCGATCAAGGTTTCGCAATCCGATCTCGACAAGCTGATGGAAGATGCGCGGCGCGGCGCGAATGCGACGATGACGGTAGATCTTCAATCCCAAGAAATTCACGGCCCCGATGGTGGCATTGTGAAGTTCGACATGGACGAGTTCCGCAAGCATCTTCTTCTCAATGGCCTCGATGATATCGGCCTGACGATGGAAAAAGCTCCTGCGATTGATAGCTACGAATCCAAGGCCGCTAAATCCCGCCCTTGGCTCTAAAAACTCTCATCTTTCCCTTTCCTGTTTTCTAAAAGAGTTCATCCATGGCAACGCAAAAACTCCTCCTTCTGCCCGGCGACGGTATCGGCCCTGAAGTGATGACCGAAGTTCAAAAACTCGTCTCGTGGATGAACAAAACAGGCATGGGTTCGTTTGAAACCGAAAGCGATCTTGTCGGCGGTTCCGCATATGACGCGCATAAGGTCGCTATCACCGATGCTGCGATGAAACTCGCGCATGAATCGGACGCGGTGGTGTTTGGTGCGGTGGGTGGTCCTAAATGGGATAAGGTGCCTTATGAGGCGCGTCCGGAAGCGGGCCTCTTGCGGCTGCGCAAAGAGTTGGAACTATTCGCCAATCTTCGCCCTGCCATTTGCTATCCGGCGCTTGCTGATGCGTCTTCCTTGAAGCGCGATCTCGTTGAAGGTCTTGATATCGTCATCGTACGTGAACTCACGGGCGGCGTCTATTTTGGCGAGCCGAAAGAAATCGTTACACTTGAAAATGGCGAGAAGCGTGCGGTTGATACGCAGGTTTATACAACGCATGAAATCGAGCGCATTGGCCGTGTTGCGTTTGAAATGGCCCGTAAGCGCAAGAACAAGGTTACTTCTTCGGAAAAGCGCAATGTCTTGCGCTCTGGCGTGTTGTGGAATGAAGTGATCACTGCACTTCACAAGCGCGAATATCCGGATGTCATGCTGGAGCATCAACTCGCTGATGCGCTTGGCATGCAGCTTGTGCGTTGGCCCAAGCAGTTCGACGTTATCGTCACCGATAATCTCTTCGGCGATATGCTGTCCGATGTCGCCGCCATGCTCACAGGTTCGCTCGGCATGTTGCCATCGGCAGCACTAGGTGCCACGAATGAGAAGACAGGTAAGCGCAAAGCCATGTATGAGCCCGTGCATGGTTCGGCGCCTGATATTGCTGGCAAAGGCTTGGCCAATCCAATCGCGATGTTCGGTTCTTTCGCAATGACCTTGCGCTATTCTTTCGGCATGACCAATGAAGCCGATTTGCTCGAGCGCGCGATCTCGGATGTGCTCGATCAGGGTTTGCGCACGAAGGATATTGCATCACCAGGGCAAAACGCCGTGAGCACCACTGAAATGGGTGAAGCGGTTCTCAAGCAATTACAAAAAATTGCGGGCTAAGGATTAACAATCGAATGGCATTGCCGATAACACGCGACGCGATCACGGAAGCCTATCACCGGATCGCGCCGCATATTAGGCATACGCCGCTCTTGCCGCTCAATGCCAATGCGTTTGGCCTTGATGCCGCAATCCTTTTTAAGCTTGAATTCTTGCAACACGCTGGTTCGTTCAAATCACGCGGTGCTTTTAATGGCTTGCTTTCATCACCTTTGCCAAAGGCAGGCGTAACGGCTGCATCAGGCGGCAATCATGGTGCAGCCGTTGCTTTTGCTGCCCGTCAGCTCGGTGTCAAAGCCAAAATTTTTGTTCCCGAAATTTCATCGCCGATCAAAATTGAAACTATTCGTTCCTTCGGCGCAGAGGTTGTTGTCGGTGGTGCGCGATATGATGATGCGCAAGCGGCATGTAATACCTATGCAGAAGAAAGCGGATCGCTGCTTATTCATCCTTTTGATGCCCCCACGACCCTTGCAGGCCAAGGAACGATTGCACTGGAATGGGAGGCCGATGACGCCTTGCCCGATACCGTCATCATTGCCTGCGGCGGCGGCGGATTGATTGGTGGTATAGCTGCATGGTGGCACAATAAAGTGAAGATCGTTGGCGTTGAGCCGGAAGGTTCACGATGCTTGCACGCGGCTCTTGAAGCAGGTGGACCTGTTCCCGTCGAAGTGAATTCGGTTGCAGGGGATTCGCTTGGTGCAAAGCGGGTCGGACAAATGGCGTTTGATATTGCTAGAGCTGCCGTCGATCACGTGGCCCTTGTAAGCGATGACGCTATTCGTGAAGCACAAAAAATTCTATGGAGCGACTTCCGCATTATGAGCGAACCGGGCGGCGCTGCTGCTTTGGCGGCTCTTCTTTCCGGCGCTTATAAACCTCAGCGCGGTGAGCGCGTCGGTGTTCTCTTATGTGGCGCCAATGTTGATCCGACGACGGTGATAAAAATTTGAATAATTCACAGCGGGAATTTGTAATTGTTACAAATCAATCACCAAATTTTTTGTGTTTAAATTTTACATTTATATTCGTTGATTAAGGGGCGCACGGCTTCTATATCGAATCGAAACCATCAAAGGAGCACGTCATGTTTCCCCAACAATTGCAGGATGGTTACAAGGCATTCGTCGCTGGTCGGTTACCACGTGAGCGCGAGCGGTTTGAAGAGCTCGCTGCGACAGGTCAAAAACCGGAAATCATGGTGATTGGCTGCTGTGATAGCCGGGTCTCACCCGAAGTTATTTTTGACGCGCGTCCGGGTGAATTATTTGTCGTGCGTAATGTTGCGAATTTGGTACCACCTTATGAAACGGCAGGCGAATATCACGGCACATCGGCGGCGTTAGAATTTGCGGTGCAAGCACTGCGCGTCAAACATATTGTTGTTTTAGGGCATGGCCGCTGCGGTGGTATTCGCGCCTACGCAGATGATGAAAGCCAGCCATTGTCGCCCGGCGATTTTATCGGCAAATGGATTAATTTAGTAACGCCGGCTGCCAAAGAAATGGGACCTCGCGGATCCTTGAGTTTTGATGATTACGCTGAAAAATTGGCGCTCGCTTCAATCGGCAAAACGCTTGAAAATTTAATGACATTTCCTTGCGTGAATATTTTGGCAGGTCGCGGTAAAATAGGCCTCCATGGCGCCTATTTTGACGTCTTCTCAGGATCGTTAAAAATTCGCGATTCCGTCACCGGCCAGTTTCATGCGGCGATGGAAGATTTACCAGCTCGCGTATCTCTAATGCGAGCGGAAGAGGTTTAGTCCCGTAATTGTAATACCGTCCTTTAACCGTAATGGCCGGGTTCGACCCGGCCATCCACGACTTACTTAAAAGGATCGCTGTATGCTCTCAGTCGTGGATGGCAGGCACAGGGCCTGCCATGACATGATGTAAGATGATTGCCGATTAAGCCTTAGGCTTTAACAGCTTCCGGTTAATCAGTGACTCGGCAATCTGAATGGCATTCAGCGCTGCACCCTTGCGTAAATTGTCTGACACGCACCAGAAAGCTAAACCATTTTCAACGGTCGAATCTTCGCGAATGCGCGAAATATAGGTTGCATCTTCGCCGGCTGCTTCATGCGGCGTGATATATCCACCTGGCTCACGCTTATCGACGACAAGGCAGCCCGGCGCCGAGCGAAGTATCGCGGTGGCTTCCTCTGCTGTAATCGGATTTTCAAACTCCACATTCACCGCTTCCGAATGAGCGATAAACACAGGCACGCGAACGCACGTTGCGGTGAGCTTGATCTTCGGATCGAGAATCTTCTTCGTCTCGACGACCATCTTCCATTCTTCTTTCGTGTACCCGTCATCGAGGAACACATCGATATGCGGGATCACGTTAAAGGCGATACGCTTCGTAAATTTTTCAACCTTGACATCGGTGGCCGAGAAGATCGCGCGCGATTGGTTGAAGAGTTCATCCATCGCATCTTTGCCAGCGCCCGAAACCGATTGGTAGGTCGCCACCACAACGCGCTTGATCGTTGCCTTGTCATGCAAAGGCTTCAACGCCACAACGAGCTGTGCGGTTGAGCAATTTGGGTTGGCGATGATGTTGAGGCGATTGGCATCAGCCATGAAGCGGGTCAGCACATCCGCATTCACTTCCGGTACGATCAACGGCACCCGCTCGTCATAGCGCCAGCAGGAGGAATTATCGATCACCAAGCAGCCCATCGCACCGATTTTTGGCGACCAAGTTTTGGAGACCTCCGAGCCGGCCGACATCAGGCAGATATCGGTTTTGGAGAAATCATGATGCTCGAGATTTTGCACTTTCAACACCTTGTCGCCATAGGAGACTTCGGTGCCCAAGCTACGCGAGGAGGCAAGTGCCACAACCTCGTCCGCCGGGAAGGCGCGCTCGGCGAGGATGGAAAGCATTTCACGGCCCACATTACCTGTGGCGCCGACGACTGCGACCTTGAAACCCATTATCGTGATCCTTTGTTTAACGGCTCTTTGGCTCCCCTTGTGAACCCGCTTGACGGGCTCTTCGTCTCATCCCCGCCGGGGGGAGAGACCGGAGCGAGGACCATATCAGAACGTCTTGCCGCCTTTTGTGGCGGTTGACGTTTTCGATTTCGCTTTTTTCGAAACGGAAAGGGACATGGGCCTGATCTGAAAATTGATGGATGTCCCCAAAAATACGGATATGGCCGGATTGTCAATCTTTGCGTTTATAATTTGTTGGCTCTAGCCCTCGACCGTTCTGGATTCCTTCTCTATCAAGACACCGTCCAATCTGGGCGTCCGGATCCTTCTCGTGTCAAAATCCTCCCCATCTTTGCTCCTACGCCTTGCGCCTGCGCTTTTTGTGGCCATTTGGTCCACTGGCTGGGTTTCGGCACGTTATGGTGCAGATTACGCTGACCCTCTGACCTTTTTATCCGCGCGCTTTGTGCTGGCCTTTGCTGCCATGCTCATCATTATCGTTGTGTCACGCGCTGAATGGCCCAAAGGTCGCGGAATTCTACACGCGATGATGTCGGGCGTATTGCTCCATGCGCTTTATTTGGGCGGCGTTTGGTGGGCGATTGCCCATGGCGTCCCGACGGGAATATCGGGCCTTGTTGCGGCTATTCAGCCGATTTTAACTGCCTTTCTTGCGCCCCTTATTCTACGCGAGCGCATCGGACCGCTTCAATGGCTCGGGATCTTTTTAGGGTTTTGTGGCATTGTTTTCGTACTCGAGCCGAAATTATCTGTCATTGATCCGGCCCATTTGGCAGAAGCTTTGGGGCCTCTGGCCATCAATATGCTCGCCATGGTCTCGGTCACCTTCGGGACATTTTATCAAAAGCGATTCATCCCTAAAGGCGATTTGCGGACGGTGACGGCGCTGCAATATGCAGGTGCGTTTATCATTGTTACGCCCGCAGCCTTCCTTCTGGAGCCGTTGCGGCTTGATTGGGGCTTGCCGCTGATCGCGGTCATGGCCTGGTCGGTATTCGCCCTTTCACTCGGCGCCATAGGCCTTCTGCTTCTGCTGATCCGGGAGGGGGCCGTCTCGCGGGCCGCCGCTTTGATTTATCTCGTGCCACCAAGCGTCGCGATTGAGGCTTGGATGGCCTTTGGCGAGACGATGCAGCTCGTTCAGATGGTTGGTCTCGGCCTCACCGTCTTGGGCGTGGCTTTGGCAACGAGACGACCCGGCAACGCAAAATAACTTAGACCCACACGCAACCGAGGCTGCTTGTTAGGCATTAACCCCGCGTCACTCATGACGCAGGGATGAATCGTATGACTTATGCTGCATTGGCTACCGGAACCCATATTGTCGTCGGGGACGGCAAAAAAGCGCTTATTTTGTTCAATGAGGGAACGGCTCTCTTACCCGTCCTCACGGTTGAAACCGTTCTTCATCAAACCAATCCGCCCAATCACGATTTGGGGACCGATCGACCGGGGCGTGTGTTCGCGAGTGTCGGGCCACGCAGCGGCAGCGCTGAGCCGGTTGATTGGCATCAACTGGCCGAGGACCGTTTCGCACATGAGATCATCGCGGGCCTCGTCGAACTCGCTAAGCGTGAGAAGTTGAAACGCATTGTGATTGTCGCGCCGCCCCGCACCCTGGCGGAACTTCGCCGCATCATGCCGGAGGAATTTTCAAAGCTGATTGTCGCAGAAATTCACAAAGACCTGACCAAACATTCGGTCAAAGACATTACCCACCATCTGATGGAGGAAATGGCGGCTTAATGCTTGCTGACTTCCCACATAATCTCGTTACGACGCCAGAAAAAAGGCTGCCAAGGTGGATCATAAAACGCAAAGCTCGGTTCACCTTGCGGCTTTAATTTCTTGGCTTTGAGGAGGGCCGCCAATTCCTCGCGGTGCGACATCAAATTGCTGTCACTCCACAGACCGGAAAAGCGCAAGACAGCCACGCGGCGTCCCGGAATTTCGACGAACCTAATCCGTGCATCATTCGGCTTAGGCAGCATCTTGAGCGTATAGCCCTTTGGCATCATGAACCGGATGGTCCAAACGCCTGCGTTACCCGTTTGCATGACAGGTGCTGTCATCGCAATCGTGTCGCCTTTCGATTGGGTAACAGGCGCGGTCATATCAATCTTGGCAGAACCCGCATTGCCGCCAAAAATATAGCCCGCCAAAATGCGAAACCCTGCACTGGCCGCGCTGTCCCGCTCGCCATCGACCGATACTTCAGCCGCGATCATCGGCGCATAATCGCGCAGCTCAAACGCGTCTTCTTTGCTCACAAGCGTGAATTCCGGCTCTTCGGTATTGGCCATCGCAGCACCTATGGGTAGCGTCGCACTCGATAGAACGAGTGCGACGATGAAGCTCTTAAAATAGGCTTTGGCAAAACCCATGGGATCAGTAAACACCCAGAAAATCACGCTTGCCAACTTCAACGCCATTATGGCGCAGAATGTCATAGGTCGTGGTCGTGTGGAAAAAGAAATTGGCCAAGGCACCATGACGCAAATAGGTCAAAGCGTTGAAGGTCTTTGGCTCAGGACGCATCGGAACGACAATGTCGCGGTCTTCGGCGCCAACAAATTTGTCCTTCGGAATGGCATTGATAAACGCAATCGTCTTTTCGATGCGGGCATGCAGTTCGGCAAAGGTTACTTCTTTGTCTTCATAGCTTGGCACATCAACGCCAGCCGTGCGGGCCGAGCCGCCTTTGGCAAAATCCGTTGCCAGTTGTACTTGGCGCGTTAGGGCAAACATATCGGGCGCAAGCCGCGCCGTTAAAAATACGGAATGTTCAATCTTCTTGGCATCCGCATGCGCCTCCGCCTTTTTCAGTATTTCTGCAAGCGCTTTCAACGAATGGGTAAAAACGGGTACGGACAGATCGTAAAGCGAAAGCGACATAGGTTGTATTTCCTTGTTTAACGGCGAAGACAGTTTCGCCTCTCTGAATCTAGTCCCGACTATATAGGGCTTTATAGCTCGGCTGACGATGGTCGATCGGAATATTTTTCGTAAGAATGTCCGTCTCTTTTAAGCGAAACCTTGCCAAAAAGACCAAAAACTAATATTCGGACGTCCTCAAATGGAAGACGGCTTCGGCCGATGACCATGGGGGGCTGTAGCTCAGTTGGGAGAGCGCCTCGTTCGCAATGAGGAGGCCAGCGGTTCGATTCCGCTCAGCTCCACCACGCTTCGCCCCAATGGGGCTATGCGTGGCGCGGCCACGCGGAGCAACAGCGTCTTAGATGAGGCAGTGTTCGACGCCGCTCTAAGAGCGTAGGCGGACTGGCGATATCAATATGTTTCTAAGATTTATAACCCTCGACTCAAACTTCTGCGTCCGGATCTAGTAACTCAATTGCTTTGCTCTCGCTCGAGTTCAGCATCAATTTCCGATGCTTTGTTTTACGCCCGGAAACGCGCTTTCGCCACATGCGGAAGCTGGAAGGCTTCATATGCCGCCGCATGACATCAATCACTTCCGGTTCCGATAAACCCAGCCGCTTTTTGATTTCTTCAAACGACACATCATCAGCCCATGCAAGCTCAATGGTTTCGCTTATAAACCCTTCAGAATGAGCGGATTCTATCATCGTCAATGGGTTTAATCCTTCAAGCTGACCATGCCGCGACGATAGGCTGATCAAACTTACAGCGCAATTGGATAGGATGTCTCAGCCTTAATCCGTTCCATCGAAAAGCGCGATGTTACGTTTTTAAGCTGCGCACCGGAAATCAACCGCTTATAAAATCCGTCATAGGCCGCCATATCGGCAACGGTCACACGCAACACATAGTCAATATCGCCCGCCATGCGATAGACTTCCATCACTTCCGGCTGCGCCGCCACAAAATTTGCAAATTGCGTTAGCCACTCCATCGAATGGTCGCCCGTTTCAATCGACACAAAAACGGTAAGGCCGAGGCCAATCTGTTCGGGTGAGACCAGCGCCACGCGCTTTAATATAACGCCGTCTTCTTCCAGCCGCTGAACGCGCTTCCAGCACGGCGTTTGGGATAGGCCAACCCGGCTGGCCAGTTCGGCAACCGAGATGGTCGCATCCCGCTGCAATTCGATGAGGATCTTACGATCGATGGCATCCATCGTTGCTAACCTTGTAAAATTTTGTTCTGAATTTCGAACAAAATTGACCGATGTCTTCTCTCCGTCAAGCCCGAAAGAGATGAAATGGCACCCAACAGATAATAATTTCTATTATTTTACCGATTTTCAGAACGATATTCTCTTTTTTGCGTACTTTTAAAAGAACATTCTCGTTGACGGAAAGGCAACCCTGCGTCATCTTTTACCCATCGGCTCTACCCGGGTCGGTCGCGGAGATTTGAAGCGAGCAGCTTGCACCGCGTCACCAAATGCTAAAGCGCCACGAACCGGAATGTTCCGGCGATTTCGTGGGCTCCATAGCGAAGGAGAAGTACCATGATGTCGCATTGCTGTTGTCCATAAACAGGACCCGCCAACCGGGGCGATAACCGGAACTTCAATCACCCCATTCTTCCTGCTCCTGTCGTTTAAGGCATTGGAGAGATGCATCCAAAATTTAGCATCCGATAGCCAGCGCAGAAGCATATTTGTTCGAAAAGGTTTTTAACCATGTCGCATTCAAAAACATCAAACACGCTTGGTAAGCGTTCCTTTTTAAAGGCTGTTCTTGCTACGTCACTCGCTGCTGTAGCTCTTTCGCCCGCGTCTCTGTTTGCGCAATCGGCACCAAAAGAAATTCGTATCGGCTATCAAAAAAATGGTCTGCTTTATCTCGCTAAAGAAACAGGCCAGCTAGAAGAGTTTTTCAAGGCTAAAAATATTGCGGTTAAGTGGGTTGAGTTTTCTTTTGGTCCTCCGCTTTTAGAAGCGTTGAATATTGGCAGCATTGATTATGGATACACTGGTGATGCTCCTCCTATTTTCGCGCAAGCTGCAGGGGCTAATATCGTCTACGTCGCTGCTCAAGAAGCAGCCGGCGCCGGCGCGGCAATCCTCGTTAAAGAAGATTCACCCATCAAAACGCTGGCCGATTTAAAAGGTAAGAAGCTTGGCTTTGCCAAAGCGTCATCGGCGCATAATCTAACCATTGCCGCGCTTGAAAAGGCGGGCCTCACCTATCAGGATATCGAGCCTGTTTATTTGACGCCTGCTGATGGTGTCGCAGCCTTTGCAAGAGGCGCGGTGGATGCTTGGACCATTTGGGATCCCTTCTATGCGGTCGCCGAAGCCCAACCGAGCACACGCGTTCTGGCTCCGGCTAAAGGCATTGTCGAACAGAATTCGTTTTTGTTAGCCAATGGCAGTTTCGCTAAAGCCAATCCTGAGCTCGTCTCGCAAATCAACCAAGCCGCCTCCATTACGGCGCAATGGACAGCAAGCCATCACTCGGACGTAACGGCGATATTATCGAAGGCAACAGGCATTGCACTTGAATCCCAGCAAAAGGCTGTCGACCGCACGGAATTTGTAATCAGCCCCATTAGGGATGCTGTGATTTCAGAACAGCAACGCAATGCGGATCGCTTCCTTGCTTTGGGTCTGATCCCTAAGGCCGTCACGATTAAAGATATCGTATGGGCATGGAAGCCATCCACTTGATTTTTGTTCTACCTCCCTTCCTCGCGCTGCGCGCTCATTTTCCCCTTTGGGCCGCAGCGCACCTTTTTTTTAAAAATGAAAGAATTGCACCATGTCCGTCACGCCTTTCCATTCACCATCGAATGAAAAACCTCTCGATATTTTTTGGTTCATTCCCGTCAGCGGGGATGGGTCTTATCTTGGTACCGATAAAGGTCATCGCCCTGCCGAATTCGGCTATCTCAAGCAAATCGCACAGGCTGCCGATCGGTTAGGTTTTGGTGGCGTTCTTCTTCCTACCGGCAAATCCTGCGACGATCCTTGGATCACCGCCGCAGCCTTGGCGAGCCATACAGAGCGCCTCCGCTTTTTGTTGGCACTCCGTCCCGGTGTTGCATCGCCGGCTTATGTCGCGCTTCAAGCCGCAGCGCTTGATCGCATCAGCAATGGTCGGTACCTCGTCAATGTTGTAACTGGCGGCAATCCAACTGAATTGGCGGGCGATGGAATCTTTTTGCCCCATGATGAGCGCTATGCGCACACGGCCGAATTCTTGACGATTTACGCGCGGCTTTTACGCGGCGAGAAGGTCGATTTCGAAGGTAAATATTTAAAAGTAAAAGGCGCTCGGCTTGATTTTCCACCCGTGCAGCAACCTTCTCTGCCCATTTGGTTTGGCGGCTCCTCGGATGCAGCCATTGATGTCGCTGCCGAGCATGTAGATACCTATTTGACATGGGGTGAACTACTGGAAGATGTGCGGTTGAAGCTTGATGCAGTGCGTCAGCGCGCGAAGGCTTTTGGCCGCACGGTTAAATTCGGTCTGTGGATTCATCTGATCGTTCGCGACACCGACGAGGAAGCATGGGCGGCGGCTGATAAGCTCATTCGTCATTTGCCCGATGAGGCAATTGATGCTGCGCAAAAGAAATTTGCAGCCGAGTCGGATTCGGTCGGCCAGAAGCGCATGAGTGCGCTGCATGGTGGTGGTCGCCGCGATAACCTCACCATCGCTCCCAATTTATGGGCAGGCATCGGGTTGGTGCGTGGCGGTGCAGGCACGGCGCTTGTCGGTGACGCGGATACGGTTGCTACCCGCTTACGCGAATATCAAGCGCTTGGTATCGAAACGATCATCGCCTCCGGCTATCCGCACCTCGAAGAAGCCTATCAGACCGCCGAATTGCTGTTCCCGAAACTCGGGATCCACACCGGATCGGGTATCCGCCACACAACTGCACCGGGTGAATTCGGTGTAAGTGGCACAGGCATCCGCGTTTCGGCGTCGTGAGGATAAAATGAGCGAGCTTGCGCTTTTGGCCACTCGACATTCCCATCGGAAGAGAGATGTGTTTGCATCTCTCTTCCATTTGTCGCCGAACGGAATGGTTCCGTGGCTTTTGCCACTCAATATTCTTGTTTTTTGGCAGGCATCGGCAAGCTATGGCGCCTTGCCGCCTTCGATTTTGCCAGCACCCTCTGATGTTGCAAAAGCGGCGTGGCGCATCACTATATCAGGTGAATTGTTGATCAATGCGGCCATTAGCTTCAAACACGCTTTTTCAGGTCTCATCGTCGGTGGCACCCTTGCGTTCGCGCTTGGGCTATCAAATGGCTTATCGCGGCTCTCTGAACGTTCGACCGACACAACGATTCAGATGGTTCGAAACATTCCTAACCTCGCTTTAATTCCTTTGGTTATCGTGTGGTTCGGCATAGGCGAAGAAGCCAAATTATTTTTAGTCTCGTTCGGTGTGTTTTTTCCAATCTACATCAATACGTTTCATGGCATTCGAACCGTCGATCCTCAACTCGTCGAAATGGCGCGCTCTTATGGTTTTAAGGGCTTTGAGCTTTTTCGCCGCGTCATTCTCCCCGGTGCGCTACCCTCCATTTTGGTCGGGCTTCGCTATGCGCTGGGCATCATGTGGTTGACGCTGATTGTTGCTGAGACCATCGCCGCACAATCTGGCCTTGGCTATATGGCTATGAGTGCTCGTGAATTCATGCAGACCGATGTCGTTGTTCTTGCAATCTTGATCTATGCCCTTTTGGGAAAAGTGGCGGACGGTTCGGTGCGTGTTATTGAGCGGCTTAGTCTCTCTTGGCATCCTGCTTATCGGAAGGGAGCGCGGCTATGAGTGTTGCTGCTCGTCGACAGGATGGAACAGCGCGCGGTGCGTCTGTTACATTGCACGGCATTACACGATCCTTTGGTGAAACATCTGTTCTTGAAGGCGTAGATCTCGAGATCAAGCCGGGTGAATTTGTTGCTATTATAGGTCAGTCTGGTTCAGGTAAAAGTACTTTGCTGCGCATCATTGCGGGCTTGGACAATGCCTATAAAGGCCAATTAGCGATCGACGCAAGTAAGGGTCATAAGACGGCTGCTCGCATCATGTATCAAGAGCCACGCCTTTTGCCATGGGCAAGTGTCATTGAAAACGTAGCCTTCGGCTTAGGCCCTCAAGCCTCACGTCATCAAGCCTTTGCGCATGCGCGTTCTGCCCTCAAGGCCGTGGGGCTTGGTGATCGTGGTGGTGAATGGCCGGACGTTTTATCGGGTGGTCAAAAGCAGCGTGTGGCCTTGGCGCGCGCGCTCGTCAGCAAGCCTGATCTTTTGGTGCTCGATGAACCGCTCGGTGCGTTAGATGCACTCACCCGCGTCGGCATGCAAAGCCTTCTTGAGCGGGTTTGGTTCGCGCAAGGTTTCACCGCCATTTTGGTAACCCATGATGTCACTGAAGCGCTTACCTTAGCCGACCGCGTCGTGCTGATCGAAAATGGTCGAATTGCGCTTGATTTTCCCATTCCCTTTGCCCGTCCGCGTCGCCGTGGCTCAGTGCAGTTTGGCGAACTGGAAGAACATTTATTGACCGCCCTTTTAAAATCAAAATCCCAAGCCGAGGAGTATGTGATATGAACCCGTCGATTGACCCAGCGGCCTTTCGTCAAGCCATGCGTCGCCTAGCGGGCGGTGTCGGTCTTATCACCGTCGGAAGTGGCAATGACCGGACGGGCTTAACCGCTACCTCTGTTACCTCGCTATCGGCTGAACCGCCCAGGCTTCTGGTGTGCATCAACCGTAATGCTTCCGCCTGGCCGCTTCTCTCCGAGTATCGCTCCTTTGGCGTTAATCTGCTTGATGCCAGTCAGCAGGATTTGGCCGACCGCTTTGCCGGACGTGGTGGCGAAAAAGGCCCGGCGCGTTTCTCAGGCGCCCGTTGGAAAAGTCTTGTTACAGGGGTTCCCTTGCTTGAAGGCGCAATCGCTTCGTTTGATTGCACGGTTGAGGAAATTATCGAGCGTCATTCCCACGCCATTGTCATCGGCCGCATCGAAGCGGTCGATTTGGGCGATTGGTCGGATCCCTTGCTCTATTGGTCAGGTGTGTACCGTACCACACGCGATTTGCCTGCGGAGCCTTTCGCCGTTGCAGGCTAATAAAAAGGCCGCCGCTCTTGAACGAGTGGCGGCCTTTTTAGCCTTGTAAAATTTACTTAATCTCGACGATAAAATTCTCGCGCGCCCGGCGCACTTTTTTCAGCGGCAAGAGCCAATCATTTGCCGCATCGCGATAACCGAGTGGCAAGAGCGTGACCGAGCGTAGCCCCTTCGCCCGCAAGCCCAAAAGCTCGTCGACCGCTGCCGGATCAAAGCCTTCCATCGGCGTCGCATCAACGCCTTCTTCAGCGGCTGCGATCAGTGCAAAGCCCAGCGCGATATAGGTTTGCTTGGCCGTATGTTGGAAATTCACCTCAGGCCCACGCGGCGGATAATTGGCGAGCATGTTGTTGCGGTAGGCTTCCGTCCGCTCATTCGTCCCAACGCCGCGTTCGGCGATCGTGTAGTCAAACGAACCATTGATCCGCTCGGCGGTGTAATCATCCCAAGCGGCGAACACGAGCAAATGCGAGCAATCGGCTACTTGCGACTGATCCCAGGACATCGCCTTGATCTTTTCTTTGATCTCCTGATTGGTAATCACGAGAACCTGATAGGGTTGCAGCCCGCTCGAGGTGGGTGTCAGCCGGACCGCTTCCAAGATCCGCTCAAGCTTGTCCTGCTCGACCTTTTTGGAGGGGTCCATTTTCTTGGTTGCGTAGCGCCAGTTCAGATTTTGCAGCAAGCTCACGATAGGCTATCCTTCGGTATGATGGGAATCCAAGGGTTCAGGTAACGCTAAAATTCGAAATAACAAGGCCAATAGAGCTGCGTTTGGCGCAATATAGGTATTTTTCGGCCAGAATGGGTCAAAATGCCTCAAAAAAGGAAATGTAACATGCAAGTGGCCATCCGCCCTGCGACCGAAGCCGATCTCGCCGGTATTCTGGAGATCGTCAATGACGCGATTCTGAACACGACCGCTATATGGTCCCATTACGCCTATACGCTTGAAAATCGTCGGGCATGGTATGCGGAAAGGCGGGAAAAAAATTACCCTATTCTTGTTGCGGTCATAGGTTCGGAGATTGCGGGTTTCGCAAGCTTCGGTGATTTCCGTCCGCATGACGGCTATCTCCACTCGGTCGAGCATTCGATTTATGTGCACCGCCATCACCACGGCAAAGGCATCGGCAAGCAACTCATGCCGCCCTTGTTTGACGCCGCCAAAGCACTCGGCAAACATGTGATGATTGGCGGCATTGAAGCAGGCAATATAGGCTCGCTTAAATTCCATCGTGATTTCGGTTTTGTTGAAACGGGCCGATTAAAAGAAGTCGGCTGGAAATTCGATCGCTGGCTCGATCTCGTCTTCATGCAAAAAATTCTCGACGAGACACCGATCAAGATCGATTGATGAGGTCCTACGCTTTGTTTTCTATTTTCATTTGCCGATAGAGGTCTTCCATGCCGCTCCACCCTGAAGTTACTGCTCTCATTTCCTTGTTAGGGAATTGGCAAAAAGAAAATGGCGTCCCGGCACGCACGGGGCAAAATTTTCCTGAGCAGCGTCATTGGGGCCGCGTTCAATTCCCCTTGAAAAAGACGATTGAAGAACGCCCCGGTATCAGCGTTGAGAAATCAATTCTCTCCACACGCGGTGGTGATCGTCCCGTGCGGATTTATCGCCCTGAAGGCGGCAAGGCATTGCCAACTTTGGTCTTTGTGCATGGCGGTGGTTATGCGGTAGGCGGGCTCGACGATGTGCATCATGAAGCCTTGCGACTTGCCACCTCCATTCCCGCCAATGTTGTTTCCATGTCCTATCGGCTAGCGCCGGAAGATCCGTGGCCTGCAGGCGTTGATGATGGTGAGGATATCATTGAGGCCATTGTCTCAGGCGCGATTGAGGGTATCGCAACTTCAAAGCTTGGCTTTGGTGGTATCAGCGCAGGCGCAGGCCTAGTCGCAGCCGTCACGCAGCGTCTTTTGGCCAAAGGTAATTCTCCTGTCAGCCTCTTGTTCCTCATTAGCCCTTGGCTTGATTTGACGCAGACGCTGCCTTCAACCCAACTCTACAGCACCGGCTATTTTCTTGAGCGTACCGCGCTTGATCTCTTCATCGAAGCCTATCGCGGTAAATCAGGCTTCGTAGAGCATCCCGAATTTTCTCCCGCGCGTCATGCGGTTCATACCGATTGGCCAGCGACAATCCTGCTCAGCGCTGAATGCGATCCGCTCGCTGACGATGCCGCGATTTTTGCCCGTCGCCTGGCCGAGGCGGATGTTCTGCATACATGGCGTGTTGCGCGCGGCATGATGCACGCATTCCATGCATGGGTGGGGCAAATCCCATCTGCTACCATTGAGACCGATTGGATGGATGCCCGCATTCGTGATTGGTACGCCAAAGGCCAGTTTTGAAAGTGTAAGTCATGACTCGTAAAACGCCCGAGACGCTGCGCAGCCATCGTTGGTTCGCCGCTAATGATCTACGCTCTTTTGGTCATCGCTCGCGCGCTTTGCAAATGGGTCATCGGTATGAAGACTTCATGGGTAAGCCCGTGATAGCCGTCATCAACACATGGAGCGAGGCCAATCCCTGCCATACACATTTGAGAGCGCGCGCCGAAGAAGTGAAGCGTGGCATATGGCAGGCAGGCGGCTTTCCGATGGAATTGCCTGCGCTCTCGCTATCCGAAAATTTTGTAAAGCCAACCACCATGCTCTATCGCAATTTTCTAGCGATGGAGACGGAAGAATTATTACGCTCTCATCCCGTCGATGGCGCCGTTTTGCTCGGCGGTTGTGACAAGACCGTCCCGGGTCTTCTTATGGGCGCGATCAGTATGAATATACCGGCCATCTTCATGCCGGCAGGTCCCATGCTCCGTGGCAATTGGGCAGGTAAGCAATTGGGCTCTGGTTCTGATGTTTGGAAATATTGGGCGGATAAAGAAGCCGGAAAAATAAGCGATGCCGAGTGGCGCGAGATGGAGCAAGGCATTGCCCGTTCCTTTGGTACCTGCATGACCATGGGCACCGCCTCAACCATGGCTGGCATAGCCGAAATTTTAGGCTTCACACTACCGGGTGCGGCTTCCATCCCCGCAGCCGATTCAGGCCATACGCGCATGGCCGTTTCATGTGGTGTTGAATGTGTTGATATGGTCTGGAAAGACATAACGCCGCAAAGCATTCTTACCAAAGCATCGTTTGAAAACGCCATCCTCGCTTTAATGGCCATGGGTGGCTCAACCAATGGCATTATTCACCTCGTCGCGATGGCCCGCCGTGCTGGCATTGATCTCCCTCTCTCCGAGTTTGATCGCCTATCCCATCGCGTCGGTGTGATTGCCAATCTTCGTCCCTCGGGCGAATTTTTAATGGAAGATTTTTTCTACGCGGGCGGTTTCCCTGCCTTTTTTAAGCAGCTCTTACCTTTGCTTCATGCCAATGAAAAGACAGTTACCGGAACAACACTAGCTGAGCGTTATAACGACGCTAAGATCTGGAACGAAGATATTATACGTCCCCTCGATAGACCGATTGCAGCAGGTGGCAGCATTGTCGTTCTGACAGGCAATCTCGCACCACGCGGCGCGGTGATGAAGCCTGCAGCCGCCGAAGCCCATCTGACGCAGCATACCGGTCCCGCACTGGTCTTTGATGATTACGATTCAATGATGCGAGCGGTGAATGATGAAATGCTCGATGTAACGCCCGATCATGTGCTCGTGTTTCGTAACGCAGGGCCAGTCGGTGGGCCGGGCATGCCCGAATGGGGCATGTTACCGATCCCGAAAAAACTTTTGAAACAATGCATTCGCGATATGGTCCGTATTTCGGATGCGCGCATGAGTGGCACAAGCTATGGCGCTTGTATCTTGCATGTTGCACCGGAGGCTGCCATCGGTGGTCCTCTTGCTGCGGTTCGGAACGGAGATTTGATTACGGTTGATGTGCAAAATCGTGTCTTGCACCTCGATATCTCTGATTCAGAAATGGCAACACGCTTGACCCAATGGAAGGCACCCAAAAAGCCTGCACCGCGCGGCTATGTCCGGCTCCATGCTGCTCATGTCACTCAGGCCGATGAAGGATGCGACTATGATTTCCTCGAAGGCAGTGACGCATTGCCAGAGCCGGAGATTCATTGATCACCCATCCACTCACCTTATCCTGAACCACGGCGAAGCCGTGAGTCGAAGGACTGGCGCAGAACAATGCACCGTGGTTCGACACGCGCTTTCAGCGCGGCTCACCATGAGGTAAAAGGGAATTTGTCTATCGCGCAGATCGCTTTTTCACCGTGGCTCTGATCCGGCGCAGTATTTCAAAAAAGCCACCTTCGCCAAGAAGTGCTTTCACGCGGAGCATAAGCCTGCCACGTAACTGTGTAATCTCATCAAGCAACGGTTGCACTTGCACTTTTGCCCAAGCCCGCGCATCGGTCACAAGACGATAGGCGTAGCGGAACCAGCTGAGTTCCATCAGCTTTTCATGGCACACTTCAAAGAGCACCAAGGTCGCCATCAAGCCGACGCCTTTAGCCAGAAGAAATAAAACGGTACCAAAGATCACGGCACCTTTAGCAGCAATCCAAAGCGAAAAAAGCTGTGCGGGAATGCCAAGGACTTCTGGCAACGCAAATAAAAAAATAACAATCACGGGAGGAAGCTGTGCGACACCGCGCGACAAAGCGGCTTTAAATTCACGCCAGGGTAGTCGGTCGACAAGCCAAGCGATGAGCGGCTGAATGCGATCCCATAACCACGCTTCCAGCAAAAACAGAAGCGCGATGAAAATCCAGAGAGGCTTAAGAAGGCGGCGTGTCATGGCCTAGAGATGGGGAGGACGAGGCGCTTCAACAAGCGCCTCGCCCGGATTTCATTATCGGCCAAAGCGGCGATTACGCTGAACCTTGCCTTCACGCGCCATATCACGGACTTCAGGCCCGTCCTTGCGGGGCGGACGTGCGCTCTGAGCAGGCTTACCCTGTTGCGGGCGATCTTGCCGAGGGCGAGACTCTTGTGCGCGCGGTGCATCATCGCGGCGCGAACCTGGTGCCGTCTCACTTGGCGTGCGCGAACCGTCATTGCGGTTACGCTCTGGCCGATTGCGTTGCCACACCGGCTTGCCGGAGCGCGTTGTACGTGGTTTGTCGGTTGATGGTGCACCCTTCACGCGCGGTTGCGGTGGCATACCAAGACCGGGGCCAAGTGGGCTTTCAACAACAGGAATTTGCTGCCGCGTTACCTTTTCAATGGCGCGCAAGAACGTGTGCTCTTCGCGATCACAGAATGAAATCGCAATGCCGGTAGCGCCCGCACGTGCGGTACGACCAATGCGGTGGACATAGCTTTCCGGCATATTGGGCAAATCAAAATTGATGACATGCGAAACATTGTCGACATCAATCCCGCGCGCTGCAATATCGGTTGCAATCAACAACCGCAATTTGCCGGCCTTGAAATCAGCCAAAGCCCGTTCGCGTTGCGGCTGACTTTTATTGCCGTGAATGGCAGCAGCACGAATGCCTTTTTCTTCCAACCGTTTCACAACCTTATCAGCGCCATGCTTGGTGCGGGTAAATACAAGCGCACGATCAATCGCCGCATCGTCCATCAATTTGTGAAGTAAATTCTGCTTATGTGCCGTATCGACAAAAATGATCTGCTGTTCAACACGCTCAGCGGTTGTTGCAACGGGTGTGACTTCGACGCGCGTCGGATTACGCAAGAAGGCCGAGGCCAATTCCGCAATATCTTTTGGCATTGTCGCCGAAAACAACATCGTCTGGCGCTTAATCGATGTCATGGCAACTAGCTTGCGGATATCGACGATAAAGCCCAGATCGAGCATATGATCGGCTTCATCGAGCACAAGCACTTCAACATCGCTCAAGTGCACTGCGCGTTGATTAACGAGATCGAGCAAACGACCAGGTGTTGCAACCAAGATATCAACGCCATTGAGCAGCGCCCGCGTCTGACGGCCAATCGGCACGCCGCCATAAACCACTTCGCTCGAAAGCTTGGCGAAACGTCCATAGGAGCGAAAGCTCTCGTGAATTTGGCCTGCAAGTTCACGCGTCGGCGAAAGGATTAGCGCGCGGCAACCGCGGCGTGGCGTTGGCTTTGGGTCGCGCAGCAGCCGTTCAAGAATAGGTAAAGCAAAGGCCGCTGTCTTACCAGTGCCCGTTTGTGCAATGCCGAGCAGATCGCCGCCCGTCATTAAAGGCGGGATGGACTGCGTTTGGATCGGCGTAGGCGTTGTATAGCCTTCGGTCTTTAGCGCACGCAGCAATTTCTCATTGAGGTTTAGATCGTTAAATGTGGTCAAGATGGTCTCTTTTCAAATCAAATCCACCAATGCCGCGACATGCGGATTGGTTAAAGACGGAGTCGGACTCACACGACCCATCACCTCTTTCGAGGAGATCGGTCGGAGGACACCCCGCGTGATTTGGGAGGCCAATATCGAAGTCTTTGGGCGCTTATCGCCCGGGCGGTCGGCGGGACTTCTTTTGCCTGACGGGATCAAATGATCCCCGACAATGCTTCACGCAGTCCCAGTGCCGATAACCGACGCTGTAATGGCTAAATGCATGGTGCGGTGCAAAAAGTCAAGAAAAAGCGGGGAGGTGCTCCATTCGCGCTATCGCCGGAATTGATCCATGCGCATTCGCGCTTTCTCTTCACGGATCATATTGGCCACCTCAACGGGGACAACCCGTTGTCCGACGGGGAACAGCGAAAGCGCTGCGAGCTTAAAGGATTGCAGACCAAAGGGGATGAGGATGATGGTCATGCAACTTACAACACCCGCTGTTAGATAGGCGAAGAAAAGTACAATCCCAAACGTACACGCCCAGAGAATGTTGAGGATGAAACCAACCAAACCTTCCAATGGTATTTCTTCTTGAAGATCAAGATCGCGGATATGCACCACATCCATCCCAAACGGAAAAGCCGAAAGCTTGGCCATCTCAATCGCCGAGCGGGTGAAAGGCAGACCGATAATCGAGATGGCGAAAACGAGCGCGCCCAGCAGCCATAAGAGCGCGATGTACCAACCGCCGAGAACAAACCAGATGACGTTACCGGCAAAGCGCATGGGGGTGTCCTCGGATTGAGCACAATTCTTTGAAGAGGTAATAAACTAAAAAAGCCGCCTTGCGGCGGCCTTTTTTTAACTCTCGACATTTGGAGCGGGCGAAGGGATTTGAACCCTCGACCCCAACCTTGGCAAGGTTGTGCTCTACCCCTGAGCTACACCCGCATCCTGATGTCGCGACAACGATCATCGACCGTCGACGACGGCTATATGACTCATCTGAACGAGAGATGCAACTGCCTTTGCACGAGTTTTGGTGGTGTTTAGCCTTGCCCGTCTGCCATTCGCGGCCTATTCAGGCAAACATTCATCAAACAATAAGTTGAAACCGATGCTGAATGATCCGAACCGCGTGTTTGATTACCTCAAAAGCCTTCATATTCACTCGAAAACCGTCGAACATCCGGCTGTCTTCACGGTGGAGGAGTCTAAGGCGCTCCGGGGTAAGATTGACGGCGCACATGTCAAAAATCTCTTTTTGAAGGATAAAAAGAGCAATTTATTCCTGATTTCGGCGCTGGAAGACACGAAAATCGATCTAAAAACGATCCATGACGTCATTGGTGGTCAAGGAAGGGTCAGTTTCTGCTCCGCCGACCAGCTCCGGGAACATTTAGGCGTCGAACCAGGCTCCGTTACCCCGTTTTCGGTCCTTAATGACACCGAAAACCGCGTTAAAGCTATCTTAGACGAGCGTTTAATGGCCTATGACACCATCAATGTTCACCCCCTCGTCAATACGATGACCACCAGCATCGCCCGGGACGATCTCGTGACTTTCATGATCGAAACAGGTCATAAGCCCTTGATAATAAGGGTGGGTGAGCCATCACTCCTTGAAGATTAAGCGCGACCGAACGTAGCGGGTCCATTGCTCTTTGATAGCCTCCTTCCTATCTCTCACGGGATATGAAATGATGGCAAAAAATCATTTGTATTTTATCGGGAAAAGGACCGGGCTGATGACGCTGATGGATGGTGCTGGAACTTCGGCAACCCAAATTAAAGACGTAACAACGGCCAGTTTTCGACAAGATGTTGTGTCGGATTCGATGTCCCAGCCCGTATTAGTTGATTTCTGGGCCCCTTGGTGTGGCCCTTGCAAACAATTAGGCCCCATTATTGAAAAGGTGGTTGCGGCCACAAAAGGCAAGGTCAAGCTCGTCAAAATGAATATTGACGATCACCCGCAGATCGCTGGGCAACTTGGCATTCAATCGATCCCGGCCGTCGTAGCCTTCAGCAAGGGCCAGCCGGTTGACGGTTTTGTGGGTGCATTGCCGGAGTCACAAATTTCAGGCTTCATTGAGCGCCTCGTTGGCCCCGTCGATGACGGATCCGTTGCTATGCTTGAAGCAGCAGCCGAATTGGCAAAATCCGGAGATTTATCGGGTGCTATCGACGCTTATGGTGCTGTTTTGGTTGAAGATAGCGAAAATCTTGAGGCTTTAGCCGGGATAATCAAGCTCTATGTTGAGAGCGCTGATCTGGAAGCAGCACGCGGATATCTTGAGGCTGTTCCGGACGGAAAAGAGAATGATGCCCATATTGTCGCGGCGCGTGCTGCTCTCGAGTTAGCAGAGCAGGCCGCTTCATTGGGCGATACGGCCGAATTTGAGGCTGCGATCGCTGCTAATCCCAATGATCACCAAGCGCGATTTGATTTAGCTTTAGCCCTTTCTGCGTCCGGAAAGCGCGAAGAAGCGACAGATTCTTTGATCGAAATCATTAAACGGGATCGCACGTGGAAAGAAGATGGCGCCCGGGTGCAGCTTCTTCAGTTTTTTGAAGCTTGGGGTCCGATGGACGAAATGACAAAATCTGGTCGAAGGAAACTGTCGACCCTCTTATTTCGTTAAACGTTACATCCATAAAATTTTCAGGAGATGAGAAGTGAATATTGTTTATTCTGGCCCTTCTGATTTACCTGACATCGTACCGATATTTCCATTGCCCGGCGCTCTTTTGCTGCCTCGCGGTCAGATGCCCCTCAACATTTTCGAGCCGCGTTATCTGGCAATGATCGATGATGCCCTCAAGACGTCGAGGTTGATCGGAATGGTGCAGCCTGAGGTGGATCAAAGCCCGCGCGGGAGACCTGGCGGCTTGTTTGACGTTGGGTGCGTTGGCAGAATTACCCAATTCGCGGAAACTGGTGATAATCGGTATGTGATCTCGCTTACAGGCGTTGCCCGCTTCAAAGTGAAGGAAGAACTCTCCGTTGTTACGCCATATCGTCAGTGTTTAGTGACATTTGACCCCTTTCTTTCCGATTTTATTGCTCGCTCCGGTGAAGATGAGGTTGATCGCCCTGCCGTTCTTTCGTCACTTAAAAACTTTGTTGAAGCCAATCAGTTGCAAATTGATTGGAAGGGAATATCGGCGGCCTCAAACGAAGCCCTTGTAAATGCCTTGTGCATGATGGCTCCCTTTGGTCCACGCGAAAAACAGGCGCTTCTTGAGGCGTCCGACCTTAAAAAGCGGGCCGAACTGTTGGTCGCGATCACGGAAATCGAACTAGCCCGTCGGGACGACGGTTCCGAATCTTCACTGCAATAAGGACTGAAATGGAACCGATTTCGCGCGCGAATTTAAATCCCAACCACCCGATTGATCCAAAACTATTGGAGCTCTTGGTCTGCCCCTTAACAAAATCCGTTCTGCGCTATGATGCGAAGACACAGGAACTGATCAGTTCCGCCGCACGGTTGGCCTATCCGATACGGGATGGCATCCCCATTATGTTGCCCGATGAGGCGCGCCAAATTGACGAAACCGAACGCTAAATTGATAATATTTGGAATAATTTAGGCATTAAAATGATGAACAATATGAGTAACGAGAATTCCCTTATCGATCCGGTCAAACTCGATCGATTGGCAGAAACGGCCGTAAAAGTTGGACTTCAGCTTCAGCCGGGGCAGGATTTACTGATTACGGCGCCATCTGCAGCGCTTCCGTTAGTTCGGCGTATCGCTGAGCACGCTTATAAGGCAGGTGCTGGTCTTGTCGTGCCCTTTTTTACGGATGAGCAGCTGACGTTGGCGCGATATCAATTTGCACCCGATGGGAGCTTCGATAAGGCCGCTAATTGGCTTTATGAAGGCATGGCGAAGGCTTTTTCGGCCAATACCGCCCGTCTTGCCATTGTTGGTGACGACCCGATGCTGCTGTCAGCGCAAGATCCGGCCAAGGTTTCACGCGCCAATAAGGCAAATTCCATTGCCTATCAGCCTGCTTTGGAAAAAATCGCGGGTTTTGATATCAATTGGAACATTATCGCCTGGCCGGGAACGGCTTGGGCAAAGCTCGTATTTCCGAATGAAACGGCGGATAATGCCGTCCGGAAATTGGCGGATGCCATTTTTGCGGCGTCGCGGGTGGACCGCGAGGATCCGATTGCTGCTTGGGCCGATCATAATGCCAAATTGCACGAAAAAACCGCCTGGTTGAACCAGAATCGCTTTTCTGCGCTCCATTTTAAGGGTCCGGGCACCGATTTGACGGTGGGATTGGCGGATGGGCATGAGTGGCACGGTGGTGCTTCGACGGCTAAAAACGGCATTACCTGCAACCCTAATATTCCGACCGAAGAGGTGTTTACGACCCCTCATGCGCATCGGGTTGAGGGGCATGTTTCGAGCACTAAGCCTTTGTCTTATAACGGAACTTTGATCGACAATATTTCGGTTCGGTTCGAGGCTGGGCGGATTGTTGAGGCCAAGGCTTCGCGTGGGGAAGATGTGCTTAAAAAGGTATTGGAAACCGATGAAGGCGCTGCGCGGTTGGGGGAGGTAGCTTTGGTGCCGCATTCTTCGCCGATTTCGAAGAGCGGATTGTTGTTTTTCAATACGTTATTCGATGAAAACGCCGCCTGCCACATCGCGTTAGGGCAATGTTATGCGAAATGTTTCCTCGACGGTGCCTCGTTGACGCCAGAGCAAATTGCGGCCCAAGGCGGCAATAAGAGTCTCATCCATATCGACTGGATGATTGGCTCAAATGAGGTGGATATCGATGGCGTTGGAGTGAATAACGAGCACGTTCCGATATTCAGGAAGGGCGAATGGATAAGCTAATTCGATGAATGGTGAATAAAACAGCATTTCAGGTGAATAACGATGAATGCTGCTTAACTTTGCCGTGCCATCTCGCTGCGCCACGCGTAGCCCGTTAGGGCGGAGCGTGGTGCCCCTGGCCGGAATCGAACCAGCACTCCTTGCGGAATCCGATTTTGAGTCGGACGCGTCTACCAGTTCCGCCACAGGGGCAACGCGGGTTCTCTATAGCGGGGGCTGTTACGGATTTCCAGTCCCTGTTTTTGTTTATCTTCAGGTTTAAGAATTGGCAGGGCTTTTGCAGTAGGTCATCATGGGCAAGGTCCTGTCTGGTGCGGTCAATGTTGGTTCCAATGCTAAAAAATGCGTTAAATCGTTCGCTCGATTGCCAAAAATGGATGGTTTTGGCGTTTGTTTCGACGGTTCTATGTGCCTGTTTCCCGCAAACAATCGCCAAGCCGAATGACCAAAAGGTCTTGGACGAACAATATTATGCGCTCTGGCAGGATGCTGTGGCCCATCAGAACGATCCGCTTGCGGTCAAGACAGGCAAGGCTTTGGCCGCCTTCATGGAGGAAACCAGCGACGCCCTGACTGACAAAATGGTCAAGAATTGGGTGTGTAAGCCGTGGAATTTGCAAGCCAAAGAGATCAAGCTGACCACGGGGGAGCGCACCGCCAGCTTTGAATGCATCAATCTCGACGGCATGCGTGGTAGCGTCTTCCATCTCGCTTTGCCGGCGGACGCCTTAACTGAGACTATGTTTAATGGGTATACCGTAAAATTTTCTGGCAAAATCGACCGATTTGTCTTTGCTAACGATGCGCTCAAGAGTTTTTACGTCTATGTTACGGTAAGCGCGTTCGAGATTTTGGATCGAACCCGCACGTAATTTAGGCGCTTACTGGGTTTTATCATGGATGATCTCGTCGATTGGGCGGCGCCACTTGCGGTGGCTGCGGTGGCCATTGTCCTCGTTTTGGGACTTTTCAATATGCTGCGGGGAGGAAGTTCCGCTCTCTCGCAAAAACTGATGCGTTGGCGTGTGATTTTGCAGTTTTTTGCCGTCGTCATTACGATGGGCGTCATTTGGCTTAAAAGCCGTTCATGATGTTTTCAAAAATAGCGTGACGTGACCTATCATATTCTGGAAATACCGCTATTTTGGATTCAAGCGCCTCAGTGTGAGGGCAAGTGTTTGGGATTGATATGATGATTTCGTCGAACTTTGGCCGGGCTACCGTTTTCGCCGCATTGCTTGCGGGTTCCGCTTTGATGGCATCGGAAGGTGCGCGGGCCGGTTCGGCGGTCGCTTCAGGTACGGAAGTCCGGATTGGGACGTTTTATCATGGCTAC
Organism: Beijerinckiaceae bacterium; assembly: GCA_026461505.1. GTDB lineage: Bacteria > Pseudomonadota > Alphaproteobacteria > Rhizobiales > Beijerinckiaceae > CAIUPE01. The sequence goes on from JAPJMW010000075.1 coordinate 40,539, forward strand.
CAAGGCCGCGAGGCCGGTACGGCGGATATCGCTATCGATGCTCTCTTGCCCGCTTTTGATCTTGGCAAATCGCCGCTGACCGAACGGTTTTCTTTGCATCCGCAAATTGGTGCCGACTTGAATACGCAAGGCAAGACAAGCGCTGCTTTTGCCGGTTTTGCGGGTGTGGTCGAGCTTCCAGGAAATCTGTTGATCGAGGCTGATCTCGGCGGTTCGGTGAATAATGGCAAGACAACATCGCCGGATGATACCGGACGCGCCGAACTTGGCTGCACGGCTTTGTTCCGTGAGGCGTTTGGAATCGGTTTTCGGTTCTCCAAACAGGCTTCGGTGATGGCCGTTGCTGAACATATGTCGAATGCCAATCTTTGCGCGCCGAACAACGGCATTACCAATTTCGGTCTTCGGTTCGGCTATAATTTCTGATCCTTTCACTGCGCGGCAGCGTAGGCTTCTCAACAAAGTGTTGTTGTCATGACTCACCCTGTTTGCGGGTCGGGAAAAAGAGCGGGTTGAAATGGTCGTTTTAAATCGAATTTACACCCGCACCGGTGATGACGGCACGACGGCTCTTGGAACAGGGGCCCGTCGCCCGAAATATGATTTGCGCGTCGCAGCCTATGGGACGGTGGATGAAACCAATTCGACGATCGGAATGGCCCGCCTTCACACGAGCACCAGCGAACCGCTTGTTGATGCGATGCTTGGCCGTATTCAGAATGATTTGTTTGATCTTGGCGCCGATCTTTGTACCCCTGAGACGGGTGAAAAATTAGCGTGGGAGCCGTTGCGCATTATTGCGTCGCAGGTCGAGCGCATTGAGGCTGAAATTGACACGCTCAACAAGGAACTGAAACCGCTCCGTTCCTTTGTTTTACCGGGCGGCGCACCGTCGGCCGCCGCTTTGCACCTGTCCCGCACCGTTTCCCGCCGTGCTGAGCGCTTGATGGTGGAATTGGCCAGCCTGCCGGACGAGACGGTGAGCGAGCCTGCTCTGCACTATATTAACCGCCTCTCGGACTTCCTGTTCGTCGCCTCGCGCTATGTTAATCGGCGGGGTGAGGGCGACGTGCTTTGGGTGCCCGGCCAGAACCGATAAACATCGGTATCCAATTTCCGACAAACATCGTCGCGCTTGGTCTATTGTTTGACGCACAAAGCGTTGACAATATGCGCCATCGGTTATTAGGTCGCCGCGTCTTGTGCGAAGATCGCAAAGCCTGAGACGGTGTCTCGGTTTGGATCTTAACGAAGGTTCTCGCTCGGCTCTTTAGGATGATGATGATGAAGATAATTGTGCCGGTTAAACGGGTCGTCGATTACAATGTGAAAATCCGCGTGAAGCCGGACGGCTCGGGCGTTGATCTTGCCAATGTGAAAATGTCCATGAACCCCTTCGACGAAATCGCCGTCGAAGAAGCGCTTCGTATCAAGGAAGCAGGCAAGGCGGATGAGGTGATCGTGGTGTCGATTGGACCTGCGGGTGCCGCTGAAACGCTCCGGACCGGGTTGGCCATGGGTGCGGATCGCGGCATTCTGGTTAAGGTTGACGAGGTTGTTGAGCCTCTCGCCGTTGCCAAGATTTTGAAGGGTGTTGCGGAGGCCGAAGGTCCGGGTCTGATGATCCTCGGCAAGCAGGCCATTGACGATGACGCAAATGCGACGGGCCAAATGTTGGCCGCCCTTTTGGGTTGGCCGCAAGGAACCTTCGCCTCCAAAATCGAAATCGGCGATGGCATGATTACCGTGACGCGCGAAGTCGATGGCGGCTTGCAAACGGTTGAGTTGAAATCGCCCGCCATTGTGACGACGGATCTTCGGTTGAATGAGCCACGTTACGCTTCACTGCCGAATATTATGAAGGCTAAGAAAAAGCCAATCGATGAAAAGACGCCTGCCGATTACGGCGTTGATATCACGCCCCGCTTGAAAGTGGTAACCACCGCCGAGCCTCCGGGCCGCAAGGCGGGTGTGAAAGTTGGCTCTGTTGCCGAACTCGTTTCAAAGCTCAAGACCGAAGCAGGAGTATTCTGATGGCTACGCTTCTTCTCGCCGATCACGATCATCAATCGGTCAAGGACACGACCGCCAAGGCACTTACAGCCGCACTAGCGCTTGGTGCGCCCGTGCATGTGCTGGTGGCAGGTCACAATGCAAAGGCCGCCGCTGATGCTGCTGCCAAACTGAATGGCGTTGCCAAGGTTTTGCTGGCTGACGATGCGGCCTATGCCAATCAGATGGCCGAGCCTGTTGCCGCGCTCATTGTATCGCTGGCCTCCGGTTATTCTGCGATTGTTTCTGCCTCCACAAGTTCGGGCAAAAACATTATGCCACGCGCAGCGGCACTTTTGGATGTCATGCAGATTTCTGACGTGATCCGGGTGATTTCGGCTGATACGTTTGAACGTCCGATTTATGCAGGCAACGCATTGCAGACGGTGCAATCCTCTGATCCGATTAAAGTGCTGACGATCCGCACGGCTTCTTTCGCGTCTGTTGAAGAAGGTGGATCGGCTCCGGTTGAGGCGGCGTCTGCTGCTGCCAATCCGGGCATTTCGAGCTTTAAGGGTGAAAGCCTCGCCAAACTTGATCGGCCTGAATTAACCTCGGCCAAGATCATTGTTTCAGGCGGTCGCGCGATGGCCAATTCGGAAAATTTCAAGACCTATATCGAACCCGTTGCTAATCGTTTGAACGCAGCCATGGGTGCCTCGCGTGCAGCGGTGGATGCGGGCTATGCACCGAATGATTGGCAGGTCGGACAGACGGGTA
>JAPJMW010000076.1 GCA_026461505.1 Beijerinckiaceae bacterium
CTGCTATTGCTAATAAAAAAATCAACACTAATGTTTTTTTCATGATACTCACATCACTAATCGATCAAATTAAAAACGGTGTTATATTAATAAAAATTCAAACCTGCGTCAATACACTTTCTATTAAACAGTTTGTTTGATTATTTTCGCTTAAAATCGATCACATACAATAAATATAATCAAATTATGTAGTGCCGACGATTAATTAAATTTTTTTGCAATGTATTTTTTGGATTCACGCACGAAGTGCAACGTGGCTGATTGATTGGGCAAAAACCTGGTGAAGAGCACTGTAACCGAAACATTTTCTTGATTGATTATTGAGTAGACTTTCGATTTTGGCAATTCCAAGCATCACTGACCGTTAATAGCAGGCGCGATTTCGGAATGTAATGATGGATAAGTCCGTTCAGGTTTTCATTCGATCCGCGCTGCAAACTTGAATAGGGATCGGTGAAGTAGGAGATTGATCCAAGAGCATTTTCGATCGTGGCGTGAACAGCGAACCTGTTTCCTTTATCATAGATCAGGGTTCTGATGGAATTTTTAATCGGCTTCAGGCGATCAATGATGGCGTTTGATACAAGATATTCCAGGTTCTTTTGGACCTTCGCCAGAACAGCATAGCGGCTCTTGCGTTCAACGAGAGATATAATCGACTGTTTGTGGCTTTAGCCAATCAGCGTATCGCCCTCCCAATGTCCGATCTGGCAACGCCCTTCGATATGGGCTGGACGCTCTGAAATGCCTCCGCGACCATTGATTTGTCCTCGTCTGTCCCTTCCGTCTGCATATCGGTTGCGCCGCCTTCTCTGGTAACTAAGATTCCTATAAAGGGTGCCACCGAAAGATTTATCCACATAGATATGACGGTAGATAGTCTCGTGGCTCATGGACAATTCAGCAGCAATCTGTTCGGGGCTCCACTGGTTCTCCAGATAGATGTTCACCCATAGCCAATCAGATGGATCGATTTGGCAAGCGATGCGGCAATTTATGGATAGATCATCTGCTTAAAGACAAGCCTGTCTGGGAAAATAGCCTCGAAAGCCTGAATTGCGGATAATCTCCCGACTGACTGTTGACTTACTACGCTTCAGGTTCGCAGCAATCTGGGATCGCGTCAGCCCCTCTTTTAACAATGCGGAAATCTGATATCGTTTTTCTCGGCTGAGATTGTGGTAAGTCATCGTGCTTTTTCGACTGCCACGTCAAGGGAGCCGAGAGCTTAACGCAATCTCAGCCACCCCAACAGGTTACAGGAAGTTGCACTTCGAATGTGAATCTAGCTCGCATGATAAAATCGAAAAAATGTAAAAATATATGTTTAGGATAAATCGGTAATAATGCACAAAATGATCCATACAAATTATAGACCAGAAATAGCAGGTCTTCGTGCTTTCGCAGTGATAAGTGTAGTACTATATCACGCCTTTCCAGCCTTAATACCTGGGGGGTTTATCGGGGTCGACGTCTTCTTTGTAATATCAGGATATTTGATTACGCGAATAATTCTTACTGACTTAAATTTAAATAAATTTTCAATCGTCGATTTTTACACGCGCCGCATCAAACGGATTTTACCCGCACTCATTATCGTTCTTGCGGCGGTTTGGGTTTATGGCTGGTTCCGCCTTTTCCCTTCTCATTTTCGAGACTTAGGGCGCTTCCAAAATATCTCATCCTTCTTTTATCTTAATTTCATGCTTGTGGGCGATGGTGACTATTTCGATGTTGCTTCACAATTAAAGCCCTTACTCCATCTATGGTCTCTTAGTATTGAGGAACAGTTTTATATCTTTTGGCCAATTTTACTCGCTGGAATAGTCAAATTTAATCGTCGCCACTTTCCGGTATTGATGCTCGTAACATTATCATCGCTTTCATATTGCGTTTATAAAACCTCAATTAATCCAACAGCTGCTTATTATTTGCCTTGGAGCAGAGCCTGGGAATTGTTGCTTGGTGGAATAGTCGCGTGGCGGGAAATTAATGCGCCAAATTTAGGAAGGGTCTCATCGCGATCAATTACATTGGCATGGTCGCTTATTGGATTAGTTTTACTTTTTTGTAGCGCTTTATTTATTAATGAAAACCAATTATTTCCGGGTTGGCGGGCGACAATTCCTACTTTGGGTACCGCTATCATATTAGCAGTCCCAAATAGCACCTTTAGCTCAAGATTTTTGGGTAATAAACTAGCGCGGTATGTTGGTGAAATTTCTTATCCGCTATATTTATGGCATTGGCCGTTGCTCGCATTTGCGCACCTAGAGATGGGAAGTGAATTTAGCAATGTCATAAGTTTATCGTTAATATTGGGAGCCATGCTGCTTGCAATTGCAACAAACCAATTGATCGAATTACCGATTAACAACGCCTATGCCAACCATCGCAAACTTACGTCAGTTACCTTATTTGCCGGCTTGGTTGGAATGGGATTACTAGGCGTTATAACGCACGACTTTGCGGGAATTCCTAGTCGCTTCGCACCTGACGTTGCACGTATACTGGATTTTCCAAACTCAGCAAAACCAGTCACGCAGAAGCCCTCGAAAACATCCCAGGAAGCAAGTGTAGATTGCTTCTATAATTTCCGCTCAGTTGTCGATGACTTTAATTTTCATGCAGCGAATATTATAAAATTTTATCAAGACAAACCGTGCTTTACTGTAAGGGATACATATAAGCCGACGATAGCACTCGTTGGCGATTCTCACGCGAGCCATTTATTTACCGGCTTAAAAAGTGAATTGGGCGATCGGTTTAATATTGTAAAATTTGATACATTTTATTGTGTTCCATTAATTGAAAATGTATTGGTCCGTAATGGGCGGTCTGGCACCGAAAGATGCCGCGCATATAACCAATTTGTCTTCAAAGCGCTTCGACAGCTTCATCCGGATATTGTATTGGTTGGTAGCTATTTCTTACAATATCAATATGAAAATGACTGGTACTATCCAAAATATCTTGATGGAGTTCGCCATAATTCGGCAGAACTTATAAAGGCCGGCATCAAGTCGGTCGTCATTGTGGGCCAAGTACCAATCTGGAAGCCAAGCCTGAAAGAAGTGCTGGCGAGAGAAGTTCAGTCGGGAGTAAAGCCCGCCACGTTTTCAATGAATGGCCTAAATTTAGATATTTTTAAGATCGATGACGAATTAAAACTCGTTCAATGGGATGAAAAGGTACACTACGTTTCCATGTTAGATGAACTATGCAATTCGGAAGGATGTCGTAGGTTAAAGGGCAATGATATTCCAGATGACTTGATGGCGGTTGATTATGGTCACTTTAGTGCTGGAGGATCCATCTACATCTTTCAGAAAGTCCTCACAGACAGCATATTATCAACATTACCAAACTAGATACCTGAACATTCCGATTGATTATAACTGCAAAAAATTCAATATCGTGGTGTACATTTTATCCACTATGTATTTGGGATTCCTGCGATCGGTCGAACGACTGCTCAACTATGTTTTAGTCATCCGTTAACTTGGATAGCGGTCTGACCAGTAGATAAAATAGTTAACGAGCAAAATTCAAATTAAATATTCCTTCGGAAATGAAATCGTGATGCCGCGCATTCTCGAATTAAGTCTAGCCCTTCTTGGTATGTTTATACTTTCTCCGATAGCAGTGGTTATCGTTTTTTTAGTACGTGCCACCTCGCCCGGGCATGCATTATTCAAACAAATTCGAGTTGGCAGGGGTCAAAAGCCCTTTACTATTTACAAAATCCGCACCATGCAGCTAGGCACAATAGAGGTCGGCACCCATTTGGTTGAGGCTCAATCGGTGACTAGCATTGGCCGCATCTTACGGAAGCTTCGCCTCGATGAAATTCCTCAGCTTATGAACGTCATCGCTGGCGATATGAGCCTTGTCGGCCCCCGCCCCTGTTTGCCGAGTCAGATGGAGTTGATTGCCGCCCGCCAAGCTGAAAACGTCTATACGGTCCGTCCCGGCATTACAGGTCTGGCGCAGATCCAGGGACTGGATATGTCTAACCCCTTAGAATTGGCAAAAGTCGACGGGGCCTATGTCCGTGACCGTTCCATCGTCCTTGATCTGCGTATTATTTTTCAAACCATAACAGGGCGAGCGATCGACACGCGCCCCAATGTTCACGCTAAATGACGAATGAGCGCGATAATCAAACTGGTCGATTAAGGCCTACCCTGTCGCATAGGCTCGAATATGCTGGGTTTTGTGTAATTCGGTGGGTATTTGGGCGCTTATCCATCCCGCAGGCAGCCTCGTTATCGGCCTTTTTCTGGCGGCTTTTAGCGCCACGCCTGAGGCGACATCAGAGGGCCATCAGGAACCTTAAGGCCGCTCTGCCAATCTTGAGTTCCACGGATCGCCAGCTACTCCTCACCCGCATGTGGGATAATCTCGGCAGAACAACCGTTGAAGCACTCCGCCTGCATGAGATTGCAGACGATCCAAAAAGCGTAACTCTCGATTTTTCTCCTGATGCGCTTGCAATTATGAACAGCTCTCAGCCTGCGATCTTCGTATCGTTGC
>JAPJMW010000077.1 GCA_026461505.1 Beijerinckiaceae bacterium
GATAAAGGCTTCAGGTTCAGTTTTTTCCCAAAGGCAATGAAGGCGGCCTGTCGCTTTTAATCCATCCATGATCAACGGCATCATTGGCTTTGGCATTAGAATTTCATTCGCCGACATAGGGTTTCCTTCTCAATATTTACGACACACGCTTGTAAATGACCGGGTGGGTTGCGTAAAACGGGTATGACCTTTTCTTGATTTCCGCGCAACGCGTGCGATGATCTTTCTGACAAAAATATAAAGCTGGGGGGTAGGTTAGTAATGAAGATTGGGTTTGTAGGACTCGGCGCCATGGGCATGCCAATGGCGGAAAACCTTATAAAAAAGCAGTATTCTGTCACAGGCTTTGATGTTCGGTCCGAAAGTGTGAGTGTTTTCGAGGCGCTCGGCGGCAAAGGGGCTGCTACAGCTGCTCAGGCGGCAGCCAACGCTGATGTCTTGATCGTTATGGTTGTTAATGCAGTGCAAGCCGAAAGCGTACTTTTCGATGCAGGCGCGCTCGATGCAATGGCTCAGGCCGGAACCGTCATTCTTATGGCCACCTGCGCTCCCTCATCGGTCAAGTCGATCGCCGCCCGCATCGCTGCGACGGGGCGCCACATCATCGATGCGCCTGTCTCTGGCGGCATTATTGGTGCCAAGGGTGGTACGCTCACCATTATGGCGTCGGCACCTAAGCCGGTTTTCGATAAACTTCATCCTGTACTTTCCACCCTGGGCGATAAGCTGTTTCATGTCGGTGAAGAACCAGGCCAAGGCGCGGCGGTAAAAACCGTCAACCAATTGCTGTGTGGGGTTCACATTGCGGTTGCAGCCGAAGCTGTAGCTTTGGCGGAGAAAGCGGGAATTGATGGCAAGCTAGCGCTGGAGATTCTGGGCGGCTCAGCCGCGGCAAGTTGGATGCTCAACAATCGCGGCCCGCGCATGTTCGAGGAAGAGCCGATTGTCGCAAGCGCGGTTGATATTTTCGTTAAAGACCTCGGCATTGTCGTTGATGCGGGCAGGTTTTCAAAGACGCCGCTGCCGATCGCTTCAGCAGCCTTACAAATGTTTCTCGCGGCATCCGCCATGGGACTCGGATCAAAAGACGATAGCCAAGTCGTCGAAGCCTATCGGCATATCGCCGGACTAAAAAAATAATCAGGGAAGGACATAAAATGACTCAGGAAACAATCGGTTTTATCGGCGTGGGCTTTATGGGCCACGGAATGGCGAAGAATATCGTTGAAAAAGGCTATCCTCTTACCGTGATCGGACATCGCAACCGTGCCCCGATTGAGGATCTGATTACGCGTGGTGCAAAAGAAGCCAAGAGCGTCAAGGCGCTCGCTGAAGCCTCTACCATCGTCTTCCTGTGTGTAACAGGCTCGAAAGAAGTTGAAGCGGTATTGCGTGGGCCGGATGGCCTCGTTGCCAATTTGCCAAAGGGTGCGCTGATCGTTGATTGCTCAACATCTGATCCGACATCAACCATGGCGTTGTTCAAAGAATGCGAAGCCCATGGCATTACGCTTGTTGATGCCCCTCTTGGCCGCACACCAAAAGAGGCATGGGAAGGCACGCTCGATACGATGGTTGGTGCAACGGACGCCGTGTTTGAGCGTTTGAAGCCTGTGTTAGCAACATGGTCCGGTCGCGCTGTTCATATTGGTGGACCAGGTGATGGCCATAAGATGAAATTGATCAATAATTTCCTCTCGCTTGGCTATGCCGCGCTTTATTCCGAGGCGATGGTATTGGCGCAGAACGTTGGGATTACGCCGGATCGTTTTGATAGCGTCATTCGCGGTGGCCGTATGGATTGCGGCTTCTATCAGACCTTCATGAAATATACGCTAGAGCGCGATCGTGATGCGCATAAATTTACCCTTGGCAATGCGTTCAAGGATATGCGGTATCTTGAATCAATGGCGGATGATGCAGGCATCGCTAATCCGCTCGGTAATGCAGTTAAGAACGCTTATGCCGTTGCAATTAACGGTGGGCGCGCGAATGATTTCGTACCAATGCTCGCCGATGTGATTGCGGAAGCAAACGGAACGTCACTCGAAAAGAAGTGATTGCAAAAAAGATTTAGTCAGCAGCGGCAGGGGTAATTCCCTGCCGTTTGCGTTCGCGGGCTAAAAGATATAGCCCCGAACCAATCACAATCATGCCACCCAAAAGCGTAAAGCCATCAGGTACATCTCCAAAGATAAAATACCCTAAAATCACCATCCAAAGAAGTTGGGTGTAGATGAAGGGCGAAAGAATATAGGCAGGTGCAAATCGATGCGCCTTGATCAGCGCAAAATGGCCCAAAGCGGCGTATGCACCAAGGGCCACCATTGTCATCGCCGTGAAAAGATCGGGCGGATTTTGCCAAAACCATGGGAGCACTGGCGTTAACAAAATGGCACCAACGGTGCCTGAGTAAACAAGAGTTGTCTCCGTTGAATCATGCGCCGCAAGATGCCGCGTCATGATGGCGTACATCGCATAGCAAAACACGCCGCAAACAGAGAGAATGGCTACGGGGTGAATACCGCCAAAACCCGGACGCGCGACAACCAGCACGCCCAAAAATCCAACGATGATGGCGATCAAGCGGTCACGGCTAATTCGCTCGCCCAGCAGTGGGCCCGAAAGTAGGGCTATTAATAAAGGTGTTGCAAAGGCGATAGAGATCGTTTGCGACAGCTGTAGATAGTTCACAGCAATAAAATTGAGCAGCGTTGACGTAAAGAGAAACAGTGATCGAATGGCCTGTAGGCCGGGTTTCTTTGTTTTTAATACCCCTGGCTTTGTGCGGGGATTGATAACGATCATCACAAAGACGACACTGAACACATAGCGTGACCATACGGTTTCCATAGTCGGAATAATATGATTCAGCCATTTGGCGGATGTATCGAGTAGCGAAAATAAAAAGAAGGATCCTGCTATCAGCGCAATTCCCATAAGGCGCTGGCGGGCTAACTCGGAAGGACCGTGGTCAGAAGGTAACAGTTTAGACGTCATTGTTATAATTTCTTGCTGAGGTTTACGAATAATAACGCCTAATCACTTGCACTGCGACCTCTGGGTAAGCTGATCTCCGTTGCATCTCTGTCACGGCTACAGGATAGATCGGTGCGTGCAAGATGGGCTGCGAATCATGGTCGAGTCGAAAACTGAGATATCGTTTGTTGAAGCCATTCGGCTTTGGTTGCGTATTGGCTGCCTGTCATTTGGGGGCGCTCCAGCCCAAATCGCGATGCTCCATAAAAGCGTTGTGGACGAGCGTAAATGGATCGACGAGACGACATTTTTGCACGCCTTGAATTTTTGCATGTTGCTTCCGGGCCCTGAAGCCCAACAGCTCGCGACCTATATTGGCTGGCGTTTGCATGGCGTTAAAGGGGGGCTGGCGGCAGGCACGTTGTTTGTTCTGCCGGGTGCCATTGTGATGTTAGGGCTGTGTTTGGTTTATGCCTTGCTTGGCCATGTTCCGTTTGTTTCAGCTTTATTTTTTGGGCTCAAAGCGGCGGTGCTGGCGGTGGTGGTCGAGGCGGTCATGCGAATCGCCAAGCGTGCCTTTAAGACGCGCGCCATGGTCGGCTTGTCCGTTGCTTCTTTTATTGCGATCGGGTTGCTCGGCGTACCGTTTCCGGCGCTCGTCCTCGGTGTTGCTGCTTTAGCCTATGGCATCAGCCCTTTTGTACCGCAGGCCTTTGCGCTCGCCATTCCGCCGAAAGCAGAAGACGTTATCCCATCGGGTCAGAGCCTGCGCACGGTTAGCACGATCTTCGTATGGCTGACGATCTGGTTTGCGCCCTTAGCCCTTGTTGCGCTGATCCTTGGTTCCGATCATCGCCTCGTCGATATTGGCTTATTCTTTGCCAAATTGGCCACTGTCACCTTTGGCGGGGCCTATGCGCTGCTCGCTTGGCTCGCGCAAGCAGCCGTTGAAAGCAAGGGCTGGCTTCAGCCCCATGAAATGGTGGATGGCCTCGGATTGGCTGAAACAACGCCGGGCCCGACGATCTTGGTGACACAATTCGTTGGCTTGCTTGCCGCCATGCGCGCGCCCGGCCTTCTCAATCCCGTCGTCGCGGGGATATTGGGCGCATTGCTCACGACATGGATGACCTTTGTGCCATCCTTCCTTTGGATCTTTTCGTTTGCGCCCTATCTCGAGCGGCACAGATCCAATAGGCGGCTTTCAGCTTCGCTGACCGCGATTACCGCCATTGTCGTTGGGGTGGTGGCATGGGTTGTCTTTTGGTTTGGGCTCCATGTTTTGTTCGCTGATGTCGGCGAAATGACCTTGGGGTTTATCCAAATGCCATCGGTTATCTTCTCCTCGATCCGGCCGGACGCGCTGGTATTGTCGCTACTGGCCTTTGTGCTTTTGCTGGTCTTGCATCAAGGGCTCGGCCTTACACTCTTGGTAACAACGGGTGTTGGTCTCGTCATCAAGCTTGCCTTGCCAGGGATAGTCGGGTTTTCTTGAGCCGAATTGCATTAAGGAGGCTCATATGACGACCGATTATCCCCGCGACATGCTTGGCTATGGCC
>JAPJMW010000078.1 GCA_026461505.1 Beijerinckiaceae bacterium
AATTATTTACATTTACCCACAACATATAGTCATACGTCAAAATCTAGACGCTAATTGTTGATTGAGACCTTGACGGGATGAGGGGTCAGTTTTAGGGTCCGAATCCATTGCACTGTGTGGTCCGACGCGGAAAGATCCGCTGGGGCCGAGAGCGCAAATCCCGTTATCAGGGCGTGCCGGCGGATCAGGTATAACCGGTTCGCGTTGCCCATAAAGGGGCCAAGACCCGATGAAGCAATTCATCGGCATAAGGATCTGCTGACCCTCGCCTCTTGAGTGTGACGAGGGAATCGGGAGACACGGAAAACAGTTTTTTTGCGGACTTGGAGCCGGGTTTCGGCTCCGCAGGCAGTGGCCTGTATTTTTTGAGGGTGGTTGTATCATGCGGATTGAGCGTTTTTTCACGAATGCCGGCGTTTCTCCCTATTCCGGGATAGCTTTTAAGTCGGCCACGAGCGAAATTCGCAATCCGGACGGCTCGATCGTGTTTCGTCTCGAAAACATCGATGTGCCGGAAGCCTTCAGCCAGGTAGCCGCTGACGTTTTGGCGCAGAAATATTTCCGTAAAGCTGGCGTTCCTAAGCATTTGAAGAAGGTTGAGGAAAACGATGTTCCTTCCTTCCTGTGGCGCTCGGTTCCCGATGAGGCCAAGCTTGCTAAACTGCCCGAGAACGAGCGTTTCGGCTCGGAGATGAGCGCCAAGCAGGTGTTTGATCGCCTTGCCGGCTGCTGGACCTATTGGGGCTGGAAGGGCGGCTATTTCAAGTCCGAGGACGATGCGCAGACATTCTTCGACGAGCAGCGCTATATGCTCGCCCGCCAGATGGTCGCGCCGAACTCGCCACAATGGTTCAACACGGGTCTGCACTGGGCTTATGGCATTGATGGGCCGTCACAGGGCCATCACTATGTCGATTTCAAAACCGGCAAGCTGACGAAGTCGAAGTCCTCTTACGAGCATCCGCAGCCGCATGCCTGCTTCATTCAGGGCGTTGCTGATGATCTTGTGAACGAGGGTGGCATTATGGACCTCTGGGTCCGCGAAGCCCGTCTCTTCAAGTATGGCTCGGGTACCGGCTCGAACTTCTCGATGTTGCGCGGCGAAGGCGAAAAGCTCGCTGGCGGCGGCAAATCCTCGGGCCTGATGTCCTTCCTCAAGATCGGCGACCGGGCAGCGGGCGCGATCAAGTCGGGCGGCACGACACGTCGCGCGGCCAAGATGGTTGTCGTTGACGTAGACCATCCGGATATCGAAGCCTATATCGATTGGAAGGTGAAGGAAGAGCAGAAGGTTGCCGCACTTGTGACCGGCTCCAAGCTCGTCTCCAAGCACCTCAAAGCCGTTATGAAGGCCTGCATCAATTGCGATGGTCCAGACGAAAGCTGCTTTGATCCGGAGAAGAACCCTGCGCTTAAGCGCGAGATCAAAATGGCCCGCCGCGTTCAGGTGCCAGATAACTACATCAAGCGCGTCATCCAGTTCGCCAAGCAGGGCTATAAGGAAATCGATTTCCCCGTCTATGATACCGACTGGGATTCGGAAGCCTATCTGACGGTTGCTGGCCAGAACTCCAACAACTCCGTCTCCTTGAAAGACGAGTTCCTACGGGCCGTTGAAAGCGATTCCGACTGGAACCTGATCAAGCGCACCGATGGTAAGGTCTATAAGACCCTGAAGGCCCGCGATTTGTGGGAGCAGATCGGTTACGCCGCATGGGCATCGGCTGATCCGGGCCTGCACTTCAACTCGACGATGAATGATTGGCACACCTGCCCGGCCTCCGGCCCGATCCGCGCATCCAATCCCTGCTCGGAATATATGTTCCTTGACGACACCGCGTGTAACCTCGCCTCGCTGAACCTGCTTCAGTTCCGGGATAGCGACGGCACGTTCAACATCGCGGCTTACGAGCATGCTGTTCGTCTCTGGACCATCGTGCTCGAAGTCTCGGTGCTAATGGCTCAGTTCCCCTCCAAGGAAATCGCTGAGCTCTCTTATCGCTACCGCACGCTGGGTCTAGGCTTTGCCAATATTGGCGGCTTGCTGATGACCAACGGCATTCCGTATGACTCGGAAGAAGGCCGCGCAATCTGCGGCGCGCTCACCGCGATCATGACGGGCGTGTCCTATGCGACTTCTGCCGAAATGGCAGGCGAGTTAGGCCCATTCCCTGGCTACAAGAATAACGCGCAGCACATGCTCCGCGTCATCCGCAACCACCGCCGCGCCGCTTACGGCGAAGCGCAGGGTTATGAAGGCTTGAGCGTCAATCCGGTTCCGTTGGATCACGCATCGGTCAAGGACACCCGCCTCGTCACCCACGCGAAAGCCGCATGGGATAAGGCGTTGAAGCTCGGCGAAAAGCACGGCTTCCGTAACGCACAAGCCACCGTCATTGCGCCAACTGGCACAATTGGTCTTGTGATGGATTGCGACACGACCGGCATCGAGCCTGATTTCGCGCTTGTAAAGTTCAAGAAACTCGCCGGTGGCGGTTACTTCAAGATCATCAACCAGGCCGTGCCAGAAGCGCTCCGCACTCTGGGCTATCGTGAAAACGAGATCGCCGAGATCGAAGCCTATGCGATTGGCCACGGCTCGCTCGCTCAAGCACCCGGCATCAACCACACGACGCTTCGCGCCAAGGGCTTTGATGACGCGACGATTGAAAAGGTCGAAAAGAGCCTCGGCTCCGCCTTCGACATCAAATTCGTCTTCAATAAATGGACGCTCGATGCTGGCTTCCTCACGGGCGCCCTCAAAGTGCCTGCCGAGAAGCTTGAAGATCCATCCTTCGAACTCCTGCCTTTCTTGGGCTTCTCGAAGGCTGATATCGAAGCCGCCAATATCCATGTCTGCGGTGCGATGACGCTGGAAGGCGCGCCTCACTTGAAGCTTGAGCATTACGCGGTGTTCGATTGCGCCAATCCTTGCGGCCGCATCGGCAAGCGCTATCTCTCGGTCGAAAGCCATATCCGCATGATGGCGGCAGCTCAGCCTTTTATCTCGGGTGCGATTTCGAAGACGATCAATATGCCGAATGACGCAACCGTTGAGGATTGCAAATCGGCCTATCTCCTCTCCTGGAAGCTCGCTCTGAAGGCCAATGCGCTCTATCGCGATGGCTCAAAGCTCTCGCAACCTCTGAACTCGCAGCTGATTTCAGATGATGATGAAGAGATGGATGATGCGGTTGAAGCGCTCATCGCCCAACCAGCAGCGGCTCGCGCCGCTGTCACCGCAGAAAAGATCGTCGAGCGCATCGTTGAGCGTATCGAGCGCATCCGTGATCGCGATAAATTGCCAGATCGTCGTAAGGGCTACACCCAGAAAGCCGTTGTCGGTGGCCACAAGGTCTATCTCCGGACGGGCGAATATGAAGATGGCCGCATCGGTGAAATCTTCATCGACATGCACAAAGAAGGCGCGGCCTTCCGCTCGCTGATGAACAATTTCGCCATCGCGATCTCGCTCGGCCTCCAATATGGCGTGCCATTGGAAGAATATGTCGAAGCCTTCACCTTCACCCGCTTTGAACCTGCGGGCTTCGTGCAGGGCAATGATGCGATCAAGAGCGCGACGTCCGTTCTCGATTACGTCTTCCGCGAATTGGCCATCTCCTATCTCGGCCGCTCCGATCTCGCCCATGTTTCGCCAGAAACCCTCGGCAATGATCTCGGCAAGGGCGAGGACGAGAGCAAGGCGCCAGCAGGCTTCATCCCGAGCCAAGTCTCGCGCGGTCTTGTCCGCTCAAAGGCTGATCGCTTCGCCGTGATGCAGGGTGGCAACACCACCACGATGTCGGCCCCGCAATCGATTGGTGCCAATGCGCTCAAAAGCGAGTTGGAGCAGCAATTGGGCGTGATCCCACAAACGCTGACGGTAGGCGAAGCAGCGCTCGCCAACCTCACTTTTGCAGCAGCCGGCACGAATGCCGGATCCGCCAAGCAAAGCGGTGGCATGGACAAGCGCGCCGAAGCCAAGATGAAGGGCTATGTCGGCGAAAGCTGCCCAGAATGCGCCAACTTCACGCTGGTGCGGAATGGGACATGCTTGAAGTGCGACACATGCGGCAGCACCACGGGTTGCTCGTGATCGAACGTCTAAACACTTAAACTGAAAAATGGCCGGGTTAACTCCCGGCCATTTTTTTATCGTCATTGCGAGCGAACGCGAAGCAACCCAGCTGATGGAGAAAGAAAAGGTGCCATTTTTACACCGCACTTAAAAACTAACCGCTAGCTGGGTTGCTTCGCGTTCGCTCGTAATGACGGGTGAAATTAAGCCAACGTTTCAAACAAATCCTTCCACTCGGGATTAAGCTCCTCAATCAACCGCAATTTATCCTTCCGCGAGCCCCCTTTAATTTGCTTCTCGCGATCAATCGCATCGGTCATGAGCTCATAAAACTCATACCAAACCAGCAGCTTGCATCCATATCGCTTGGTAAATCCGGGCATCAGCCCCTCGCGATGCTCCAACGCGCGACGGCCAATATCTGAGGTTACGCCAGTATAAAGCGTCCCATTCCGCTTATTTGCCATAATATAAACCGCAGGCTCCCGCATGCCCCACGATGCCGCGAATAACCTCATGCCGTGACCTGTAACAAGTAACAGGTACCAAAGCGCCATTACCCCCAACCGTCATTGCGAGCGAACGCGAAGCAACCCAGCTGATGGTAGCGGATCAGCCACAAAATAGCGGTTCGCACATCGTTACATTGTGGTACAAATGCGGAAAGATGCCGCTCATCCAACCATCATCAGCTGGGTTGCTTCGCTC
>JAPJMW010000079.1 GCA_026461505.1 Beijerinckiaceae bacterium
CAGTCTTTCCTCCTCCCTACCGTCTCTTGTGCGCGCCGATCGGGCTCCGGTCGAGTGGTTGGTGGCGACAAAGCGTGTCGATTATCCTGAGGCGGTTGCCCTGATGGAGAGGCGTGCTGAGGCCATCGCCAAGGGGGAAGCATCAGAGCTGATCTGGCTTGTGGAGCACCCGCCGATCTATACGGCGGGAACGTCAGCCGATGAGGCGGATCTGAACGAGGCGCGCTTTCCGGTGCATCAAACGGGGCGTGGCGGGCAATTTACCTACCATGGGCAGGGCCAAAGGGTGGCCTATGTGATGTTGGATCTGACGAAACGTGGGCAAGATGTCCGCCGCTTCGTGATGGCCCTTGAGGCTTGGGTGATTGCGAGCCTCGATGCGTTTAACATCACCGGAGAGCGGCGAGAGGACCGTGTCGGCGTCTGGGTGAAGCGACCCGACAAGGGCGCGGGCTTTGAGGATAAAATCGCCGCCATCGGGATAAGGGTTCGGCGATGGGTGACGTTTCACGGCATCAGTCTGAATGTCGAGCCTGATTTGTCGCATTTTTCGGGGATTGTTCCCTGCGGCATATCCGAGGCGCGCTATGGCGTGACCAGCCTTGTCGATCTTGGGCTTCCTGTGACCATGGATGACGCGGACGCGGCGTTGAAGGCGGCTTTTATCGAGATTTTCGGCCCGATTAGCGGTTAAGCGAGGTGACGGGCGCTTTGAAGAGCGGCGTGCCGGGTTTGCGCGGCGCGGGCTCACCATGCTCGATCTCATAGACATAGGCGTCAGGCATACCGCCCGCTCGCGCCGCTTTGGCTAAAAGCTGACGGTCGGCGGGGGATGGCGCACTCCCCGCCCCTTGCGCCACATGGAGCAAAGCGCGTTTGGCGCCACCCGGCAGAATAATCGGCTGATTGAGCTTTTGCGCTTTGCCCGCTTGGCGGTCGAGCAGCGTCATTTCACCGAAGGGCACATCAAACACGATGCCGATGACCTCATGGCGCGGATCCCGCGCAATGCTTGTCTGCCCACCGGGCATGACAACGAGCCGATGGCGGGGCAAGCGACCAATGCCGATGCGTTTGGCATTGGGGCAAAGCGCCGTCATGCGCGCCGGATCGAGGGTTAAGCCAAAGGCAAAATAAAGCGCCATGGATTTTTAACTTCCCTAACGTAAATAATCGGGCAACGCCTATTCGTCGGAACCCTGCCCTGCATGCATGAAAAAATCGATCTCGCCAACTCCCATCTCGCCGCCGGACGGTTTGCCGAGGCGAGTGCGGCGTTTGCTGCCTATTTGAACGAGCATCCGCTTGATGACCGCGTGTGGTTTTTTGCGGCGGGCCTTTTGTTTCGCCAGCGGCGCTATGCGGAGGCGGTTGAGTATTATCGTACCGCGCTGAGGCTCAAGCCCGAAAACGCTGATTATTATGCTGATCTTGGCGCAGCATTGCGTGCAGATCAGCGGGTTGGCGAGTCAGAAGCGATGGTACGCGAAGCCATCCGGCGAAACCCGAAAAATCCCCTGCCCGTTTTTACGCTCGCCAATTTATGTTTGAGTCAGCGGCGTTATGAAGAAGCCGAGCGCATGTATCGGGCGCTTATTCAAGGCAACCCCGACTCGATTCCGGCGATTGAAAATCTCGGTTCCATGTTGCTTGAAGTGAACCGACCTGCAGATGCTATGGCTATTTTTGAAAGCTATTTGGCGCGCAACCCCGACAATGTGCAGGTGCTCACCTATCAAGCGATTGGGCATGATAAAATGGGGCAGCTTGATCAGGCCTTAGCGGTCACCGAGCGCACGATTGAGCTTGATCCGCCGAAGGGCCTTGTGATGCGGCTTGCTTCTTATATGTCGCTTGTCGGACGCACGGGGCGACTTGATCTACGCTCTCGCGTATTGGCGCTTGTGCAAGAAGCAACGCCTGTGACGCTGCCAGATGATGCGCCGGAGCGCTGGTTTGAGGCGGATCGCAATGCGCTTCGACGCTTCACCTATCTCTTTCCCTATTATGGTATTGCCGACCGCGATTTGTTGAAGGTGCATCGCGCGCTCGGCAACCAGATTGCCGCGAGCTTTCCGGCGCAACCGGCCAAAGCGCCACCGCGTGCGGGGAAACTGCGTATTGGGTTTATCTCCTATAATTTTGGCAATCATCCGATTGGCCATTTACTATCGGTGTTTTTCGAGGCGCATGCACAATCCGATACCGAGCTTTTTCTTTATTCGCTGCATCAACAACAACCGCATGTTGATGTGGATGGATATGGTCCAAGAATTCATGCCACGACCGATCAGTTTCGCGATTGTCGAAACCTGTCGGATCGCGATTTGGCGAACCTTATTCGGAACGATGATCTACATGTGCTGATCGATCTCGATGGGCATCTGCATGGTGGACGACAAGAGGTTTTGGCAATGCGTCCTGCTCGCGTTCAAATCCATTGGTTGCAATCGCTTGCTGGATGTCCGGCGCCTTATTTCGATTATACGATTGTTGACCGTGTGATCGTTCCTGATGATGAGCGCGATCAAGGCAATGGGTCGCTTATTCGCTTGGCCGATGCGTTTCAATGCGGTGAACGATTTGTTTTGCCCGAGACCATGCCGTCGCGTCGCGATGAAGGCTTGCCGGACAACGGATTTGTTTTTTGTGTGTTTGGAAACTGGTTAAAAATTGACGAGGAAGTGTTTGATATCTGGCTAAAAATTTTAGCTGAAATTCCAAAGAGTGTGTTGTGGTTCACCGCTGGACCGACGCCGGAATCAATCAAGAAAATCCGTGAACTGACGGAAGCGAAAGGCGTTGATCCGGCGCGCTTTGTGATTGCTGCGCGCACCGCCGATAAGCTGTCGCATATCAACCGGCATCGCCTTGCCGATCTCTTTTTGGATACGTTCACGTTTAGCGCGGCAACGACAACGATGGATGCTTTGTCGGCTGGGTTACCTGTGCTGACCAAACGAGGCCATACGGCACAAGGGCGCTTGAGCGAAGCGCATATCCGCGCGGTGGAGCCTACGGAACTCATCGTTGAAACGGCGGACGAGTATTATGAAACGGCCCTTCGTTTGGCGCGTGATCCGGATGAATTGGCGCTGCATCGCAAGCGATTGAATGAGGCGTTACCGAATGCGCGATTGTTCGATGCACCGCGAATGGTGCAACAGTTTAAGCAGATTTATAACGAAGTGTGGCGCAGGTATGAGACGGGTGAAACGCCGACGCATTTTGATGTGGTGATGTGATATACTGTTTCGTCCTTGCGAGGACCCTGAGGTACGAAGCAATCCAGCCTTTTTCTGAGCCATCAACTGGGTTGCTTCGCGTTCGTCCCTCAAAACGATTCACAGGATCGTTTTGTTCGCTTCGCGAATCGCTCCTCACCTCGCAATGACGGCATAAATTTGAGAATCAAACAAACTCCATAATCACCGCATCAACCGCCAGACTATCACCCTCTTTCGCGTGGATTTTGGAGATGGTGCCGTCGCGTTCGGCGCGTAGGACGTTTTCCATTTTCATCGCTTCCACAATGCAAAGCATTTCGCCTGCTTTGATTTCTTGGCCCACACTTACAGAAAGCACTTTGACCAGGCCCGGCATGGGGCAGATCAAGCTCTTCGATGTATCGGCTTCAACGCGAGGCGGCATCAGCGCTTCAAGTTCGGCTTCGCGTTGAGTGAACACACGCACGATGGAACTCGTGCCACTATACGAAATCGGCACACCATTCATTGACGGGCGAATTTGGGCGGCTACAGGCTTGCCATCAATCGTGCCATGCCAGACGGGTTGCCCCGGACGCCATTCGGAGTGAAGCGTTATCGTGTGGCCGGTTTCCATGAAGCGTAAAACAAGCCTATCGCCTTCGCTTTCAATCACAAGGGGAAGCCGTTTTTCACCAAGCGCGACAACACGCTCGCGGGCAAAGCGAACCGGCGTTGCGGCGCGCAATTGGCCCGAGATGTGACGCTTGCGCTCGTTCATGCGGTGGTCAATCGAGGTGCCAATGGCGGCCATAGCTTCAAGGTTTGCGCCTTGCGGTTCAATCAGATGAAACCCTTCTGGAAATTCCTCCGCAATAAAGCCCGTCGATAGCGCGCCTGATTGCCAGCGCGGATGCGCCATCAAGGCGGATAGAAATGGGATATTGTGGCGAATGCCGTCAATCGCGAAAGCATCGAGCGCGTGGGCTTGCACGGCAATCGCTTGCGCACGTGTGGGCGCGTGTGTGACGAGCTTGGCGATCATCGGATCGTAATAGATCGAGATTTCACCGCCTTCATACACGCCCGTATCGTTGCGAACGGTGATGCCGTTCTCGCTACCTTCCGCTGGTGGACGATAGACGGTGAGACGGCCTGTCGAGGGCATAAAATTACGCGTCGGATCTTCGGCATAGACGCGCGATTCAACCGCCCATCCGTTGAGTTTGATATCGGATTGCTGGAGGCGCAGTTTTTCACCAAAGGCCGAGCGGATCATTTCTTCGACCAGATCAACACCGGTGATGAGTTCCGTCACCGGATGCTCGACCTGCAGCCGCGTGTTCATTTCTAGGAAGAAGAAGCTTTTGTCTTGGCCTGCGACGAACTCCACTGTGCCAGCGGAATCATAATTCACGGCTTTGGCAAGTGCGACTGCTTGCTCGCCCATTTTTTGACGCGTTGCTTCATCGAGCAGCGGCGACGGGGCTTCTTCAATGACTTTTTGGTTGCGGCGCTGAATGGAACATTCGCGCTCGCCCAAATAGATGACATTGCCGTGCTTATCGCCCAGCACTTGAATTTCGATATGGCGCGGGTTGACGATGAATTTTTCGACGAACACACGATCATCACCGAACGAGGATGCGGCTTCCGATTTCGCGCGCGCAAAGCCTTCCGCCACTTCATCGGAGGAATAAGCGATGCGCATGCCTTTACCGCCGCCGCCTGCCGACGCCTTGATCATGACCGGATAGCCGATTTCATCCGCGATGGTGACGGCGTGTTCGGGGCTCTCGATCACACCGAGATAGCCCGGCACGGTGGAGACTTTCGCGGCGTTGGCGAATTTCTTGGATTCGATCTTGTCGCCCATCGCCTCAATGGCGCGGACATTCGGGCCGATAAACACTATACCTGCAGCTTTGAGCGCTTCGGCGAAAGCGGCGCGCTCGGATAAAAAGCCGTAACCGGGGTGAACTGCTTCCGCGCCCGTGGCTTTGCAGGCCTCGATGATTTTCTCAATGACCAGATAGGATTGGGCAGCGGGTGCGGGGCCGATATGGATCGCTTCATCGGCCATTTCGACATGCAGCGCGTCTTTATCGGCGTCGGAATAGACCGCTACCGTGGCAATGCCCATGCGTTTGGCGGTTTTAATGACGCGGCAGGCGATTTCGCCGCGATTGGCGATGAGAATTTTCTTGAACATTTCCGGTCCCGATTGAAAGCACGCTATGGCCTTACTAAGCGCAAAACGGGAACGGGTAAACTCGACCTTATGACGACGACAGGATGGCACCCGACGTGACAGCGCCAGATTTGGCCACCGCATAACGCTCCCAAAGCGGGCGGACATGCGATATCTTTTGAAGGCGCTTGGTGAGGGCAACGGGCGGCTCGGCGCATTCCTCGTTTAACACGGTCAGAAGCGCGCGCGTCGCGGGCGTTGGGCCCGTGCTGTCAAGGCCAAGGCGAAAGGCCAGCCATTCAATATCGACCTCGGAAATCCGACCCGTTGGCCGCCGCTCCCAGATGAAAAAGCCCGTCAAGGCCTCGACAAAAAGAGCCAACCACAGCGGGCTCATGCGTTTGACGTGGCGCTCCAACCGCACCAGATCGCCTGCTTCAATGGCTGTTAAGCCACCGCCCACCGAGAGCAATTCGCGCAAGCGCTCGACATCCGCATCCTCAACGGTGCGGCGATCAATCAATACCGATATGGTCGAACGTATGCGACTTTCCGTCATGCTTTGCCCCAATCTTCCCTTTGGTAAGACGGATCCTCGCAAAGGTGAAACAGCAAAAGGTTAATGGCGGAAAAGCAATCGGATTTCTGGTTAATGGGCTGTTTCGCAAATAGATTCAAAGTATATGAAGGGCTTAACGAGTGGGGTATCCATGACGCAATCTTCCTTCATCCATCGCTTTCTGCCCGGCACTGATCTGACGCGGCACCCTCTCCTTTTGCTGCATGGCACGGGGGGCAATGAGGATGATTTGATCCCTGTGGGTGAAATGATTGATCCGGCAGCTTCCGTTCTCTCCCCGCGCGGCAAAGTGATGGAAGGCGGCATGCCGCGCTTTTTCCGCAGGCTTGCGGAAGGCGTGTTCGATTATCCCGATGTGATTGCACGCACCCATGAATTGGCCGATTTCGTCGCGGAGCAGACAGCCGCGCATGGCATGAAAAAGCCGATTGCAGTTGGTTTCTCGAATGGGGCGAATATTGCCGCCGCGATGCTCTATCTTCGGCCGGAAGTATTAGCCGGTGCGGTACTGATCCGCGCGATGCTGCCTTTGCCTTCGGGACCTGAACACGCTTTGGCGAGCTTGCCGGTGATGATCGTCTCGGGGCGGGTTGATCCGATCCTGCCGCTCGACAATGCCAAACGACTTGCCGAGGCGCTGCGCGAGCATGGCGCATTGGTCGATCACCGCGTTTTGGAAACGGGCCACGGCATGACGCGCAATGATGTCGATCTGGCACGCGGCTTTATCGCCGGGATCAACGGATGACGATCTCGGTCATCATCCCCGCTTGCGATGCGGAGGCGACAATCGAGCGGGCTCTAGCGAGCCTGTTTCGCCAGACGCTGGGCGCTTGGGAAGCGGTGATTGTCTCCGATGACCTACGCGATTACGCGGATTTTTTATCGGGAAAAGGCATAAATGATCCGCGCTTGCGCTTTGCCACGACAGGACAAGTTAGGTCGGGATGTCATCATGCGCGCAATGTGGGTTTTGATGTAATATCAGGGGCTTATGTTACACAACTTGATTCAGATGATGAGCTTTCACCGGAGCGGTTTGAGACGCTCAAACCTCTGGCCGAGGCCTATGGTGCGGCGGCGGATAACCTCCTGATGCTGGACGAAGAAACGGGTGCAGAGCTCGGCACCGTGATGGGGGAAGTGGCGGGTCTAACATTGCTCGACCTCGCGGCTTTTATGAAGCTGAATGCCCCGCTGGTGCCGTTGATCCGGCGCGACCATGCGTTACGCCGCGAACCGGGGATTGAGTTTTCGGAAGATGTGGTGGCCAATCTCCAACTGATCGACCGGATTGGGAAGCTGCCAGTGACGGCTTCCTCCTCTTATCTCTATCGGATCCATAGTCGCTCCATGGCCAATATAAGCGGCGCATCCGAGCGCTTCGAGCGGGGCTATTCGGACTATATCGAGCGGCTCGAGACGGGCGACGGCTTTGGGCTGACGCCTGCCCATCGGCGCATCGCAGCGGATGGGTTGATGACTAAACGGGATTTGAACCGCGCGTTTATGGAAGCGCAACGGGCCGAGCCGGATTTGGCATTTCAGGCGTTTGTGGGGCGGATGTAAGTTTCAGTCATTGCGAGCGAACGCATCACAACGGAATATTATCATGCTTCTTCCAAGGCCTTTCGGCCTTCTTCGTCGACAGCATTGCTAACCCGCGCGCAATACGACGGCGAGTGGAATGCGGCATGATGACTTCGTCGATATAGCCCCGCTCGGCGGCCACGAAGGGCGAGAGGAAGCGCTCTTCGTAATCCTTGGTTTTGGCCGCAATCGCATCGGCATCGCCAATATCGGAGCGGAAAATGATTTCGACCGCGCCTTTGGCTCCCATCACGGCAATTTGGGCGGTCGGCCAAGCGAAATTAATATCGCCGCCTAAATGTTTCGACGCCATCACATCATAAGCGCCACCGAACGCCTTGCGGGTGATGACGGTGACGAGGGGCACGCTGGCCTCGCCATAGGCGAAGAGGAGCTTGGCGCCGTGTTTGATGAGGCCGCCATATTCCTGCGCGGTACCGGGCAAGAAGCCCGGCACATCGACGAAGGTGACGATCGGAATTTCAAACGCATCGCAGAAGCGCACGAAGCGCGCGGCTTTGCGGGAAGCGTCGGAATCGAGCACGCCTGCCAGCACCATGGGCTGATTGGCAACGATGCCTACTGTGCGGCCCTCAATGCGGCCAAAGCCCGTGATGATGTTTTTGGCGTAACTCTCTTGAATCTCGAAGAAATCGCCTTCATCCACCGTCTTATTGATCAGCTCTTTCATATCGTATGGCTTGTTCGGATTTTCCGGCACGAGCGTGTCGAGCGAGAGATCGACGCGTTCTGCGGTGTCAAAGCTCGGCCAATGCGGAGCGCCATCGGTGTTGTTGGAAGGCAAAAAGTCGATCAGGCGGCGGACCTGCAAGAGCGCTTCGACATCATTGTCCCATGCGCCATCGGCCACCGAGGATTTGGACGTATGGACTTTTGCGCCGCCCAATTCTTCTGCCGTCACTGTCTCATTGGTGACGGTTTTGACGACGTCCGGACCTGTCACAAACATATAGGACCGATCCCGCACCATGAAGATAAAATCGGTCATGGCGGGGGAGTAAACATCGCCGCCCGCGCAGGGGCCAAGGATCACCGAGATTTGCGGAATGACGCCTGAGGCGATCACGTTGCGTCTGAAGACTTCGCCGTAACCTCCTAAGGCTGCTACACCTTCTTGAATACGCGCACCACCGGCATCGAACAGGCCGATGATCGGCGCGCGCATTTTGAGCGCCATATCTTGGATCTTGTTAATCTTCTGCGCGTGGGTCTCAGATAGCGAGCCACCGAAGACGGTGAAGTCTTTTGCGAACACAAAAACCGTGCGGCCATTGACCGTGCCCCACCCCGTGACAACGCCGTCACCGGGGATTTTCGTCTTCTCCATTCCGAAATCGGTGGAGCGGTGCTGGACGAACATATCGAACTCTTCAAAGGAGCCATGATCCATCAAAAGCTCGATCCGCTCCCGCGCCGTCAGCTTGCCACGCGCATGCTGAGCATCGATGCGGGCCTGTCCCCCACCGAGGCGGGCTTGGGCGCGCCGATCATCGAGCTTTTCGAGAATGTCTTTCATGGAATATCCGCTTTAGGTTGGTGGGTTTTTTTACCTGTCTTTGACCTGTCCTATCACGCGATGACCGCGAGCGGCAGTGCGACAAAGGATTAACGGGTTAAGCGACCGGAACGGCTGGTGTAATATCGGTTAAGGTGAAATCTTTACCCTTAAATAGAAGCGGTTGATCTTTTTCTTTAGCGAGCGCATAGGCGAAAACGTCGCCTAAATTGAGTGCCGCGTTGTGATTGCCTTTGCCATAGGTGAGATAGGCTAATCGGGCGCGATGGGCTTGGGAAGCTGTGACGGGCTCGATGATCATTCCTGATTTTGCGACAAATTCATCCAGCCGTTCGGCCGCGCCTATTCTGTTACTGCGGTCAATGACGATGGAAGCTTCAACCAAGTTTGCGGCTGAAATTCGAACATCATCGGCATCAAGAATGGCTTGCGTGAATAATCCGGCTTCTGGTTCAAAGAATAAGATCGCCACGAGAGCGGATGAATCAATAATCATACCGGCAAGCCGCGTTCGTCATATAGAAACGAATGGTCGGATGAAATGCCACTTTCTTTCAATTCGCGACCGCATTCTTCGGCAATTTTCATTAGTTCATCGAACTTGGCTTTGCGCGATTGACGCTCAGACTGTGCTTCGATCTCTGTAAGGCGCTTGGCCACCGCCTCGCCGACAGCGGCTGTCATCGATACTCCGGTGAGCTCGGCGAGTTTTTTAACATCGCGATAGATGACTTCGTTCTTGATATTGAGCGTCATGGGTTTCTACCTTTCATGCCCTGAGAGGTAGAATGCCAGAACTTAGGCTGCGTCTCAAGATTTTCCGTTTAGAAACAATGCAGCCGCATTGAACTCGGTCAGGCGACGAGCGCGACGGGCCAAGGCCTCTTCGTCCTGCCCCCAAATGGCCATTTGCACGTCTTCGTCGACATGGGCGGCCGTCCAAATCGTGTCGGCGTTGAAGGCCTTATCGGCCAGCGCCAAAGCGAGCACCGCTGATCCGGTCAATGTGGTGGCGACATGCAGAGCGGCTAGGCGCAACGGATCGGTTATTTTGCGGACATGGTCCTGTATTTCTATCAGCGTTTCTTGCGGCTGCGGGACATGCATGACGCCTGCGGCAAGATTAAACCGCCAGCGGTGGCGCTCTAACGCCCAATCGAGCACCGGATCCCAGAGCTCGTTCTGCTTCTCGACCAGCCGCGTCGGAGCCGTAGCGCGATAGCACAACAAATCCGAGCCCGCATATTTAGCGATATCATCCGCCGTCTCAATCAGGCGGGGTGCTACCCCCTCCATAGCCGTGTTGAGAATACGCGTGAGCGGCATTTCATTCGGATCGAGATATTCACCGACGCCGCGCCATTCGGCGGCTACTGCTTCGGCCAAAGTGGACGATGGCAGGCTGTGGGCTTGCTTGTTCGGGGTGCGCGTGGGGCGCCCATCGATCAGAATGCCGTAACCGCCCTCGCCCTCCGTGATGGTGACGTCCTTCCAAAAGCGCTTGGGCAGCGATTTTTGTAAATCGCGACGCGCCATGGCGTGCGGATCAATCGGCGGGGGTGCATCGAAAATCGAACCATCGGACGGAGCCATTTGACCTATTCCTCTGGCGATTCAAGGATTGGGTCGTAGCGCTTGGCGTCTAAACCCAAAAGGTTCCAGCTCTGCTGCATGTGCTGTGGCAGGGGCGCTGTAACATCGACCGGCTTACCCGTGCGCGGATGCGGAATGACAATGCGACGGGCCAAAAGATGCAAACGGTTTTGAATACCGCCGGGCAATTCCCAATTCTCGATATCGAAATATTTCGGATCCCCCACAATCGGGTGGCCGATATGGGCGGCATGGGCGCGCAGCTGATGCGTGCGGCCCGTGACGGGCTTCATCGAGAGCCAGCTGAGTTTCTGCGCGGCGGTTTCCACCACCGCGTAATAGGTCACCGCATGGGTCGCGCCTTCCGCACCATGCTTGGCGATTTGCATCTTGGCATCGCCCTCCTCGTCCTCGCCTTTGGCAAGGTAAGTGGAGACGCGGCCTTGTTTGACGCGCGGCACGCCTGCCACCAGCGCCCAATAGATTTTGCGCGTGTCGCGCGAACGGAAGCTTTTGGCGAGCGCGGACGCGGCAAAGCGGGTTTTGGCGATAACGATGCAGCCGGACGTGTCTTTATCGAGCCGATGCACGAGGCGCGGCTTCTGGCCTTGGGCGTCGCGCAAGGCTTCCAACATGCCATCCAAATGCCGAACGGTGCCAGAGCCGCCCTGCACCGCCAGACCGAAGGGCTTGTTGAGCACCATCATATCGGCGTCTTCAAAGAGGATCATGGCGCGGATGGCGGCTGCATCGCCTGCTTCGGCCTGCGGGGAGCGGGCAACGAGGCCCGTGCCTTCCTCAATGCGTAACGGTGGGACGCGGACGATTTGACCCGCTTCTAACCGGTCCTTCGTCTCAACGCGCTTGGAATTGACGCGGAGCTCGCCTTTTCGCGCAATGCGCTGGATATGGCTGAAGGAGAGGCCCGGAAAGCGATGCTCCAAAAAGCGATCCACCCGCATACCCGCTTCATCCTCGGTGACATTGAGGTTGAGGACAGCAGTAGGCAGCGGCGCGAGTTTAACGACGGGCTTAGGGGCTTGCTCGACCACACCGGATTCGGCGGCGCGTTGAGCCCGTTCTTTGGCTTGTTTATCGCGCCTCATGTCAGCATCCTAACGGCGTAAAGGCCGAAAGCGAGGCCAAGAATGGAAAGTACAACCGAACCCACGATATAAATCAGCGCGGTCAGCATCTCGCCGCGTTCATAAAGCAGCATGGCATCGAGCGAAAAGGCGGAAAACGTGGTGTATCCGCCCAAAATACCCGTGGTCACAAAAAGCCGCGCTTCCTGCGTCCAGCTCTCGGTGGCTTTAAACGCAAAAAAGCCTGCAGCTAACCCCATCAGGATGGAGCCAGTGACGTTGATGGCCATAATGCCAAACGGAAACTCCGTCCCCGCCAAACGGCCAACGGCCTGATTAACGAGATGACGAATGGCCGCGCCTATGCCGCCGCCCAAGAATACGATGAGGGTTGAGTTCATGGGTGGGGGTTTAGCAGAGAAAGGCGGGGGTGAGAAGCGGGAGGGTGGAGAGGTCAGCGAACTCTATCATATC
>JAPJMW010000080.1 GCA_026461505.1 Beijerinckiaceae bacterium
AATGGGGCATAGATATCAAGCGTCTCCTCGGCGATCCGCGCGCGCTTGGACTCGGCCATAAATTGCAGCGTCCGCATATTATGCAAGCGATCAGCCAACTTAATTAGCAGTACCCGCACATCATCGGCGATCGCGAGAAGTAATTTACGGAGATTTTCCGCCTGTGCCGCTTTCTTGGAAACCAGATCAAGTTTCTGTATTTTCGTTAAACCATCGACCAATTGCCCAATATCAGGACCGAAAAGCCGATCGATTTCTTCCCGCGTTGTTTCCGTGTCTTCGATTGTGTCGTGTAATAAGGCAGCGACAATGGTCGCGTCATCAAGCTTTAACTCAGTTAAAATGGCCGCAACTTCGAGGGGATGGGAAATATAAGGGGCACCTGATGCCCGCTTTTGGTTGCCATGCGCCCGCATCGCATAAACATAGGCGCGGTTAAGGAGGGCCTCGTCCGTACCCGGATTGTAGGCCTTTACCCGATCAACCAGTTCATATTGTCGCATCATATCGAAAACTATCCCGCTTTCGATCTGTTATCGCAAGCCGAAGATAAACATAATGCTAATAAAAAAGCCCGGCTAATATCCAGCCGGGCTTTAAAAATTCGATGAAAGTGAACTTAATCAGTCGTTATCGTCGTCCGCCGAACCGACCGGCGGCACCAATCCGTCCAGACCACGAAGCAAATCTTCTTCCGTCATCCGATCAAATTCAACAGAGTCGTCCGATCCAGATGCGGCCATGTTGCCGCCGCCAATCATAGGAACAGCAGCCGCCTCAGGCTCGTCAACATCGACGTGCTTTTGAAGCGAATGGATCAAATCTTCTTTAAGATCCTCGGGCGAAACCGTGGAATCGGCTATTTCGCGCAAGGCTACGACCGGATTTTTATCACGATCACGGTCCACAGTGAGCGGCGAGCCGGCAGAAATCATACGGGCGCGATGGCTTGCGAGCAATACGAGCTCGAAGCGGTTATCAACTTTTTCAATGCAATCTTCAACGGTGACGCGAGCCATGGTAGCCCAGTCTCCTATTAGTATGTGGCGGGAACTGAAGCGTCTGATACACTCGCTCGCGCTTTGACGCAAGTTTTTCTCGCGTCGTAATCATCCGGATCGGATTTTTTAAAGGAATTGCTCGTAACGGCTAGAATTAATCTGATCACTGGTACCAAAAATGCCTAATATAATGGTCAAGCTCTTGCTTGACGAAGCAATAATGGAAAGATTAAAAATCAACCATAAACTGTATCAATGGTTTGATGATAATCTTAGGTTGTTGTAATCGAACTGTATTTGGTAAAGTTATATTTATAAAAATCAAAGTTATTTTAGTGGATGAAGTTATAACTTCACCGATTTGAAAAAAGAAAGATTGAATAATGCAAGTTTCTGAACGTATTGCTCTATTTATTGACGGCGCAAACCTTTACGCAACGGCAAAATCACTAGGTTTTGACATTGATTACAAGCGTTTACTAAAGGAATATCAGAACCAAGGTTATCTGGTACGAGCCTTTTACTATACTGCCCTCATTGAAGATCAGGAATATTCTTCTATCCGCCCTCTGATCGACTGGCTTGATTATAATGGCTATCGGGTCGTCACAAAGCCGACGAAAGAGTTCGTAGATTCGGCTGGACGGCGCAAAGTTAAGGGCAATATGGATATTGAGCTTGCCATCGATGCCCTTGAGCTGGCTCCATATATCAATCACGCGGTTATTTTCTCGGGCGACGGCGATTTCCGTTCGCTGGTTGAGGCCCTGCAGCGTCGGGGAGTTAAGGTATCCGTTGTCTCAACGATAAGCTCCAATCCTCCCATGGTGGCGGACGAGTTACGCCGCCAAGCGGATGAATTTATTGATATTATTCAACTTCTGCCGCGCATCGGACGCGAATCGACGGATCGTCCGGCCCGCCCAACCGAGCGGCACGACGATGAAGATGACGATCTATAAGTATCCGGCTGTCTGCTGAGGTTAATTTAAGTGCCAGTCGATCAAAATTCGCTGGAACCCAGCCATAATTGCCCAATCTGCCCGCGTTTGGTTGCCTTTCGCGAGGCAGCACGCTCATCATGGCCTGAATGGCACAATGGTCCGGTGCCATCCTTTGGGGTTCCAACAGCTCAGCTCTTAATCGTCGGATTGGCGCCCGGATTAAAAGGCGCAAATCGCACGGGGCGCCCCTTCACCGGGGATTATGCTGGCGATCTTCTTTATTCGACATTGATTCAATTTGGCTTTGCAAAGGGCCAATTTGCCGCACGACCTGACGATGGCCTCGAACTCGTCAATTGCTTGATCACCAATGCCGTGCGCTGCGTACCACCGGAAAATAAGCCGACGCCAGCAGAAATTGCCGCCTGTCGACCTTTTCTTATTAATACGATAGCCGCCATGCCCGCCCTAAGGGGTATATTGGCCTTAGGCAAAATATCGCATGACAGCGTCCTACGCGCGCTTGGGCTTCCGCTTTCCGCCTATAAATTCACCCATGGTGCTCAACACGCTATCGGAGATCTTATCGTTTACGACAGTTATCATTGCTCGCGCTACAACACGAATACGGGCGTCTTGACCACCAAGATGTTCCAAGATGTTTTTGCTGCCATTCGGCGAAGAATCCCGCAAAACTAAACCTGCCATCTGTGCAATATCGCCATGCCGATCTGGCAAATTGGCAATCTTCGCGTGTCATCAATTCATAGACTTACCCCTTAGGAATGCTTATGTTGATGGTCCAAGGGGTAATTTCCGCATGAAACAACGCCGTTCTCGCCTCATCGATGATTTCGACCATTTATCGGTCGAACGCGCGATTGCAGAATTGCGCGCGGGTCGGGCTGTTATTGTCACCGATGATGACCGTACCGGACTGATTGCGAGCGTTGAATCGGTCGGCGGCGAAATGGCAAAAAGCCTCGCTGAACATGCCGACAACAAAGCCCATTTGGTCTTAACAGCCGCCCGGCTTCGTCGGATTGGTGTTGAACGTCAAACAGCTGGCGCGATAGCCCTTCCCCGTTTGGATCAAGAGCGCATCGCCACACTCGCTTTGCGTCTTGATGCGCGTGCCGATGCGCCGGTGGGTGCAACCAGCGTTATCGATCGCGCAGGTCTTGAATTGGCAGCATTGGCGCTTCTCATCCCGGCCATCATCGTCATACCGCTCGCCACCCCATCGATCGCTGGCGAGGCTATACAATCCATCCGCGCCGAGGCGATTGAGCAATATCGACGTCACGCAGCAACGCACCTTTCCATCGTCTCCCGCGCACCTGTCCCCCTTGAAGGGGCTGGCTCCACAGAATTCGTCGTGTTTCGCGGTGGCGAGGGCTTGCGCGACCAAGTAGCAATTATCGTTGGCACGCCCGATCTCGAAACAGCCGTGCCGACGCGCTTACATTCCGCTTGCTTAACCGGCGACCTGTTTGGCTCTTTGAAATGCGATTGCGGCGATCAGTTGCGCGAAACCGTTAAATGGATGAGCGAGAATGGCGGCGGTGTTTTGCTTTATCTCGATCAAGAAGGACGCGGCAACGGCATCGCCAATAAGATCCGCGCCTATGCGTTCCAAGCCAAAGGTCTCGATACCTATGACGCCGATGAACTATTGGGCTTCGATATGGACCAGCGCGGTTTTGACTTTGCCGCAGAAATGCTCCGACAATTGGGTGTCCATCGCGTAACGCTCTTGACCAATAACCCGGAAAAGATCGCAAGCTTGCGCCGCTCTGGCATTGAGGTCGCAGCCCACAAGCGTATCTTTGGACGCGAGACGAGCGACAATGTCCATTACATTGCGACAAAACGCGATAAAGCGGGGCATTTGGGGGAATAGTCCCACGATATTAAAAGTGGTTATTCGTCGAAGGCGGGTGATCGTACGACCTGAAGCATAAATCTCAATCCACCCGTCCTACAAAATCAGCAATAGCCTTTGCCGTCCGCTCCCGGCCTACAAATGGCGCATGCCCTTCATGAGAAACGATTAGCGCTTCCATTGCATCATGCCGCTTTGCCATTTCTGTCAATGTTGCTTCTGATAAAAGATCAGAATGTTCGCCGCGCAGCGTTAGAACAGGATAGGCTTTAAGCAAATCAAACAGAGGCCAAGCGCTCGGAATGGGCTTTGAAAAATCAATCCCCGTCAGCGTGTTTCCAAGCGCCGGATCATAAGAGAGCGATAATTGTCCATCATCCCGTTGGACAAACACAGCGCGTGCAAATTCTTGCCATTCCTCATCGCTTAAATCCGTAAAGTCCGTATTGGAAGCTCTTAAACGTTTAACGGCCTCATCCCAATCCTTCGGCATCGTTCCCTTGCCGACATAAGACGCGATACGCCGCAAACCCTCAACCTCAATCACGGGTCCGATATCGTTCAAAACACACGCTTTGATAAGATGAGGTGCCGTCGCAGCAAGTGCCATCGTAACAAGCCCGCCACGCGATGTGCCGATAAAAATCGCTTGGCTAATGTGCAACGCTTTTAGCATCTGACGGATATCGGTTGCTTCCACTGCAACTGTATAATGTCGCCAATCCGGATCGCGCTCGGATTGGCCACGGCCTCGATACTCGATAACAATCACACGACGTCTTAAGTCATCTCCCGAAAGCCTCAGGGCAAGCCCGTAAAAATCATGCGCGTTCCGCGTGAGCCCAGGCAAACAGACGATTGGAGAACCGGCTGCGTTGGCCTCGCCATAAATCCGAGCATGCAAACGAAGCCCGTCACTAGATGGCATAAATAAATCAATAAATTTAGCGTCGGACAATTGGACTTCCTCCATGCGCCTATTGAGCGCTACCACGCTTCAAATCATCCCTCAAT
>JAPJMW010000081.1 GCA_026461505.1 Beijerinckiaceae bacterium
CGATTCAGCCAAAACCTTCGTGATAGCAGCCGTCAATGACGTCTTGCCATGGTCAACGTGACCAATCGTTCCAATGTTGCAATGCGGCTTCGTCCGCGAGAATTTTTCTTTGGCCATCGTGCCCTCCGTTATCGGAAGTTGGAGTTAAAGGGTTAGCGAACGATCAAGCGTATTTTGCTTGGACTTCAGCAGCGATTGCCGAAGGAACTTGCTCATAGTGATCGAACTGCATCGTGAAATTCGCACGGCCTTGCGAGAAAGACCGGAGCGTGTTGACGTAGCCGAACATGTTGGCGAGTGGCACCATCGCATTAACGACGATGGCGTTACCGCGCATATCCTGCCCTTGGATTTGACCACGACGTCCCGTGAGATCGCCGATGACCGAACCCGTATAATCTTCAGGTGTTACCACCTCTACCTTCATGATCGGCTCGAGAAGAACCGCACCACCCTTTTGAAGGGCCTCACGGAATGCTGCACGAGACGCGATTTCGAAGGCGAGTGCTGACGAGTCAACATCATGGTAAGCGCCGTCGATCAGCTGAACCTTCACGTCAACAACCGGGAAGCCGGCAAGCGGACCCGAATTCATGACGCTCTCAAGACCCTTTTCAACGCCTGGGATGTATTCCTTAGGAACCGCACCACCGACGATCTTGGACTCGAACTCGTAACCCTTGCCCACTTCATTCGGCTCAACAACGAACTTGACGCGAGCGAACTGGCCCGTGCCACCCGTCTGCTTCTTGTGGGTATAATCGATTTCGAACTTCTTCGTGAGCGTTTCGCGGTAAGCAACCTGAGGCGCACCGATATTCGCATCAACCTTGTAGGTACGGCGAAGAATGTCGACCTTAATGTCGAGATGCAATTCGCCCATGCCCTTCAAGATCGTCTGACCGGATTCTTGATCGGTCGAAACGCGGAAGGAAGGATCTTCTGCTGCAAGCTTTGCGAGCGCGAGACCAAGCTTTTCCTGATCAGCCTTCGACTTAGGCTCAATCGCGATTTCGATCACAGGCTCAGGGAATTCCATACGCTCGAGGATAACTGGCTTTGCCTGATCGCAGAGCGTGTCACCGGTGCGAACTTCCTTGAGGCCAGCCAAAGCAACGATGTCGCCGGCATAGGCTTCCTTGATGTCTTCGCGGTTGTTCGCATGCATCAACAACATGCGGCCAATACGCTCTTTCTTGTCCTTGGTCGAATTGAGCACGGTGGTGCCCGATTCAATCTTGCCCGAATAAACGCGGCAGAACGTGATCGTACCAACGAACGGATCGTCCATGATTTTAAACGCGAGCATCGAGAAAGGCTCGTCATCATTGGCGGTACGCGTGGTTTCTTCTTCGGTCTTGAAATCGATGCCCTTGATGGCTTCGCGATCAAGCGGGGATGGAAGATAATCAACCACTGCGTCAAGAAGAGGCTGTACGCCCTTGTTTTTAAATGCCGAACCGCAAAGAACAGGATTGAACACGCGGCCGATAACAGCCTTACGGATCAAGCCCTTCAGGGTCTTCTCGTCTGGCTCCTTGCCATCGAGATAGGCAGTCATCACTTCGTCGTCGAGCTCAACAGCAGCTTCGAGCAAAGTGTGACGGTATTCTTTAGCCTGCTCCAAAAGATCAGCAGGAATTTCTTCGTCGCGGAACGTCGCGCCGAGGTTTTCATTGTCCCAAACAACAGCCTTCATGCGAACGAGATCGATGATGCCCTTGAAGGTATTTTCGGCACCAATCGGCAGCTGAATGCATACAGGCTTACCCGCAACGCGCGAAATAATTTCTTCGACGCAATTGAAGAAGTCAGCGCCCGTCTTGTCCATCTTGTTGACGAACACAACGCGAGGAACATTGTACTTGTCAGCCTGACGCCAAACCGTTTCGGTCTGAGGCTCAACGCCCTGGTTGCCGTCGAGAACGCAAACCGCACCGTCGAGCACGCGGAGCGAACGCTCAACTTCAATCGTGAAGTCCACGTGTCCGGGAGTGTCGATGATGTTCAAACGATGATCGTTCCAGAACGTCGTCGTGGCAGCCGACGTAATCGTAATGCCACGCTCCTGCTCCTGCTCCATCCAATCCATGGTGGCAGCACCGTCGTGGACTTCGCCGATTTTGTGCGACTTGCCCGAATAGAACAAGATACGCTCGGTCGTCGTCGTCTTGCCGGCATCGATATGCGCCATAATACCGAAATTCCGGTAGTCTTTAATGGCATGGGTGCGTGGCATGGGTCAGTCCTCGACGTAGAATTAAAACAAAAATTACCAGCGATAATGCGAGAAGGCGCGGTTGGCTTCCGCCATCCGGTGCGTGTCTTCACGCTTCTTCACGGCGTTACCACGATTGTTCGACGCATCGATCAATTCAGCCGACAAACGATCAACCATCGTCTTGTCGTTGCGGGCACGAGCCGCCGTGATCAACCAACGAATAGCGAGCGCCTGGCGACGATCGAAACGAACTTCGACCGGAACCTGATAGGTCGCACCACCAACGCGGCGGGAGCGAACTTCGATCGCAGGAGCGACGTTTTCAAGCGCTTGCTTGAACACGGCCAACGGATCGGACTTCAGCTTCGCTTCGACGATGTCGAGCGCGCCATAGACGATCTGCTCGGCAATCGACTTCTTTCCATCATACATGACGGAGTTCATGAATTTCGCGACGATCAGATTACCATACTTGGCATCTGGAATAACTTCGCGCTTCTCTGCTTTATGACGACGGGACATTCTCGCTCGCCTCTTACTTCGGACGCTTCGCGCCGTACTTAGAACGACGCTGCTTACGATTCTTGACGCCCTGCGTATCGAGGACACCGCGGATGACGTGATAGCGCACGCCCGGCAAGTCCTTCACACGGCCGCCGCGGATAGCGACGACAGAGTGCTCTTGCAGGTTGTGGCCTTCGCCAGGAATATAACCGATCACCTCAAACCCATTGGTGAGGCGAACCTTGGCAACCTTACGAAGTGCCGAGTTCGGCTTCTTCGGGGTTGTTGTGTAAACACGTGTGCACACGCCGCGCTTTTGCGGGCAGGCTTCAAGCGCCGGAACCGTGTTCCGGGCCTTAACAGGGCTCCGCGGCTTGCGGATGAGCTGGCTAATCGTCGGCATCGTTTGCTCGTTCCAGTCCCAAGATCGGATCCGAATAGCCGGATCCCGTTGAAAAACATAACCAATTTCGCGTCACACCAACGCAAAACAAATCCGCGCCAATGGACCATAAGCCCTTTGAGCGCGAAACTTCCCAGAGGACCACAGTTGCCCGTGATCATGGCCCCAAATTGTCGACTTCGCTCGCGCGAAGGCAGTGTGGAGGTACGGCGGCGTTTCGATCGTCCTGGGTCAATTGCCTTGGCGGCGATAGACCTAATGACACCGACAACCGTCGAAGTTCGCGTTGTCTAAACGCGGCCTGATGTGTCGTCAACCCCAAAAGCAACAATCTTGTGACGATGGGGCTTTATTTTTTCCCCTTCCCGGCCAAGCTTGAGCCAATTCAGAGGGAAAAATGGCAACGGGGCCGCTTTTGGCGACCCCGTTGGGATAATTTAGCTCCGACCGATGCCTTATTCGGCGGCAGCTGGGCCTTCGAGCTGCGGCGCCGAGCTTGGCGCTTGCGACGTATTCTGCGCCACGATCATTTCGTCGCGGCGAGTCGCGATAGAACGGATGCGGGACATCGTAGCGCCCGTACCCGCCGGAATCAGGCGGCCCACGATGACGTTTTCCTTGAGGCCTGCGAGATCGTCGGACTTGCCATTGACGGCCGCTTCCGTGAGCACGCGGGTGGTTTCTTGGAACGACGCTGCCGAGATGAACGAACGGGGCTGGAGCGACGCCTTGGTGATACCCAAGAGCACCGGATGGCCCTTCGCTGGCCGCTTGCCATCGGCAATCAGCTTGACGTTGACTTCATCCATTTCGACCTTGTCGACCTGCTCATTGTGCAAGAACTCGCTATCGCCGATTTCGTCGATTTCGACCTTCTGCAGCATCTGGCGCACGATCACTTCGATATGCTTGTCGTTGATCGACACGCCCTGCAGACGATAGACTTCCTGGATTTCGTTGACGAGGTAGGCGGCTAGCTCCTCGACACCCTTAATGGCCAGAATGTCATGCGGCGCTGGGTTGCCGTCGACAATATAATCGCCCTTTTCCACGACGTCGCCCGCCTGAAGATAGACGTGCTTGCCCTTTGGAACGAGGTATTCGACAGGATCGGTACCATCGTGTGGAACGAG
This sequence comes from Beijerinckiaceae bacterium, assembly GCA_026461505.1. Lineage (GTDB taxonomy): Bacteria > Pseudomonadota > Alphaproteobacteria > Rhizobiales > Beijerinckiaceae > CAIUPE01. The sequence continues at coordinate 4,262 of JAPJMW010000081.1, forward strand.
AGAAATACGGCGCTTGTTCTTGTAATCGCGACCGAATTGGATCGTACCGGAAGTTTCCGCGATGATCGCAGCTTCCTTCGGACGACGGGCTTCGAACAGTTCGGCAACACGCGGCAGACCGCCGGTGATGTCGCGCGTCTTGGCGCTTTCGAGCGGGATACGGGCCAAAATATCGCCCGCCTTGATTTTGTGACCAGGATCGACCGAGATAACCGCTTCCACCGGAAGCAGATAACGGGCTTCACCACCACGTGGAAGCTTCAGGATCTTGCCCTTCGCATCCGTGATCAGAATGGCTGGCTTCAAGTCGGCCGAGCGCATATTGGCGCGGTAATCGATAACAACACGCTTCGTGATACCGGTCGACTCGTCGGCTGTTTCCACCACAGACGCGTTTTCAACGAGATCTTCGTATTGAATAATACCGTCGACTTCCGTGACGATTGGACGGGTATAGGGATCCCAATCCGCAATACGCTGACCACGCTTAATCGTATCGCCCTCAGCGACGCGAAGGCGTGAGCCATATTGGATGCGGTGTGCGGCACGCTCGGTGCCGTCCGCTCCAACAATCGCAATCGTGATGTTGCGGCCCATGGCGATAAGGTCGCCATCGGAATTGCGTGCAATGTTGCTGTTACGCACCACGACCTTACCGTCGAAATTACTTTCAACGAAGGACGTGTCCGCGATGTTGGCAGCGCCGCCGACGTGGAAGGTACGCATGGTGAGCTGCGTGCCTGGCTCGCCGATCGACTGAGCAGCGATAACACCAACCGCCTCGCCCATGTTGACAGGCGTACCGCGGGCAAGATCGCGACCATAGCAGGTACCGCAAACGCCGTTTGGAGCTTCACACGTTAGAACCGAACGGATCTTCACTTCCGTGATACCGGCAGCGTTAATCGCGTCGATATGGCTTTCCTCAATCATCTGGCCTTTGGCGACGATGACCTTGCCCTCAAGATCAATGAGGTCTTCGGCGGTCGTGCGGCCAAGAATGCGGATGGCCAAGGAAGCGACGATCTGACCCGCGTCAATAATGGCGCGCATCTTGATGCCGTTTTCCGAGCCGCAATCACGGACCGTAATGATCGAATCCTGCGCCACGTCGACGAGACGACGCGTGAGGTAACCCGAGTTAGCGGTCTTCAACGCGGTATCGGCAAGACCCTTACGAGCGCCGTGGGTCGAGTTGAAGTATTCGAGAACGTCGAGACCTTCTTTAAAGTTCGAGATGATCGGCGTCTCAATGATCTCGCCAGATGGCTTGGCCATAAGACCACGCATCGCGGCCAGCTGACGCATTTGCGTTGGCGAACCACGCGCACCGGAGTGCGACATCATGTAGATCGAGTTGATTGGCTTTGTGCGACCCGCGTCGTCCTTCTGAACGGCGGAAATGCGGCCCATCATTTCTTGCGCGAGCTTGTCCGAGCACTTGGCCCAAGCATCAACAACCTTGTTGTACTTTTCGCCTTGCGTGATCAGGCCATCATTGAACTGCTGCTCGTAATCTTTCACGAGCGCACGGGTCTCGCCAACGATCTTCGGCTTGGTTTCAGGGATAACCATGTCGTCCTTACCGAACGAAATGCCAGCCTTGAACGCGTTGACGAAGCCCAACTGCATCATGCGATCGCAGAAGATCACGGTCTCTTTCTGACCGCAGTGACGATAGACGGTATCGATCGTGTTCGAAATTTCCTTCTTCGTCATCAGCTTGTTGACGACATCGAAAGTCATACGGGCATTCTTCGGCAACAACTGACCGAGCATTGCGCGGCCTGGAGTCGTGTCGAAGATTTTCGTGAAGGTTTTGCCAGCCTCATCAACGCCTTCGTAGCGATATTTGATCTTCGCGTGGAGCGTGATGTCTTTGTTGGCAATGGCGTGTTCGATTTCGCCCATATCGGCGAACATCATACCCTCACCAGGTTCCTTGTCGGACATCAGCGAGAGATAATAGAGGCCGAGAACGATATCTTGCGATGGCACAATGATCGGCTGACCATTGGCAGGGTGCAAGATGTTGTTGGTCGACATCATCAACACGCGTGCTTCCAACTGCGCTTCAAGCGACAGCGGCACGTGAACGGCCATCTGGTCACCGTCAAAGTCGGCGTTAAATGCGGCGCAGACGAGCGGATGAAGCTGAATGGCCTTGCCTTCAACGAGCACGGGTTCGAACGCCTGAATACCAAGACGATGGAGCGTCGGTGCGCGGTTCAGCATCACTGGATGCTCCCGGATGACCTCGTCAAGGATATCCCAGACCTCTGGCTTTTCTTTTTCAACCAGCTTCTTGGCTTGCTTAACGGTCGTCGAGAGACCCTTCGCGTCAAGACGCGAATAGATGAAGGGCTTGAAGAGCTCGAGCGCCATCTTCTTCGGCAGGCCGCATTGATGAAGCTTCAATTCCGGACCGACGACGATAACCGAACGGCCCGAGTAATCGACGCGCTTGCCGAGCAAGTTCTGGCGGAAACGGCCCTGCTTGCCCTTGAGCATGTCGGCGAGCGACTTCAATGGACGCTTATTCGCACCCGTGATGACGCGGCCACGACGGCCATTGTCGAACAACGCATCGACCGACTCTTGCAACATGCGCTTTTCGTTACGGATGATGATATCCGGCGCACGAAGCTCGATGAGGCGCTTCAAACGGTTGTTACGGTTGATAACGCGGCGATAGAGATCGTTCAAATCGGAGGTCGCGAAACGGCCACCATCCAATGGAACCAGCGGACGAAGGTCTGGCGGGATCACCGGAACAACCGTCAAGATCATCCATTCTGGCTTGTTGCCAGACATCATGAAGGCTTCGATGATCTTCAAACGCTTGGCGAGCTTCTTAGGCTTCAACTCGGAGGTCGAAACCGAAATCTCGTGGCGCAGATCCGCTGCGGTCTTTTCCAAATCGAGCGAACGGAGAATTTCGTGAATGGCTTCGGCACCGATCAGCGCGGTGAAGCTGTCTTCGCCATATTCGTCCTGCGCGCGGAGATAATCATCTTCCGACAGCAATTGACGCTCTTTAAGCGGGGTAAGGCCCGGCTCAATGACAACATAGTTTTCAAAATAGAGAATGCGCTCAAGATCCTTCAGCGCCATATCGAGCAAAAGGCCGATACGCGATGGAAGCGACTTCAAGAACCAAATATGGGCAACGGGAGCGGCCAATTCGATATGACCCATGCGCTCGCGCCGAACGCGCGACAGCGTGACTTCCACGCCGCACTTCTCGCAGATAACGCCCTTGTACTTCATGCGCTTATATTTGCCGCAGAGGCATTCGTAATCCTTGATTGGTCCAAAGATACGCGCGCAGAAAAGACCGTCACGCTCTGGCTTGAACGTACGGTAATTGATCGTTTCTGGCTTTTTGATTTCACCAAACGACCAGGCAAGGATCTGATCAGGCGCAGCGATCGATATCTTGATATGATCGAAGGTCTGAGGCTGGACCACGGGGTTGAAGAGATTCATCACCTCTTGATTCATCGCCGGCTCCTACAGTTTTGGGCTTTAGCGCGCTTCGCGCCGATTAACCCATATTAAATTCATGGATCCGCTCGCTGATGCGGCGGGATGGGAAAATGACCGGCGCTGAACCGCGCCGGCCCTTTGATGCTTTATTCAGCCGCCTCAGACGGAGGTAACTCAGCCACTGGCTTCAAGGTCGAAGTGAGCTCGACATTCAGACCAAGCGACCGCATTTCCTTCACGAGAACGTTGAAGCTTTCTGGAATACCGCTTTCGAACGTATCGTCGCCGCGGACGATGGATTCGTAAACCTTGGTACGTCCGGCCACGTCGTCCGACTTCACCGTCAGCATTTCCTGTAAGGTGTAGGCGGCGCCGTAAGCTTCCAGAGCCCAGACTTCCATTTCCCCGAAGCGCTGACCACCGAACTGCGCCTTACCACCCAATGGCTGCTGGGTAACAAGCGAGTAAGGACCGATCGAGCGAGCATGGATCTTGTCGTCGACAAGGTGATGCAGCTTCAGCATGTAAATGTAGCCAACCGTGACGCGACGATCGAATGGCTCGCCGGTACGACCGTCATAGAGCGTGACCTGACCGGATTTATGCAATCCTGCCTGCTCCAAGAGACGCTCAATATCGGCTTCCTTCGCACCATCGAACACAGGCGTTGCCAGTGGAACGCCACGACGAAGGTTTTCGCCAAGCTCAACCAAGCCTTCGCTATCCAACGCGTCGACCGTATCGTCTTTGCCGTAAACCTTGGTGAAGCTCGACTTCAGCGCCTTGGTGTCGTGGTCCTTGCGATAGGCATCGACTGCTTCGCCAAGCTGTTTGCCAAGACCCGCTGCTGCCCATCCAAGATGGGTTTCAAGGATCTGACCGACATTCATACGCGAAGGCACGCCCAACGGGTTGAGCACGATATCGACATGGGTACCATCTTCAAGGAACGGCATGTCTTCGATCGGAACGATACGCGAGACAACGCCCTTGTTACCATGGCGACCGGCCATCTTATCGCCCGGCTGAATCTTGCGCTTCACGGCAACGAAGACCTTAACCATCTTCATCACGCCAGGAGGCAATTCATCACCACGCTGCAGCTTTTCGACCTTGTTCAAGAAGCGCTGTTCAAGGCTCTTCTTGGCGTCGTCATACTGTTTGCGCATGGCTTCAAGCGCACCCATGATCGCGTCATCGGCGACAGCAAATGTCCACCATTGCGAACGTGGAAGGCCATTCATCGCATCACGCTCGATGACGGTGTCTTTCTTGAAGGTCTTTGGACCTGCAATACCAACTTGACCAACGAGCATTTCTGCAAGACGCGTGTAGACGTTACGATCAAGGATCGCGAGTTCGTCGTCACGGTCCTTGGCGAGACGTTCGATTTCTTCGCGTTCGATCGCCTGAGCGCGCTCGTCCTTGTCCACACCATGACGGTTGAACACGCGCACTTCAACGATGGTGCCCTGCACGCCCGGAGGCACGCGGAGCGAGGTGTCGCGAACGTCAGAGGCCTTCTCACCGAAGATGGCGCGCAGAAGCTTTTCTTCCGGCGTCATTGGGCTTTCGCCCTTCGGCGTGATCTTGCCGACGAGGATATCGCCTGCTGCCACTTCCGCGCCGATGTAAACGATACCGGCTTCGTCGAGGTTCTTCAGCGTTTCTTCCGAGACGTTTGGAATATCACGCGTGATTTCTTCAGGGCCAAGCTTTGTATCGCGCGCCATGACTTCGAATTCCTCGATGTGGATCGAGGTGAACGTGTCTTCCTTCGCGATACGCTCGGAAAGCAGGATCGAATCTTCGAAGTTGTAACCGTTCCAAGGCATGAACGCGACGAGCACGTTGCGGCCGAGCGCCAACTCACCGAATTCCGTCGATGGACCGTCAGCAATGATGTCACCCTTGCGAACGATATCACCCACTTGCACCAGCGGCTTCTGGTTGATGCAGGTTGATTGGTTCGAACGCTGGAACTTCATCAAGCGATAAATATCAACGCCTGCCTTCGATGGATCGAGATCATCGGTAGCGCGAACAACGATACGCGTTGCATCGACCTGATCGACGATACCCGCACGACGTGCACCGATAGCAGCGCCTGAATCACGCGCCACAATCGATTCCATGCCGGTGCCAACGAATGGCGCATCGGCACGCACCAATGGCACGGCCTGACGTTGCATGTTCGAGCCCATGAGCGCACGGTTTGCGTCATCGTTTTCAAGGAACGGAATGAGCGCTGCTGCAACCGAAACCAGCTGCTTTGGCGACACGTCCATATAGTCGACCTTTTCGACGGGAACGACGATGACATCGCCTGCATGACGAACGATCACGAGATCGTCGGCAAGCTTGCCATCCTTGTCGATCGACACGTTGGCCTGCGCCACATAGTGCTTCGACTCTTCCATCGCCGACATATAGACGACTTCTTCCGTGAGCTTGCCGTCCTTGAGCTTGCGATAAGGCGACTCGATGAAGCCGTATTTATTGACGCGAGCAAAAGTGGCGAGCGAGTTGATCAGACCGATATTCGGGCCTTCCGGCGTTTCAATCGGGCAGATACGACCGTAATGCGTTGGATGCACGTCGCGGACTTCGAAGCCTGCGCGTTCACGCGTCAAACCACCGGGTCCAAGCGCCGAGAGACGGCGCTTATGCGTGATTTCCGAAAGCGGGTTCGTCTGATCCATAAATTGCGACAGTTGCGACGAGCCGAAGAATTCACGAACAGCTGCTGCGGCTGGCTTCGCATTGATCAAATCTTGCGGCATGACGGTGTCGATATCGACCGACGACATACGCTCCTTGATCGCGCGCTCCATGCGCAGAAGACCCAAGCGATATTGGTTCTCCATCAACTCGCCAACCGAACGCACGCGACGGTTGCCGAGATTGTCGATGTCATCGATTTCGCCACGGCCATCGCGCAACTCAACGAGTGCACGAACAACAGCAACGATATCTTCGCGACGCAGAATACGCG
>JAPJMW010000082.1 GCA_026461505.1 Beijerinckiaceae bacterium
CCAAGCCGCCTTTGATGGCTGGGTTGGCATGACGGTTGGCTCGCATGAGAACAACCCACAGCTTCAACACGACGAAGCCTTCCGCTCGGCTTCGCTTGCTTCGATGACCTTGATGCTGGCTGCACAGGCTAAGGGTTATGTCTCTGGCCCGATGAGCGGCTTCGTTGCCGATCAGGTATCAACCGTTGCTGGCCTCGGCCCGAACGAAGTGCCTGTAATGCTCATCGCCGTCGGCCGCGCAGCGCCTGGCAACTGGCCTCGTAAGCCACGTCGTCCGCTTGCAGAGCAAGTCAAGATCGTCTGATTAAGAGTATCTTCCCCAAGTAGACCTTTATCCGGCGAGGTAACTCGCCGGATTTTTTATGCCTGCATGGCCAGACGAAGCAGCGCTTCGAAAATGGGCGAGCCGGGTTCCTTCATTCCTTCAACGACATTGAAGTGATTACGGTCTGTAAAACCAAACGCAGGCTCCGCAATAGACCAGAGCCTTGCAATCTCTTCGCTCTGCCGACGAAATTCAGATGATTCAAGCGCACCATAAATCGGGATCAAAGGCGCCTTTACCAAGGGCTGTTGCGTTAAAAGATTGAGGGCGTAAGCGCTTTCATCCGTTAGGCGCGCTTGCTCGTTGATAGTGGTCTGGATCAAGGGCCTAACATCAAAAACACCCGATATTGGGACGCCGCCTTTAAACGGAGTGGCGGGCATATTGAAGTTGGTCCAATCGGCTGTAAACATCGCAGCGGTCAAATAGCCGCCTGCGGAATTGCCAGTAACAACGACATTTTTCTTCTCATCATCGGTAAGCGTTTGATGCCAAAGCGCCGCGATTGCTTTACGACAGGATACAACGATATCGGCAATGGTTACTTCTGGACATAAGGGATAATTGATCACGGCAACCGTTATGCCGCGATTGTTCAACGCGTCGGCTACCCATGAAAAAACATCTTTAGAAAAACCTCTCCAATAGCCGCCATGAATAAAGATGACAGCCGCTTTGGCGTTTTTAACAGTAAACACGTCCGTGATTTCGCGGGGATGATCACCATAGGCTAGATTGCTTTGGTAATTAAGCCTTTGCCGCGTTGCTTCACCCCATTCGGTCCATTTAGGGCCGTACTCGACGGCATCTGATACGCTGAGACGCGGGTTATATTCGGCCTCGTACCATGCTTGATCCTTTAACGGCATCTCTTCCCCCCTACCCTTGCGCTTCACGATCTGCCTCGCATACGATCAGCAAAATCGATCGCGGGCAAGCCGGAGTTCCTTATGTCATCTATTGCTGATGTTTTTTCACTCGGAAAAGAAAACCGTATTCTCATTACAGCGGGCGCTTCTGGCATTGGCCGTGCCATCGCTGATCTTTTGATTGAATGTGGTGCGCGCGTGCATATTTGTGATGTGGATGATGCCCATCTGAATGATTTCAGAAAATCTCATCCTACACATGGCGCAACCATAGCTGATGTATCGAATGAAAGCGATGTCGAGCACCTATTCAATGAAGCAAAGCAGCACTTAGGTGGTCTTGATGCACTCATCAATAATGCAGGTATCGCCGGCCCGACAGGCAAGGTTGAAGACCTTGATCCAATAGAGTGGAAGCGGACGCTTGATATTTGCCTCACCGGACAATTTCTTTGTGCACGACGCGCAGTACCACTCATTAAGGCAGCAGGGGGTGGATCGCTGGTGAATTTATCCTCCGCTGCAGGGCGTTTTGGTTATGCGTTTCGTACCCCCTATGCCGCAGCCAAATGGGGCGTGATCGGCTTCACGCAATCGCTGGCAAAAGAGCTTGGTCCCGATAATATAAGGGTAAACGCGATCTTACCCGGCATTGTCGAAGGACCGCGCATGACCAATGTCATCAAAGCGCGTGCTGAACAAACGAGCGTAAGTTATGCGGAGATGGAGAAAACATATCTTGATCGCGTATCAATGCGCCGCATGGTAACCGCTGGCGATGTCGCAGGCACCATTCTCTTTTTACTTTCTGCGGCAGGCCGCCATATCTCAGGTCAATCGCTTGGCGTTGACGGTAATGTTGAAACACTCTGATTGAATAGGAAATCGTGATGGCCAAGCAACGAAAAGTTATTATCACGTGTGCGATAACGGGTGCTATTCATACGCCCTCCATGTCACCACATTTACCCGTGACACCGGATGAGATTGCAGCCTCCGCTATCGACGCCGCAAAGGCAGGGGCCGCAATTGTGCATCTTCATGCGCGTAACCCTGATAATGGGCGTCCTGATCAATCCCCCGAAGCTTTTGGACGGTTTTTATCGACCATCAAAAACGCTTGCGATGTTGTGATTAATCTAACCACAGGCGGTGCGCCATCGATGACGGTTGCCGAGCGTGTTCAGCCCGCGGCCTATTTCAAACCGGAACTTGCATCGCTCAATATGGGGTCGATGAATTTTGGACTTTTTCCAATGCTTGGGCGCTTCTCTGAATTCAAGCATGAATGGGAACCTGTCGTCCTTGAAAATTCACGTGACCTTGTGTTTCGGAATACATTCAAAGATATCGAATATGTGCTTGCCACCTTGAAAGATGCAGGCACTCGGTTTGAGTATGAATGTTATGATACGGCCCATCTTTATAATCTCGCGCATTTTCTCGATCGCAAACTCGTGACGCCTCCGCTTTTTGTGCAAACCGTGTTCGGTATTTTAGGCGGTATCGGTCCGCACCCCGATGATGTCATGCATATGAAGCGCACGGCCGATCGTTTGTTCGGTAAGGATTTCGAATGGTCGGTGCTTGGCGCAGGCCGCAATCAGATGCCAATTGCAGCGATATCAGCAGCAACCGGTGGCCATGTGCGTGTTGGACTTGAAGATTCAATCTGGGTCGCACCCGGACGTTTAGCCGTGTCGAATGCCGAGCAGGTGACTATCGCGCGAGGTTTGATTGAAGGGTTGGGGCACGCGATTGCAACGCCTGACGAGGCACGAGTGATTTTGGGGCTTAAAGGTCGCACGATGACTTCTATCGATTAATGCCAATCAAAGCGCTCAACAAAACGATCAAATTGATCAAGCGCTGATTGTTTCTCGGCATCCGTCATGAAGGAAGACTTAAACGCGTTGCGGCCAAGCTGAATGATCTCACTCCGATCAAGATCAAGCGCCGATTGGATCGCAATAAAATTTTCGGTGAGGTAACCGCCGAAATAGGATGGATCATCCGAATTAACGGAAACCAATAGACCCGATTTCAACATTCGGCGTAATGGATGTTGCCTGAGATCGGGACAGACTTTCAATCTTTGATTGGATAGAGGGCAAATAGTCATCGGCACCTGATCATTGACCAAGCGCTGAACCAGATATGGATCCTCTAACGCACGATTACCGTGATCGATGCGCTTTACCTCTAAGTCATCCAAGGCTTCGCAAACATAGGCGGGCGGGCCTTCCTCACCAGCATGGGCTACGGCAACAAAACCTTGCTGACGGGCCTCACGATAGACACGTGAGAATTTAGAGGGAGGATGCCCTTTCTCCGATGAATCAAGCCCAATCGCAAAAATATGATCTCGACAGCGACAGGCATCATTGAGCGTTGAAAATGCTTCTTCTTCTGGCAAATGACGCAAGAAGCACATGATCAGTTTTGACGAGATTCCAAAATCACGCTTGGCGCGTTCAAGCGCGTCAACCAAACCGGAGAGGACGGTATCAAAAGTTACACCGCGCGCGGTATGGCCTTGGGGATCAAAAAAGATTTCAACATGCCGTACATTTTGAGAATGCATACGGCTGAGATACGCAAAAGCGAGATCAAAGAAATCGCGTGACGTTACGAGCACAGACATGCCCGCATAGTAGACGTCCAAAAAATCTTGAAGCGAGCCGAATGCAAAAGCGCGCCTCACGGCGTCGACATCAGCATAAGAAAGCTGGATGCCGTTGCGCTGTGCGAGCGCGATCATCATCTCTGGCTCCAAAGTGCCTTCGATGTGAAGGTGGAGTTCGGCCTTTGGCATGGCCTCAATGAAACGATTAATCACGCTCATCGACACCTTTCGTGTTCTACCGCGAAAACGCGGCGACCAAGAAGCCTGCCTTAAACCCTCCGAAGAAGGGGGATCCCCTCCTTCGGCTATCACAAAAAAAAATTAAGCGAGCTTTAGATTGCCAGCGCTTGTCTTGTTTTTCCGCGGATCCATGATCAGCTCGAAGCTGACCTTTTGCTTTTCTTGCAGATCCTGCAATCCAGCCTGCTGGACAGCTGAAATGTGTACAAACACATCCGCGCCGCCGCCATCTGGCTGAATAAATCCATAACCCTTGGTTGCATTAAACCACTTAACAGTTCCTGTAGCCATCACGCCCTCGAAGAAATCCGTCAACCGCTGACGGAGCTTGAACGTAACCTGCAAAATTCTACATGGCAATATTTTAGGGAATAAAATCTACAAATGTCGTATTTTGAACAATTCCATGAGATCGGCCACTATCCGGTTGGCCGTTTGCCAAGTGAAGGTGGGTCGATTAAACAGCCTCTATTAAAAATTTGAGGCCAATTCCATGACCACAACACTTCCTGACCGCCTTTCAATCCATCCCGACAGCCCGTTTCATAATGCTGAATTGCTCCAAAGCGGCGTAGGAATCCTCTTTAATGGCCTAGAGAAGACCAATGTCGAGGAATATTGCGTGAGCGAGGGATGGGTTCGAGTTGCCGCAGGAACGGCAAAAGACCGCCACGGCAACGCCATGACGATCAAGCTAAAAGGCAAGGTTGAGCCGTTTTTGAAGGGCGAATAGGCCTTAAGTTTGATTTTTATAGCTTAAGTCAGACCAAACCATTTTTATAAATGGTGTGCGGACCGATGTTTTTAATATCGCGTTCGCCACAGAGCGCCATGGTGATATCCATCTCTTTTTGGATAATTTCCAAGGCTCGCGTTACCCCTGACTCACCGCCCGCTCCTAAACCGTAAAGGAATGGCCTGCCGATGAAGGTCGACTTGGCGCCAAGCGCCAAGGCCTTGATCACGTCCTGACCGGAGCGGATACCGCCATCGAGATAAATTTCCGTTTTCCCACCAACAGCCGCCACAATCTCTGGCAGAACACGGACAGAAGATGGTGCACCGTCCAATTGCCGTCCGCCATGGTTGGATACGATAATCCCGTCAGCACCGTTTGCGACAGCAGAACGCGCGTCCTCTGCGTCCAACACGCCTTTAACGATAACTTTGCCGCCAAATCGATCCTTGATCCAACCGACATCGCTCCAGCTCAGGGTCGGGTCGAATTGCGAGCCCGTCCAAGCCGAAAGCGAACTCAGATCGACGAGATTATCGACATGCCCCACAAGGTTGCGGAAGGTACGGCGATGGGTACCGAGCATCCCCAAGGACCAAGCAGGACGCGTGGCCATTTGCCAAATATGCTTAGGTGTAAATTTAGGCGGTGCCGACAATCCATTCCGGATATCCTTGTGGCGCTGGCCTAAAATCTGCAAGTCCATCGTCAAAACGAGCGCCGAGCATTTAGCAGCCTTCGTCCGGTCAATCAGCCGCTCAATAAAGCCACGATCACGCATCACATAAAGCTGGAACCAAAAGGGCTTGGTCGTGTTTTCGGCCACGTCCTCAATCGAACAAATGCTCATGGTTGAGAGCGTGAACGGAATCCCGAATTTTTCGGCCGCCTTTGCTGCTTTGATTTCACCGTCGGGATTTTGCATCCCTGTCAGGCCCGTCGGCGCAAGTGCCACAGGCATGGCTGCCGTCTCGCCCAACATATCGGTTTTAAGCGAACGCCCTTCCATGTTTACGGCAACACGCTGGCGCAACATGATCTGGTGAAAATCACTTTCATTGTTGCGATAGGTCGTCTCGGTCCAGCTGCCCGAATCCGCATAATCAAAAAACATCTTCGGAACGCGACGTTTCGCAAGCTTCTTCAGATCAGCAATCGTCAGGCAAGATTGAAGGGCAGACATGGACATTTCCCCAAAAATAAAACTCAGAAATCAATAGCTAATTGAAATTTAGCCCGTTGAGAAGTCCGTCCGCAACATAGAAGCGAGGCAATATTGCAGGGAGCGCTTGCTTGTGCGCACGCCGAATGGCTAAGCTATCTCAAAAATGGGAGGCTCGGCCATGGCGTCTTTGGGTGACGAAATCATAAAGTGGGTTGATGATAATCGCTCAAACCTCTCCGATTGGAACCAGACCATCTGGAATTTTGCTGAAACTGCATGGCGTGAAGAGCGCTCTGCCGCTTGGTATGTGGCGCGTTTAAGAGAAGAAGGGTTCGATGTCGAAGAAGGCTCAGGCGGCATGCCAACCGCCTTCTCTGCGCGATGGTCGAATGGCGATGGTCCATCGGCGATGACCTATGCCGAATATGATGCCGTACCCGGCAACTGCCAGAAGGCGGATACCTATCGCGCGCCCCGTGAAGGGTTGTCGCGCTTTGCAGGCGGCCACACAGATCCCCATTCGGCGTTAGGTATGAGTGGGCTTGGTGGCTTATTGGCAACCAAAGCCGTCATGCAAAAGCATAATATTAAGGGTACGCTCCGCTTTATGGGCGAACCTGCCGAAAAGGTTCGCGGCTCAAAACCCATTCATGCTGCTAAAGGATATTATAACGGTCTCGACGGCATCGTCTCGTTTCATCCCTTCTATATGTTGCCGCTCAGCAATACGTGCCGATGGGAAACGCATTGCGGGCCCTATTACGGGGTGATTTACGAATTCCTATGTGAGGAGCCAGAATCATGGCTCGCAAATGTAGGCAAATCATCAAGCGGCAATCCCATACCGGCAGCCCATACGATGGCGCGTGCACCCGGTGCCAATGATGCGGTAACGATGATGTTTACGCTCGGCAAAACCGCGCGGGATCATATGTTGCCACATTCCGGCACTTGGACGGTGAACGAAACGATCCTCGTATCGGGTCAAGCAACAGCCGATAATTTGCCCGCTCAAATGGCGCAGATCATGTACGCCATGCGCGCGCCTTCTCGGGAAATGTTAGATCGTATCTTGGCCGTTCTTGATAGAACCGCAGAAGCTGCAGCGCTTGCGTCCCATTGCACCGTGAAGCGTCATTGGGTTTCAAAGTCCCGGCCAGGCCTTGCCAATCATGCGATGGCGCAGCGTACCTTCGATCATCTAACACGCCTTGGTGCACCTCGCTTTGACGGAGATGCTATAGTATCAGCACACGCCATTCAAAAAGAATTAGGCTTAAAACCTATCGAGAAGCCGTTTATTAAAGCGATTGAAACGCTCATGCCCCCGCAAGAAGCTGAACGTTTGATGCGAGCCGAAATTCCTTCATGGCAAACGCATTACACGTCAGATGATTATACGGATATGACATGGCATGCGCCGACCGTTAGACTTTATATTGGTAGGCCAGCACTAAAAGCGCCTGACGGATTTAGCTATCCTGATTGGGTGATGAATGCATTAGGTGGAATTCGTTCCTGTATTGATCCGATGATCATGACAGCGTCTAAAACGATTGGGCTCACGCTTTTGGATGTCATCAATGATGCTGGTTTTCGTGCATCAACCCGCGAGGAATTCAACACACGGACGGAAGGTGGTGTTGGCGGGAAAAATTGGGAAGCGCCATGGTGTGATTATCCTGCACCGGTCGAACATCCATGGCCGCGCTATATTCAAACATCACGCGGATATGAATGGTGGATTCCAGAGACCAGCAACGATCGTGCGATGCACCGATAAGGCGTCACACTAGACCTTAAAGAAAAAGCAGGGAATTATGAAAGAACGAATCTATTTGTTCATTCATTAGGAATTCAGTGTCAGCTTATTGGAACCAAACTCCGTCCGGTAAAAAGCGACTTCGTGGACTGGGAATTAATCTTCCCGGAACGTCGGGGGCATATAATGCCATTACGGATGTCGATGGAGTTGAAGTCGGTTACACGACGCTGATATCGGGGGATGGGCCGCGTGTGGTCGGTCAAGGTCCTATCCGTACGGGTGTCACTGCTATCTTGCCGCGCGGTCGGGATGATCCACAGACAGCGTGCGCGGCAGGGTGTTATTCCTTCAATGGCAATGGCGAATTAACCGGTTTGCACTGGGTTGAGGAATCGGGCGAGCTGACAACGCCCATTACATTGACGAACACGCATAGCTGCGGCGTGGCACGTGATGCCACGATTCAATGGCTGGTAACCCGCAAGGATCAACCTGCCCAAGATTGGGGCCTGCCGGTGGCTGGCGAAACCTATGATGGCGAGCTCAATGACATCAACGGATTTCACGTCAAAGCGGATCATGTCATCCAAGCCTTAGATAATGCACGTGGCGGGCCAATTGAACTAGGTAGCGTTGGTGGCGGCACTGGCATGCTAACTTTTGATTTTAAGGCTGGCTCCGGTTCGGCATCCCGCCTTGTATCGATTGCCGGTGAAACATTTACAGTCGGGGCATTCGTGCAATCCAATTTTGGACGTCGCTACGAAATGATTGTTGATGGTCATCGCGTCGGCAAAGAAATGCCGGGTGGCGAATTACGCGGCCGCCCCGTAGGATCCATCATCACCGTGATAGCGACCGATGCGCCATTGCTGCCGCATCAATTGAAGCGGTTGGCGCGTCGCGTACCTGTTGGCATCGCAAGAACCGGCGGCATTGGGCATAATGGATCAGGCGATATTTTCATTGCGTTTTCGACAGCTAATCGCGAAGCTTTTTCAAGCCGCTCTACGATTATATCAATGCGAACTTTGGCAACCGGACGAGCCATTGACGCTTTATTCGAAGCGACAGCGCAAGCAACCGAAGAAGCGATTCTTGATTCCATCATCGCGAATGAATCGATGACTGGTGCCGATGGCAACACAGCAATAGGCATTGATCATCATCGCCTGCTTTCCCTCCTCGTGTGAATTAAAAGAGAGCGCGATGGAAACGGAAAAATATTACGATCCAGATTGGCGCGATCGATTGTTTCAACGATGGCATGGCGTCGATGTCGAAGGAATCCTACCCGTTGCCGCTATCGCTTCTGCAGAGCTAGCGGCCACGGCTCGCGGCACCTTCTATCAACCCATCCCTGTTCGCTATCTCAAACGCATTTTAAAAAGCGCGAAGGCAACGGGTATTCCATTCCGTAATTTCGTTGATATGGGCTGCGGTAAAGGCAAGGCCTGTTTATATATGGGGCGGACAGGTGCTTTTCGTCGTGTAGTTGGAGTAGAAATATCGTCGCCC
The DNA here is from genome assembly GCA_026461505.1 of Beijerinckiaceae bacterium. Lineage (GTDB taxonomy): Bacteria > Pseudomonadota > Alphaproteobacteria > Rhizobiales > Beijerinckiaceae > CAIUPE01. Next base: position 9,245 of record JAPJMW010000082.1, read on the forward strand.
CTCATTTCAATAGCGCGCGATAATAAAATTCAAATGGGCGGTACTTCCCAAGTCGAATTCGTCCAAGCCGATGCCCAAACTTATCTGCTGCCGGACGGCCCGACCCTCGTCTTTTTATTTAATCCCTTTGATGCCGTCGCCATGTCCCGGTTTATTTCATTTAATCTGAGACACTTCCAAAGGCATGGCTCCATCATTGCCTATGCCTTTGATATTGATCGTGAAGTTTTAAAAAATCACGGATTCAAAGCGCTTTGGCGCGACAACAAAAACCGCCTATCATTCCACGCCATCTCATAATCTTATCCGCGCATCGCAAAAAAACGGCTGTTTAAGCGGTGATCTGTTCTTTAGACAGGTCGTAGGTGTAATTGGACTTTGGAATTCGTCCAATTTCCTCCCATCTGTGACTTTATTCCCCGGCTGAGTATCTCGCCGGGGATTTTTTTGATCTTTGTATAATTATCGCGCTTTTTGGCCGAAAAGCACGGCCTGAGCATCTTTATCGGTGGCTAAATTATATTTATTCGGTGCGTCAGCGCCCGCGGCAAGGCCACGCTCTACCGCCGGACGCGCGATCAAGGATTCAAACCAACGCTTCAAATGCGGGAAGTCTTCGAGCTTTTGGCCGATACGTTCATGGCCCTTTACCCAACCGACCGACGCCATATCGGCAATCGAATAGTCACCAGCCAGATATTCATGCTTGGCCAATTGACGATCCATGACGCCATAGAGGCGATTAACCTCGTTGGTGTATCGGTTAATGCCATATTCGACCTTCTCTGGCGCATATATGCGGAAATGGTTGGCTTGACCGGACATCGGGCCCAAACCGCCGACTTGCCAGAACAACCATTCCTCAACAGCGACGCGCTTTCGTTCATCCGCCGGATAAAACTTGCCCGTCTTCCGACCAAGATATTGCAAGATTGCGCCCGACTCGAAAATCGAGATTGGTTGTCCGTCCGGTCCATTTGGATCGACTATTGCCGGAATACGGTTGTTGGGCGAAATCGCTAGAAATTCTGGCTTAAACTGGTCGCCCTTCCCAATATTCACGATATGGAGGTTATAAGGTAGCGCGCATTCTTCCAGCATGATCGAGATTTTTTGACCATTGGGCGTTGGCCAATAATATAGGTCGATGGCGTGTTTTGGGCTCTCGGACATTTGAATTCTCCTCGATTACAGCAAAAGATCAGAGTTTCTTTTTAAAGCCTAGATGAGACTGAGCATAACCCAAAAGATCATAAAAGCGATGCGCATCCTTACGCTTAATATTGGATGTTAGCTCTGCAACAACCGCACCGCCTTGGCGCGATTCTTCCTCAACATAGGCCATCATGGCCGCGCCAATCCCACGGCTTCGATGCGTAGGCGCGATCTGAATGGAGCGAAATAATATATGGGGTTGTCCCCGCCCCGTGAGCTCGACGAGAACGGTGGCAATCATGCTGCCAATTATGGCGCCATGTTCTTCCGCCACAAAAACATGCTCGCCGGGATCTACGAGCAGTGCGTCCATAGCCTTCTCATAAGCAGGTATATTTTCTGGCGTCCACGCATCACCATGGCCGCCAAGCTGATCTGCTTCATGAAGGGCAATAATAGCTGGCAAATCAGCTTTTATTGCCCTTCGAAAGATAATCTTGCCGTTCATCCGGCCTTCCGAGACTCAGGCGGCAGCAAGGTCGAGGGCGGAGCAAAATGAGGCAATGAGGAAATGCGATCCATCCAAGCGCGGATGGATGGATATGCGGTCAGATCTTCACCACTTTCGTCTGCAAATACGACGACGCCAAACAAATCAATATCAGCAATCGTCGGTTGCGCACCCGCGAGCCAATGATGGCCTGATGCAAACCACTGCTCGAGCGTATCAAGGGCTGCTTTACGCTCTGCTTCATACATTGCGACTTGCGGCGCCTCTAACTGGCGGAAACCACGCTTCCATCCGCGCAAGCGATAGATAGGCGCGTCGAGCTTGTCCCATCCCCAAAACAGCCATTCGCGCGCGCGAAGGCGATCGTCCAAGGTTGCACCACCAAATTGTCCGGTCTTATCTGCAAGATAATCGAGGATGGCGCCCGATTGGCAAAGGCCGCGACCATTTGATGTGTCGACCAAAGCGGGCACTTGGCCAAAGCGATTAATCGCCAAGAATTCCGGTGTCTTATGTTCACCCGCGCGCAAATTGACACTAATATAATCAAAGGCTTCACCGCATAGCGTGAGCATCAAACCGATTTTATAGGTCGGGCCGGACATAAAGAAACCGTGGAGGGCATAACGCGCAGTCATAAGATATCCTTTATGGTTTAGGGAAAAATCGCATCCGTCACCGAATACAACCCAAATTTTTCAATCGTACGACGGTCTTTCAAGGACGCCGAAATCGTTAGTGCAATTACCGATACTTTAAATTCCAAGCTTTGCCTTCAGCAACTCATTGACCGCTTGCGGATTAGCCTTGCCGCCCGTTTCTTTCATCACCATGCCAACAAACCAGCCTATCATTGTGGGTTTTGCTTGTGCTTGTGCAACCTTATCCGGATTAGCAGCAATGACGGCATCAATCGCTTTTTCAATCGCACCCGTATCGGTGACTTGTTTCATGCCGCGCGCTTCTACGACTTGCCGTGGATCGCCGCCTTCAGTCCAGATGATTTCGAATAAATCCTTCGCCAGCTTACCCGAGATGACATTCTCGCTGATGAGATCAACAATCGCGCCAAGCTGATCGGCAGAAACGGGCGAAGTGGCAACCGTCTTGCCTTCTTTGTTAAGCCTGCCAAAGAGTTCATTGATCACCCAATTGGCTGCAAGCTTACCATCGCGGCCTTTTGCAACGGCTTCAAAATAATCCGCCTGATCGCGCTCTGCGATTAACACGCCGGCATCATAAGCGGTTAAGCTATAGTCTTTAATGAAGCGCGCTTTCTTATCGTCCGGTAGCTCGGGCAGATGGCGCGCCAACTCGTTGACATAGTCTTGCGTGAATTCGAGCGGAAGCAAATCCGGATCAGGGAAATAGCGATAATCATGGGCTTCTTCCTTCGAGCGCATCGAACGCGTTTCGCCCTTTGACGCGTCGTAAAGACGGGTCTCTTGATCGATCTTGCCGCCATCTTCCAAAATGCCGATTTGGCGACGCGCTTCATATTCAATCGCTTGGCCCATAAAGCGGATGGAGTTTACATTTTTAATTTCGCATCGCGTGCCAAAACCTTCGCCCGGGCGACGAACGGAAACATTCACATCGGCACGCAACGATCCTTCATCCATATTGCCGTCGCACGTTCCAAGATATCGTAAAATCGTGCGCAGCTTCGTGACATAGGCGCGTGCTTCTTCGGATGAGCGCATATCAGGCTTCGAGACGATTTCCATCAAAGCAACGCCTGAGCGATTCAAATCGACGAAGCTCAGCGATGGCGACTGATCATGCAGTGATTTTCCGGCATCTTGTTCCAAATGCAGACGTTCAATACCGACCGTGATCTGGCCACCGCTCTCGGGCAAATCGACGATGACTTCGCCTTCGCCCACGATTGGGCTTTTATACTGTGAAATCTGATAGCCTTGCGGCAGATCCGGATAGAAATAATTCTTGCGGTCAAAGACCGAGCGGAGATTGATCTGTGCCTTCAGCCCCAAGCCGGTGCGGATGGCTTGCGCGACGCATTCCTCGTTGATCACGGGCAACATGCCAGGCATTGCGGCGTCCACCAGTGAGACATGGCTGTTGGGATCACCGCCATATTCAGCGGATGCGCCGGAGAAAAGCTTGGCATGCGAGGTGACTTGCGCGTGGATTTCGAGGCCAATGATGATCTCCCAATCACCTGTTGCGCCCTTGATGAGCTTTTTAGGATCAAGCGTTCTGGTGTCCACAATCGCGTTCATCATTCATCCCCGAAGCTAACGTCTTATCAAACCAGGTCTTCACTCAGATATAGAGGGCTGAGGACCCTTTTTAATTCTTGCGATGGCATAACCCAGAACACTCCAGCCATATCCAGAGAGGATACGGAAAAGTGCATGAGCACCGCCGAAAATATATCCGCCTTCAAACCATGAAATATCAAGCATTCGAAGGACGAAAGTTATGGCAGTTCCTGCTAATCCAGCCGCAAGGCCCGCCAAAATCAATTTACCGAATTGGTTGGCTTTCCACCCCATTAACAAGCCGATGCCGACCACGAAGGGGTCAAAGATCGCCTCAAGAATAAGCCATGTGAAGGGCTTTAGCCCCTCATATAGCGCTTCATAAAGGGGCATCAGGCCCACCATGCTTCTGGAAGTTTCGTCCTGCCTGCGGCTTGCTCAATCACTTCACCGAGAGAGAACAAGGTTTCTTCATCAAAAGGGCGGCCAATAAGCTGTAGGCCTAGCGGTAGCCCATCCGACGATAGACCCGCCGGAACAGCCAAGCCCGGAAGGCCTGCCATGTTAACGGTCACCGTAAACACATCGTTCAAATACATCTCGACTGGATCTGCGCCGCTCTTCTCGCCAATGCCGAAGGCAGGGGACGGTGTTGCAGGCGTTAGCACAGCATCTACACCCGATGCATAGGCCTTCTCGAAGTCCTGCTTGATTAAGGTGCGGATTTGTTGTGCGCGCACGTAATAGGCATCGTAATAGCCGGCAGAAAGCACATAGGTGCCAATCATGATGCGACGACGTACTTCGGGGCCGAAGCCTGCGGCGCGGGTTTTTTCATACATGTCGGTGATGTCTTTACCCGGAACGCGCAAGCCATACCGTACGCCATCATAACGGGCGAGATTCGACGACGCTTCAGCTGGCGCAACAATATAATAAGCAGGCAATGCATATTTCGTGTGTGGCAACGAGATTTCGACAATCTCTGCACCGGCAGCGTGCAGCATATCGGCGCCCTTGGTCCAAAGGGCGTCGATTTCTGCCGACATCCCTTCCACGCGGTATTCTTTCGGAATACCGATCTTCATGCCCTTCACCGAGCGGCCAATCGCGGCTTCATAATCGGGAACGGTACGATCAACCGATGTTGTGTCTTTCGGGTCGTGCCCCGCCATTGAACGAAGCATGATAGCCGTATCACGAACCGTGCGCGCAATCGGTCCAGCCTGATCGAGCGAGGAAGCAAACGCGACAATACCCCAGCGAGAGCAGCGGCCATAAGTTGGCTTGATGCCAACGGTTCCGGTAAAGGCCGCTGGTTGGCGAATGGACCCGCCCGTATCGGTGGCGGTAGCCCCAAGGCAAAGCCCTGCTGCAACCGCAGAGGCCGAACCACCCGACGAACCACCTGGAACAAGCAAACCTTTTTTATCGCCAGCGAGGGCGGCTTTGGCTTTATCAGCCGACCAATTGGGTGGCGTCCATGGCGAGGCAACGGGACCAAAGGCCGAGGATTCATTCGACGAGCCCATCGCGAACTCGTCATTCGATAATTTGCCGAGCATCACGGCGCCGTCGCGCCACAACTGGCTCGAGACTGTTGATTCATATTGCGGCACAAAATTAGCCAAAATATTCGAGCAGGCCGTCGTGCGGACGCCCTTCGTCGCGTAGAGGTCTTTAATGCCCAGCGGAATGCC
>JAPJMW010000083.1 GCA_026461505.1 Beijerinckiaceae bacterium
CCGAGCAGGGCAATTTTCCAACCACGCATCAGCGCCATCGCCAAAGGTTTACCGCGCACAAAAAGTGCAGCAGGGACAAAGAGCACGCCATCCAGAAATTCGAGCCAGATATTGTAACTGATCGAATGCCCCGATAACCGTCCTCCAGTGCCGTCCACAATGGTATAAAGCGCAATCACGCAGGCATTGGCGATCGCTATGAGCAGCGTCTTTCGATCCAGCCCGCCTTTTCTGACGCCATCTGTCGCCAGCCATAAAATGCCAAGACTAAGCGAAATGGCACCGGTCAAACCCAGTCCACTTGGAAATTCACGCAGGAAAATTGCCGCCAAAACGGTTGCTAATAGCGGTGCCGAACCACGCTGCACAGGATAGGCGACGGACAGATCCGCGGTTCGATACAAAAGTCCGATCAGGGTAAAATAGCCGACATGGATAACCGCCGACGCCAACAGATAAGGCACGGCCTCGGGCGCAGGCAACGGCGCAAATGGCAGGAGCGGAAGGGCAATCAGCGCGCCGCCTAAGGCGACTAAGGTGGTGGATAAAAGCTTGTCGCTACCCGCTTTAACCAGCGTATTCCAGCCAGCATGCAGCATGGCTGCAAAAAGCACCGTTACAAAAACGGAAAATGCCAAACCCGCCCCCTAAACCATGCGAGGCTACCGTCGGCAAAATTCACCGTGCAACCATTCCTCTATCAATTCGTATGACATTTTTATGACAAACGGAAGGACTGCGGTTTGGACTGCACAATCAACGCCATGGCATATTCCGTCGAATTCGCGTAAATTACCGTATGTGAGTTTTGTCGGGGTAAAAGGTGCGCAATGAATAGGACGACCGCGATCTGGGCGAGTTTGGCCGGCTTCGTGGCAATCTGCATCGTATTTGCCGCGCTTCTCGTTACGCCGATGTTTTTTCACACGGTTGAAAAGGGATCGGCTGCCTATGCGCAAGGGGATTATCCGAAGGCGCTCAGTATATTGCGCCCGCTTGCGGATGATGGCGACGCCACCGCCCAATTTTATATCGGTGAAATGTATCGCTTCGGCCGTGGTGTAAAGAAAGATGAGGCACGCTCCGCTACGTGGTATAAAAAGGGAGCCGTTAACGGTTCCTCCGATGCGCAATATGCGCTTGGAATGATGTATGCCAACGGCATTGGTCTCGATGCCGATTATGTCGAGGCCTATCGTTGGCTAAGCCTCGCCAATTTCCGGCTCTCGCCTTGGGAAACAGAGCGGCGTGATAAAGCCGTTAAAACGCGCGATAAACTCCTGACCGTCATGTCGCAGGCGGATGTTGACCGCGCCAAAGCGCTGGTCATCGCTTGGGAACGGAAATGGCAAAAGTGAGTGCGTGACGGACAGGTTCGATTCAGCTAATCGAAAGCCTCTTCGTCACCCACCACAGAAAGCCGCCGCCCGATGAGCCTGATCGACAAGATCCCCTTCATGTTGGCCATTGAGCGGGTGCAGCTTCGCCGCAATTGCGAAAAAGCCAAGCGTGGCAGTAATTCCACCAAACGGCGCGAGGCGGATCAGCTTTTATCGGCGCTCGATGCGTTTGAAGGCCCCGGCGACGACGAAACGCTTTTAAGCCTTGCGACCCGTCGCTTTGGCAGCGCCTCCCGAAGCGCCAGCCATGCCATGCCGCAGCGGCGGGCGATTTTTCAGGCCGATCCGGCTTACGAGCAAACCCAAGGCGTCGCCGAGGCGCTGAAAGCCATCGACGCGAAAGTCCCGGTTATTCTGGTCACAGGCCGCGCGGGTACGGGCAAAACGACCCTGATCAAATATCTCAAAGCGCGTCCCGGTGGTGAAACGCAAATCGTTGTCGCTCCCACGGGCGTTGCGGCCTTAAACGCCGAAGCGCAAACGATCCATTCCTTCTTCCAACTCCCCTTCGGTGTGCTTGATGCGCGCAATATGCTGCCGGGCAAACATTTCGGCCCGATCTATCAGCGCATGACGCGCTTGGTGATCGACGAAATCTCGATGGTGCGGGCGGATGTGATCGATGCGATCGATACACGCTTGAAAGAAATCCGCAGAGACCAACGCCCGTTCGGCGGCGTGCAGGTGGTGATGGTCGGTGATTTTTTGCAATTACCGCCGGTGGTGCAGCAGCAAGATGGCCCACTGCTCGAACAGCTCGATTATGCCACGCCCTATGCGTTTAGCGCGCATATTTTGAAACATATTCAACCGGTCAAGATCACGCTTGAAGAGGTTCATCGCCAAGACGAGCGCGAATTTGTTGATTTGCTCAATGCCATTCGTTTGGGCGAAGATGTCGAACACGCGGTCGAGACCTTAAACGCGCAATGCTACCGCCCCCATCGCGCCCGCATCACACCGCTTTTGCTCACCGCCACGCGCGCCGCCGCTGATCGCTACAACCAAGAAGGCCTGCAAGCCATCGCTGGGGAAACCTCCATCTATGGTGCAAGCACGGCGGGTAAATTCGACCTCGCAGGCGATAGACTACCGGCGCCTGAAAACCTCGAACTCAAAGTCGGCACCCGCGTCATGGCCACCCGCAACGATCCCGAGCGGCGTTGGATCAATGGCTCGTTAGGCACCGTGAGCCGGGTCGAAGACAATGAAGTCTCCGTCCGCTTTGACGCGACAGGGCTAGAGCACGTGGTTGCCCCCGTGAGCTGGGACCAGATCAAACAGGTCTGGGACGAGGGCGCTCAAACCATCTCAAGCCAAGTGGTCGGCTCGTTTAAACAAGTCCCGCTCGCACATGCCTGGGCGATCACGATCCACAAAGCCCAAGGCTTGACGCTGGATGATGTGCGCATCGATCTCGTCAATGGCGCCTTCGCGCCGGGGCAGACCTATGTCGCCCTTTCCCGCGTCCGCACCATGGCGGGCTTGTCGTTCGCAAGACCCTTGCGGGCGAGCGATTTGAAGACCGATCAGATGCTGGTGGCCTATCAGGAATGGGCGGGCGGAAAGTAAGGGAAGCGCTTAATTTATGTCGTAAAGTCCATTATGATGGAGACTTTACAAGGAGCGCAATTTGGAAATCTCAGTTACAAACGCAAAGGCGAAATTGACCGATTTGGTCCATCGCGCCGAGAACGGTGATGAGATTATTCTTACCCGACACGGCAAGGCAGCGGTTCGTTTTGTCGCGGTAAAATCCTCACCGACATCAGATCAAAAGCGCGCGCTTTTGAACGCCATTCGGCAAAACGCTAGACAAAATGCGACGAGCGGGCCTAACGCCGCGCGGAGCCAGGATTTTCTCTATCATGGTGACAATTTTACGCCAGCCGATTCCATGTCGGCTACCAATGATTGTGATTGACTGTTGAGTAAACGAGCCCTGTCACCCTGTGCTCTTTATTCAGGAGCTTCGGTGGATTTAAAGATGCGGCTTTGTGCGCCAGTACACTTCGTGGCCGAACAACCGAAGCCTGAGAAGGCGTAAGGTGGCGGAGAGGGGGAGATTCGAACTCCCGATAGGGTTGCCCCTATGCCGCATTTCGAGTGCGGTGCATTCGACCACTCTGCCACCTCTCCGTAAGATAGCCGTAAAACCCATGGTCGGCGGGCGCAATAGCATGATGGTTCCGCTTCCACAAGGTCAAACCACGTTCAAAACCGTGTGACCTGATTGACTCTCACAGGCCCTCAGGGTAGGAACGCGCCTTCATGCGTGGGGCCATTGGCTCCGCGCGGAAATCTATTGAGGCCGCGAAGCCTGCCCATGAGGGGTAGTCGGGACGGTCGCCGGGCCACTGCCAAAAAGGCGGCCGGTCGCTTTCATAGAGCGGTCAGAGCCGTTAGAACACGAGGACAAGATGTTCGCAGTTATCAAGACCGGCGGCAAGCAGTACAAAGTTGCCGCTGACGACAAGATTACGATTGAGAAGCTCGAAGGCGAGGCCGGTGCGGCTGTATCTTTCGGCGAAGTATTGATGATCACTTCCGATGCAGGCAGCGAAATTGGCGCGCCTATGATCGTGGGCGCCACGGTTTCGGGCGAGATCGTCGAGCAGACGCGGTCAAAGAAGACGATCCATTTCGTCAAGCGCCGCCGCCAGAATTCGAAGCGGAAGAAGGGTCATCGTCAGGATTTGACCGTCGTTCGCATCACGTCGATCAATGCGTCGGGTGAAGCGCCGAAGGCAGCCAAGAAGGCGCCAAAGGCTAAGGCCGCCGCTGAGGAAGCCGCAGCATCTGCCTAAGGTGGATGCGCGGTAACGCACAATCGATTTTAACCGGTTTGGGTCATAATCAGACCCGCTACAAGGATCAGGAGCAGAACAATGGCTCATAAAAAGGCAGGCGGTTCATCCCGCAACGGGCGCGACTCAGACGGTCGCCGCCTTGGCGTTAAGAAGTTCGGCGGCGAAGCTGTGATTTCGGGCAACATCATTGTCCGTCAACGCGGTACGCGCGTTCACCCGGGTGCCAATGTCGGCATGGGCAAGGATCACACCTTGTTTGCAACGACCACGGGTACGGTAGAATTCCAGAAAAAAGCCAATGACCGCATGTATGTAACGGTCCATGCCAAACTAGCGGCAGAATAAGACGGCGAAGCTCGAAAGGCCCCGCCGGTTTTTAAACCCCCGGCGGATCGACCCTTTCAAGTAAGTGTCCATCCGGATCGTCCTAAGGGATCGAAGCGGGGAATGTGGAAATCACATTCCCCGTTTTTTTGTTTTTATTTTCCGCACCCGATACCCCACTGACCGGAGCCAGCCCTATGTTTTATGAACTTGTGCGCGACGACATCTACCGTCTTGAAACGCCAAAGCTCTGGCTGCGCTGGCCTCGGTTGGCGGATGCGCCAAACCTTGCACGCTTTTTGGCTGATCATGATGTGACTAAAATGACGTCGCGCATCCCTCATCCCTATCCGCCAGAAGAGGCCGAGCAGTTTATTTTTGAAACGCGGCGTAGCAATGTTGACGGCCAATCGGTCGGGTTTGTTATTACGCCCAATGCGAAGCCTGACCAGGCGATTGGCGCTATTACCCTCGCCCCAACGCAATCCGAGGGCGAACTCGTGATCGGCTATTGGATTGGTGTGCCGTTTTGGGGGCGTGGTTATGCCAAAGAAGCCGTCCATGGTATGATCGAGATCGCGTTCAGCATGAGCCGAGCCAGCCGGATCATCGCTTCCGTGCGTACGATTAATCCCGCCTCAAAAAGGGTGCTGGAACATAATGGGTTTACCTATACGCATGACTCGGAACCCTTCATGCCGGCACGTGGTGCCTCGTTTCCGGTTCATTGGTTTCAATTGGATCGGACGGAATGGCACGCCCGCCAAGGAGCAGCCGAAGGCGCAGGCCATCGTCAATCCGTTGAATATGCTGTAACGTAGCGTCACGTTAGATCCGTGACGGAGGAGATATTGTAATGCGCTTACGATTTTTTATTTTCAGCTTGCTAGCCCTTTCCGGTCTTTTCTCGGTACCCGTCAAAGCACAATCGGAGAAGCCTTTCGTCTTGGAAAAATTCTTCGCTGGCGATCTCGTTGCCCAAGGCCATTTTACCAATGTCTGGACGGGCGAGCGGCGCGACATGACCGTTCAGATGAAGGGGAAGTGGGACGGCGTTGCTCTCACCCTGAAGGAAGACTTCGTCTATTCCGACGGTGAAAAAGCGCAAAAGACATGGGTTTTTACCAAATTGGGTGAAAATCTTTATTCCGGCATGCGGGAAGATGTCACCAAAGAGGCCGATGTCCGCACAAATGGAAACGAAATTTCGCTTTCCTACACGGCGAAGATAGGCTCCTTTGATCTCGATTTTCGCGATAGGCTAACCCGCACGGATGCGATGACGGTCCACAACACGGCGGATGTTTATTTTTTAGGGTTCATCAAAGTCGGCGAGGTTGATCTCACAATGACCCGGAAGTCCCGACCATAATTTTATCGAATGTGAACGGATTTCGGGTACACTATCCCGTGTTGTGCATCGGTAAACCTTGGAGGAAAACCTTGAAACCTTCGGAATTGCTTGGCGCAAATAGAGCGGCCATTCGCGCTATCGTCGCATTACACCGCGCCGATAATGCAAGGATTTTTGGCTCCGTACTGCATGGTAACGATCATGACGGAAGCGATCTGGATATCCTCATCGATCCAACGCCAGAAACGTCGCTCATGGATGTTGCTGCTATCCAAGTCGATCTGCAAGGTCTTCTTGGTGTCCCTGTCGATGTATTAACACCCAAAGCGTTACCCGATGCCATTCGTGACCAAGTGCTTTCTGAAGCCGTGGCGATATGAGCAAATTATTTCGTGTACCAGACTATCTAGCGCATATTCTAGGGGCCATTGAGCGTATTGATCGTTATACGAAAGATTTGGATGACGTTGCCTTCCTGAACAACGAGTTGGTGCAAGATGCGGTCATTCGCAATATTGAGGTGATAGGCGAGGCATCAAATAAGATCATGCGCACGGCACCGGATTTCGCGGCTCTCCATAAAGAAATTCCGTGGCTCGTTATGTACACGATGCGCAATCGACTTTCGCACGGGTATGATCGGGTTGATTTTGAAATCGTTTGGCGATTGATTAAACGCGATCTTCCAGATCTGCATACCCGTCTCCGATCCCTTATGGCATCAGAATAGACGAATGATCGGCCGTTATAAGAACGGAAGGTCGAATGGGGCGCCTGAATCAGAAAAAATTCCGAACCGCTTCAGATACGGTTAAAAAAGCGGCCCCCTCAAGCCTAAGTATTTTATCGCTTCGTGCTCCCCTTTTGCGGGAATTGCTGTAAAGAGGGCGCATGAAATTCCTTGATCAAGCCAAAGTATTTATCCGTTCTGGCGATGGCGGCGCAGGTAGCGTCTCCTTTCGCCGTGAGAAATTCATCGAGTTCGGCGGTCCCGATGGCGGCGACGGCGGACGCGGCGGCGACGTGTTTGTCGAATGCGTTGAAGGCCTCAACACGCTGATCGATTATCGCTATCAGCAGCATTTCAAAGCCCGTCCCGGCGGCCATGGCATGGGTAAAAACCGTGCTGGCGGCAAGGGGGATGATATCATCCTCAAAGTGCCGAAAGGCACGCAGATTTTTGATGAAGACGGCGAAACCATGATCGCCGATATGACCGAATTGGGTCAAAAATTTCGCCTCGCCAAAGGCGGCAATGGCGGCTTCGGCAATGCCTATTTCACGACCTCGACCAACCGCGCCCCGCGTCGCGCCAATCCGGGTCTTGAGGGCGAGGAGCGCTGGCTCTGGTTGCGCTTGAAGCTCATCGCCGATGCGGGTCTTGTCGGCTTGCCGAATGCGGGTAAATCGACCTTTTTGGCCTCTGTTACGGCAGCCAAGCCTAAAATCGCTGATTATCCCTTCACCACGCTGCATCCGGGTTTGGGCGTTGTGCGCGTCGATGAGCGCGAATTTGTGTTGGCCGATATTCCGGGCCTGATTGAAGGCGCGCATGAAGGCTTAGGCCTTGGCGATCGTTTCTTGGGCCATGTCGAGCGTTGCCGCGTCTTGCTGCATCACGTCGATGCAACATCGGAACATGCGGGCAAATCCTACAAGATCGTTCGCGCGGAACTTGATGCCTATGGCAATGGCTTGGAGGACAAACCCGAGATTGTTGCCCTTTCAAAAGCCGATGCGGTAACGCCGGAAGTGCTGAAGGAGCAAAAGGCACGGTTGAAGCGCGCGGCGAAAAAAGAACCGATGGTGATTTCGGCGGCGTCCGGTCAGGGTGTGCAAGACGCGTTGCGGGCCATTCTCGCCATTGCTACCGAAGCGCAGCAAATCGAAGTGGCCGCCTCAAAGCCCGCCGAGGAATGGCACCCATGAGGATCCGTCACGCATGACCGCGCTGCCCGATTTCTTTGCGTTTCGTCGGGTCGTCATCAAGGTTGGATCTTCGCTCCTCGTCGATCCCGTCAATGGTTTGCGCGCGCCGTGGCTAACCGCTCTTGGCCAAGACATTGCCGATTTACGCGCGCGTGGTGCCGATGTGCTCGTTGTCTCCTCCGGCGCGATTGCGCTTGGCCGTGGGGTGCTGGGTCTGCCCCGTGGCGCGTTGAAACTTGAGGAAAGTCAGGCCGCCGCTGCCGTAGGCCAGATTGCTTTGTCCAAAGCTTGGGCCGAAGTGCTGGGCGAGCAAGGCATCATCACGGGTCAAATTCTGGTGACCTTGGGCGATACCGAGGAGCGCCAGCGTTATTTGAATGCGCGCGCCACGATTGGCCGCCTGCTCGATCTCAAAGCCGTTCCGGTCGTGAACGAAAACGACACGGTCGCGACGCAGGAAATCCGCTATGGCGACAATGACCGTCTCGCCGCGCGTGTTGCGACAATGGCGGGTGCCGATCTTCTCATTCTGCTCTCCGATATAGACGGGCTTTACACCGCCCCGCCGAGTGAAGATGCAAACGCCAAGCTCATCCCCGTCATTCCGCGGATTACGGCGGAGATCGAGGCGATGGCGGGCGGCGCGGCATCTGAGCTTTCGCGCGGCGGTATGCGCACCAAAATCGAGGCCGCGAAAATCGCCACCGCTGGTGGTACACATATGGTCATTGCCGATGGCCGTGTGCTGCATCCGCTCAATGCGATTTCCGAGGGCAAGCCGTGTAGCTGGTTCCTGACGGGCTCCAATCCCGTCTCGGCGCGCAAGACATGGATTGCGGGCGCTTTAGAGCCCAAAGGCGTGCTGCATCTCGATGCGGGTGCTGCCAATGCCATCCGCTCCGGCAAGAGCCTCTTGCCTGCGGGCGTCAAACGCATTGAAGGCGTGTTTGAGCGCGGTGATGCTGTGGTGATGCGCGCGCCCGATGGTGGCGAATTGGGGCGCGGCCTGATCGGCTATGACTCGTCTGAAACCATGTTGCTCGCGGGCCGCTCCTCGCGCGACATTGTGGAACTGCTCGGCTATGATGGCCGCGCTGAACTCATTCACCGCGACGACATGGCCTTGGGCAGTTTTTAAAGAGCAAGACGCGAACATGCCTTCTGTGACGCAAGACAATGACAATCTCCAAGCGCTGATGGCCAAGATCGGCCAACGCGCCCGCGCCGCCGCTCGCATCCTCGGCAATGCTTCAACCGAGCAGAAAAACAAAGCGCTTCTTGCCGCAGCCGATACGTTGCGCCGCAACGCCTCCGATATCCTTGCCGCCAATGCGCTCGATCGGACGGATGCCGAAGCCAAAGGCGTCAAAGGCTCGTTTCTGGATCGGCTAAACCTCAATGCTACGCGCTTGGAAGCCATCGCCCAAGCCGTCGCCGATATTGCTGCGCTGAACGATCCCGTCGGTCGCGTGCTCGCCGAATGGACGCAGCCCAATGGCTTGCGCTTTGAGCGTGTGGCAACGCCGCTTGGCGTCATCGGCGTGATTTTCGAAAGCCGCCCCAATGTCACGGCGGATGCGGGCGCGCTATGCCTTAAAAGCGGCAATGCTGCCATTTTGCGTGCAGGCTCCGAGAGCTTCCGCACCTCGTCTTTGATTGCGGACGCCATGCGCGCAGGGCTTCGCGCGGCAGGCCTTCCCGAAGACGCGATCCAGCTTGTCCCGACGCGCGAGCGGGAAGCGGTTGGCCATATGCTGGCGGGGCTTGAGGGCGCGATTGATGTGATTGTGCCGCGCGGCGGCAAAAGCCTCGTCGCCCGCGTGCAGAGCGAGGCGCGCGTGCCGGTCTTTGCGCATCTTGAAGGCATTTGCCACGTCTATATCCACGCCAAAGCCGATCTCGATATGGCGGTCTCGATTGTGCTCAACGCCAAGCTGCGCCGCACGGGCGTGTGCGGTTCGGCGGAGACGTTGCTGATCGATCAAGCGGTCGTCAAAACCCATCTCCAGCCGCTGCTCGACGCGCTCCTTGAGAAAGGCTGCGCGATCCGCGGCGACGCCACAGTGCAAGCCGCCGACGCCCGCGTTACGCCTGCCAGCGATGAGGATTGGCGCACGGAATATCTCGACGCGATCATCTCCGTGAAAATCGTCGACGGGCTCGACGCCGCCATCGACCATATCGAAACCTATGGCTCGCACCATACCGAGGCGATCATCACAGACGATGCCCAAGCCGCCGAGGCATTCCTATCCCGCGTCGATTCCGCCATCGTGTTGCACAATGCCTCGACGCAATTTGCTGATGGTGGCGAGTTTGGCTTCGGCGCGGAAATCGGCATAGCCACAGGCCGCATGCATGCGCGCGGCCCGGTGGGGGTGGATCAGCTCACTTCGTTCAAATACCGCGTGCACGGCAACGGGCAGACCCGCCCTTAAGCTTGAGGTAGCAAGCCACTCAACGCGATACCCACCGCGGCCAAATAGGCGGCGCTCCACACCAGCGAGCGGGCGGCGGGCTTATCGGCCAGATAGGCGGCGATATAGGCGATGCGCGCCACGACGAAAATCACCGCCAGCGTATCGACCAGCTGCTGCGCGCCATCCGTCCACACGGCCACGAACATCGCGGTTAGAAACACGCTCAGCGCCTCGAAGCAATTGGTATGCGCGGCATAGGCGCGGCGGCGATAGCCTTCGAGCGTCTGCATCCATTGGCGCGGCTCGTGATTGTCATAGCCCGCGCCCCATTTGGCGATGCCAACGGTTACAACCGGCATAACAGCCACGATCAACAGGCACCAAGCAGCTATCGGCATCGCATTTCTCCTTGTTATGAAAGGATTACGCCCGATAGGCCCGATTGGTTCATGGCGGGCGAGCCTTGCAGCGCGCGCCACTTCGTGCTTGATCCCCAAAAACCCCATGACCGGAGACGCGCCACCGTGGCGGATCACCCTTTGCCGAGCCAAGCCTATGCCGCGCTGATCGCCAGTGGCGCGATCGAGCCCGACGAGGCGCAGCGCCACGCGCTCGCCCACATGGATGCGCTCTGCCAGCGGCTCGCCGCCTATGAGGCGCAATCGACCCGCTTCTTCAGCCGCCTGCGCCGCAAGCCCCAACCACCCAAGGGGCTCTATCTCTATGGCTCGGTGGGCCGCGGCAAAACCATGCTGATGGATCTGATGCTCGAGGCCGCTCCCACGCCCCACAAAAAGCGCGTACATTTCCAAAACTTCATGGCCGATGTGCATGACCGCATCCACGCCTACCGCCAACGCGTCAAAACAGGCGAGGTGAAGGACACCGACCCCATCCCCCCCGTGGCCGCCTCCATCGCGGCGGAGACCCGACTTCTTTGTCTCGATGAATGCGCCGTCACCGATATCGCAGATGCGATGATTTTGGCCCGCCTCTTCGAGGCGCTGTTCGCCCAAGGCCTTGTGCTGGTGACAACCTCGAACATCCCGCCCGAGCGGCTCTATGAAGGCGGCCTCAACCGCGCTTTGTTTTTACCCTTCCTCGCGCTGCTGCAAGCCCATGTCGAGACGGTGGAAGTGGACGCCAAAACCGATTATCGGCTGGAAAAATCAAGCACCGAGACCACCTACCACATCCCCGCCAATGTAGCGGCCCGCGCGGCACTTGATCAAAGCTTCCTCGCTTTGCTGCACGGCCAAGCGCCAGCGCCCGATGCGCTGATAGTCAAAGGCCGAACCCTCATCGTGCCGCAAGCGGGCAAAGGCATCGCGCGCTTTGCCTATGCCGATCTCTGCCAAGCGGCCTTGGGCAATCTCGATTTCATCGCGATTGCGAAGGCGTTTCACACGCTGATCATCGACGATATCCCCGTCATCGCAGCGGAGAACCGCAACGAGGCCAAACGCTTCATCGCGCTGATCGACGC
>JAPJMW010000084.1 GCA_026461505.1 Beijerinckiaceae bacterium
CGATTCAGCCAAAACCTTCGTGATAGCAGCCGTCAATGACGTCTTGCCATGGTCAACGTGACCAATCGTTCCAATGTTGCAATGCGGCTTCGTCCGCGAAAACTTCTCTTTGGCCATGACAGTTCTACCTACGTTAATGAAAGGAGCCTTAAACCGAGCGGTCGCATAGGGCCATTTGCCGATTTAGGCAAGGGGGAAGTGACGACAAGCGACGTAAATCGCTGAAAGGTGGCACCCGTCGAGGCGTTGAAAGGCACTATAATCATGCAAGGAAAATGGAGCGGGTACCGGGAATCGACCCCGGGTATTCAGCTTGGAAGGCTGCTGCTCTACCATTGAGCTACACCCGCACACAGGCAGATTATGCCTTTTATACTGCGTCTGACAACGGCCAGACCACTCTTATCGATCACCTCGGACCATTGTTAAGGCTCGGCTTGCCGAGCCGTAGCCCGAAAGGCGAAGGCTGGTGGGGGAAGCAGGACTCGAACCTGCGAAGGCGTAGCCAGCGGATTTACAGTCCGCCCCCTTTGCCGCTCGGGACATTCCCCCGTATTCCAGCCTCAAGCTCGCTTTTGGATAGCGAACCATCCGAAATCGAGACCGCCCTTATGATGACGCGATGGGGCGGTGTCAACTGCCCTTAGCCGATGAAACGCGGCGATCCCTGTAAATTTGCCTAAACTTGTTCTCTGATGCAAAAGATCGGCTTGATGAGAAAGATGACATGATGGCCAAGCGCTTTGACAAGAAACGGAACGGATCCGCCGACCGCCCGCCCCATGATCGGGGCCGCGAGGATCGTCCTCGGCCAGCATTTAAAGCCCCTTTTCAGGATCGCCCTGCCCGTTCCGAGCGTCCGCGCTCGGGCCGTCCGGTGATTTATGGCTTTCATGCGGTGATCGAGGCGCTGAAAAATCCGCGCCGCAAGGCTTTGGTGCTCCATGTCACGGAAAACGCCCTCAAGCGGTTGATGGAAGAAATGCCAGATCTGCCAATTGCGCCGATTATGGCCAAACCGGACGAAATTGACCGGATCACAGGCCCTGACGCCGTGCACCAAGGGGTCGCCCTTGAGGCCGACGGACTTCCGGCCGCCGATATTCACGATTTAGAGGGTAAAGGTGTCGTGATTGTGCTGGATCAGGTCACTGATCCGCATAATGTGGGCGCAATTTTGCGGACAGCTGCGGCTTTTGCCGCCGAAGCTGTACTGGTGACGGAGCGCAACAGTCCAGAAGCGGTTGGCGTTTTGGCCAAAGCGGCCTCGGGCGGGTTGGAGCATGTGCCGTTGATCGAGGTGGTCAATCTGGCCCAAGCCCTCACTTTACTGGGGGAAAAGGGCTATTGGCGCGTCGGCCTCGATTCAGAAGGCCCCAATGTTTTGGCCGAAAGCCTCGCCAATCCGCCGATTGCGCTTGTCATGGGCGCAGAAGGCAAAGGCTTGAGACGCCTAACCCGCGAGCGCTGCGATGTTCTGGCGCGTCTGGATATGCCAGGGGCGATCAAGAGCCTCAATGTGTCGAACGCCGTGGCCATTGCACTGGCAACGGTTATAGGGGCGATCAAGCGCCCTTAAAGCGCGCGTTTCCCGTGAAACCTTAGACCAAATGCCGATAAGGGCTGCATCGACCTCTTCGGCAAAATCATGTATTACAAAGTTATGACACGCTTCTCGTCTCATCTTGAGATCGGAGCGTAAGTCAATCGCAGCGGTCCAACATCGGTCCGCCTCGGGGGAAACTGCCGACCCAGATGTCGGCGCAGGCAAGAGGGCAAGGCCAATCGAACATTGGCATTGAGGGGCGTTGTACGCCTCGTTTTCTCGAACCTGTAAGCCAAAAAGGAAAGCCTATGGCCACTGTATCCGGTGCACACGCTCATGCCGAGCCTCGCCCGATGACCAGCGCCGAGAAGAAAGTGATTTTTGCTTCTTCGCTCGGCACTGTCTTCGAATGGTATGATTTTTATCTTTATGGTTCGCTCGCCGCCATTATCGGCGCGCAATTCTTCAACGTTGCCGGTGCCGATGGCAAGCCAATGTTTGATGAAGCGACCCGCAACATCTTCTCGCTTCTGGCGTTTGCCGCAGGTTTTATCGTGCGTCCCTTCGGCGCGCTCGTGTTCGGCCGGATTGGCGATCTCGTCGGCCGAAAATACACCTTCCTTGTCACCATTCTGATCATGGGTCTTTCGACCTTTGTGGTGGCTTTGTTGCCGAGCTCAACGAGCATCGGTATTGCCGCGCCCATCATCCTCATTACGCTTCGCCTGTTGCAAGGCTTGGCGCTTGGTGGTGAATATGGCGGTGCTGCAACCTATGTGGCCGAACATGCACCGCATGGTCGCCGTGGGTTTTACACCTCATGGATTCAGACAACGGCCACGCTCGGCCTGTTCCTGTCTTTGATCGTCATTCTGGCAACCCGCACGATTATCGGCGAAGTCGAATTTGCGGCTTGGGGCTGGCGCGTCCCGTTCGGCGTTTCGATTGTTCTGCTTGGCGTTTCCGTCTGGATCCGTCTGCAGCTCAGTGAATCGCCTGCGTTCCAAAAAATGAAGGACGAAGGCAAGCACTCGACCGCACCTTTGACCGAAGCTTTCGGTCAGTGGAAGAATGCCAAGATCGCGCTTCTCGCCCTTTTCGGTCTTGTGATGGGCCAAGGCGTTGTTTGGTATACGGGCCAGTTCTACGCCCTGTTCTTCTTGCAATCGATCCTCAAGATCGACGGTTATACGGCTAACCTTCTCATCGCCTATTCCTTGGCGGTCGGAACGGTCGGCTTTATCATCTTCGGCGCTTTGTCGGATAAAATCGGTCGTAAGCCGATCATCCTTGCCGGTTGCTTGCTGGCGGCTTTGACCTATTTCCCGCTCTTTGGGGCTTTGACCAAGAATGCCAATCCAACGCTGGCCAATGCGCTTGAAACCGTCAAGGTTCAGGTTGTAGCCGATGCAGCGGATTGCGGTGACTTGTTCAACCCAATCGGCACCCGGAAATTCACGTCATCGTGCGACTTGGCACGTGATGCGCTGTCAAAAGGCGCTATTCGCTACACGTCCAATATGACAGCAGCGGCTGGTGAAAAGGCGAAGGTTGTTGTCAACGACAAGGAAATTGCTGTTTTCAAAGACGGTAAGCTTGACGCTGATTTCGGCAAAAACCTGACGGCGGCAGCCGTTGCTGCGGGCTATCCAAAGGCCGATGACGCAGGCAAAGTGAAGATCTCGGGTGTATTTGATATCTTCAGCTCGCAAACGCTAACCATCATCGGTATTTTGACCATTCTCGTTGTCTATGTGACGATGGTGTATGGCCCGATTGCCGCAGCGCTTGTCGAACTGTTTCCGACCCGCATCCGGTATACCTCCATGTCCCTACCCTACCACATCGGCAATGGCTGGTTCGGTGGCTTATTGCCAGCAACGGCTTTCGCTCTCGTGGCGCAGACGGGTGATATTTACTACGGGCTTTGGTATCCAATCGGCTTTGCGCTGATTACCTTTGTCGTTGGCCTTATCTTCATTCCGGAGACAAAGGATCGCGACATCTATGCGCATGACTAAGCGCAAGCTTTGAACATCCAAGGAAAAGGCCCTGCTCGCGCGGGGCCTTTTTTATGCATCGATTAAAAGATCACTCGCATACAGTGCGAGGGCGCATATCCCAGCCCCAACCCGGTACCCATACGCGCTCTCTTACGACGTAGCACTCATCTGGCGGAGGTGCCCATCCATAATGCGGATGATGGTGCCAACGGGCATAGCCATAATCTTGGGTGTAACCGTAAGAGCCACCATGGCCCCCGTGGTTTTGATTGGAGATCGCCGCGCCGAGTGCTAAGCCGCCAATGATACCAACGGCCGCCGCCGCGCCAGGATCCCATCCGCCACGGGCAGCGGCGGGTTGCGAAATGGCAAGCGATAAGGAAGCCACAGCCACAAGCGCTAGCGCTGCTTGGCGGATCAGCGAGCGGCTTTTGAAACGCGATAACATAAACGACATTTGACCCTCCTAGGGAATTTCGGCCTGACGACTCATTCAGGATTTCACCGATATTCTCGCCGCTGCCGTGAATAGCCCATGAACCGATTGCGGCGAAAATGGGACAAATAAAACGAGAGACTTGCCTTGAATCGCAGCAAAGGGTATCCACTCCTCGCGTATCACATTCCCTAATGCCGGTTTAGCTCAGCTGGTAGAGCAACGGTTTTGTAAACCGTAGGTCACCTGTTCGATTCAGGTAACCGGCACCATTCTCCCCAAACTGGGGCACGGGATACGGCAATTCACTATGAGTAACCGACCGAAAATGCGTAAACTCTAGCGTTCGGCTAGATTTACGCCATGAATCTTGTGCAAACAGAAGCTGCTACCGCTGCCTATCGTTTCTATGATTTCGCGTTCCGCGCCATTCGCGCCGCGCGGATCGACCGGGCTTTTGATCGCGTCGGTGGCGCACGCGGCGTGATTTTCGCGCTGCATCGCGTACGGCCCTATCAAAACAAGCCGTTTCAACCGAATCTCGGGTTAGAAGTTACACCCGAGTTTCTCGAAGCCACCATTCGCCACACGCAATCGCGCGGCTTTCCCTTTGTTCCCTTGGACGAAGCGTTACGGCGGCTCGACACTCACGATAGTGGCAATTTCGCGGTCATGACGTTGGATGACGGTTATTATGATACCGCCGAGCATGCGCTCCCTGTTTTGGAAAAACATGCGGTGCCCGCAACGGTCTATATCGCGAGTGGATTTGCGGACCGGTTACACCCGCTCTGGTGGCTGACCCTTGAGGAAGCCATCAAACAGTCGCCATCGATTATTTTCCCTGATCCCAAAGGCGCCATCGGATTGGCAACCGATACTGTTTGCAAGAAGCGGGAAGCGTTTCGGCAGGTGCATCACCGCATTTTGGAAATGTCGCCCGATACCGTTGAAACGCTGATGGGCGACCTTGCCAAACAGGCGGGTATCGATGCTATCGCTTTGTGTGATGCAACCTGTCTTGATTGGTCGGGCATTATTGCACTTGCACGCCATCCTTTGATTACGATTGGTGCGCATACTGTTAGCCACCCCGTCCTAACCCGTTGCAATGCGCCTGAGGCGATGGTGGAGATGGCGCGCTCGCGCGCTGCCATCGAAGACCACATCGACAAACCGGTGCGGCATTTAGCCTATCCAAACGGCGGACAGGGCCATGCCGGCCCGCGTGAATTTTCAATGGCTAAAGCATTGGGGTTTGCCTCGGCCACGACAACGCGCCCTGGGCTTGTTTATCAAGCGCATGATCAATGGCCAACGGCATTGCCACGTGTATCGCTCAATGGATTTTTTCAAAGCATAGAGCGGCTCGATACGATGTTATCGGGCGCGCCCTTTGTGTTGCGCAATTTGGGATCCAGACTCAACATATCGTAGGCGGGCCTATCAATGTTTCGTGTAGATATTCCCATAGATTCCGAAGAAGATTCATCTCTTACCCCCGGTTTGATGGAACAACCTGCGATTAAGCCTGCCCATGCTTGGCGGGTTGCCCCTGATTTTCCCGACGACCCGCATCAACCGAAGGAATTAAAACAAACCGGACCGGCTAAGGCGTTTACCGAAATCTCCCTCATTGACCATGTTCGTTTCCACGCGGAACAGGATGGCGAGCGTATTGCTATTGATGATGGTCAATCCACCATTTGTTACAAAGCGCTTTTACAAAAAGCATTGACGCTAAGCCAAACCATTCGATCCCACATAAAGGATCGGGAAGCGCTTGGCGTGGCGATCAAAAATTCCATTGCACTTCATATCGCTTTGCTCGCCTGTATTGCCGCCCAACGGCCTTACATCGCGATGGATATGAACAGTCCAAACGAGCGGAATCGAAATATATTAAAAAAGTCGGGACTTCGCGCCATCATTAGCCATAAAGACACACCGCTTGATGGATTAGATTTGGCAGACGACCAATGCGTCATTAGCGTGAACGACGCAAACCGACTGCTTGATGAGGTGAGCCTGCCTGATCTTCCGATCACCGATACAGAGAAACCTGCCATTATCCTCTATACGTCGGGCAGCACGGGCGAGCCAAAAGGTATCGTCAATTCTGAAAAAGCGGTTTTGGAACGGGTGAGACACTATATCCATTCCGCAGGTTTTACGCGCGACGATGTGTTTCTTCCCTTAAGCTCGGCGTGTACGATTGCGGGAACACGCGAATGTTTTACAGCTTTGACGGTTGGTGCCACATTGGTGCTCGCCAGTCCCGATAAAACGGGGTTGCACGGGATCCGTTCATTGATCCAACAAAAAGGCGTTACGGTTCTAAACGCCGTGCCTGCCGTTCTACGAGCGTTGATGATGGACGCAACGGATCATCAACACGATTTTCAATCTATTCGCCGGATCCGCGTCGGTGGTGATCGCATTTTACCGCAGGATATTGAGTTGTTCTTTTCCATCTGTTCGCAGGACTGCCGCATTCAAGCGAGCTACTCCTCCACCGAAACGACGGCGACCTATTATGAAGTTCCGCGCGAGCCTGAAAAGCGGACGGCAATGGTCGCGGCCGGTTATCTCCATTCCGGTGTATCGTATCGCATAGAGCCAATTGAGGCCGATGATCCCCCATCAACTGATGAAGGTGAATTGGTGATCAAGAGCCCCTATGTAGCGCTAGGCTATTGGCGCGATGGACGTATCGAAGCGGGGGCAATTGAGAACGACCCTGACGATCCGAAAACGCGAGTGTTTCATACCGGCGATCTCGTACGCCAACGAGCCGACGGGTTGCTTGAAATCATCGGACGAAAAGATCGGCAAGTTAAAATCAACGGCAAGCGGGTGGAGCCTGCAGAATTGGAATTATGCTTGCGTCGCCTCTCCGGAATTCTTGATGCAGCCATTATCACGGTGTCGGAAGAAGATCAGCAAAGGCTGATTGCCTTTGTTGTTGAAGCACCGGATACTACGCCACTAAGCGACGGCATCGACCCGATCCGGCACTATTTGCGTGACCATTTGCCATCATCGCTGCAACCGATGCGACTTCATCGGATCAAGCGCATTCCACGCCTTCCGAGCGGCAAGCACGATCAAATCTACTCGCGGGGCACAAAACAAACCGCATCTTTGGGCGCCTTGATTGTCGGCAGGGTCAACGCATGCAACGGTCCAACCGCGTCTTTTTCGCGAGCGCTATCGAGGCCAAAGGCTTAGGCTTTCGCCCATGCGGGCAGTGTTTAAGGGGGGAGTTTTTGTCTTGGCGGACGCAAAACCCTTAATTGCATAGGCCCCCTGCCCGATTTATAAGATTTCGTGTAGAGTGTGAGCCCTATCCTTGCTTCGATACTGGAATGTTGCGTGACCAAGACACCAAGCCTCGCTTTTGTGAACAGTGATACGGATGAGGCGCAAATCGCTGGAAACCGCCTTCGGGCGCGTTACGGCGAGGTTTTGCCGGAACAGGCCGACATCGTCGTGGCTTTGGGTGGTGACGGCTTGATGCTTTCATCCCTGCATCGATTGATGGGTACCGGAAAGCCGATCTATGGTATGAACCGTGGATCCGTCGGTTTCCTGATGAATGAATATTCCGAGGACGGGCTGATCGAGCGCCTGAGTGCGGCTGAGAAAAGCGTCGTTCACCCGCTTTTGATGCACGTAACAGACGCGGCAGGGCAAGTATCAGACGCGCACGCGATCAATGAGGTCTCGGTGTTCCGGCAATCCTATCAGGCGGCAAAATTACGCATTTCGATCGATGGTAGGCCAAGGCTTGAAGAATTGGTAGCTGACGGGATTTTGGTGGCAACGCCTGCTGGATCAACCGCGTATAATCTTTCGGCCAATGGACCGATCTTGCCTCTTAACGCGCCGATGTTGGCGCTCACCCCAATCTCGCCTTTTCGTCCGCGGCGCTGGCGCGGGGCCATTCTACCCGATAGCGCCCATATCATGCTCGAAGCTTTAGAAGCGGATAAAAGGCCCGTGAACGCGGTCGCCGACCATGTGGAATTTCGATCGGTACAAAGCATTCGCGTTTCGATTGATCACTCGATTGATCTCGTGATGCTGCACGATCCAGGCCACAGCTTGGACGAGCGCATCTTGCGCGAACAATTCGGCGGCTAGCCGAAAATTAAGCCGCGACTGAAAACGAGCCTGAGGGCTTGGCCGTTGCGCGTAAAAATGCCGCCTCGCATTCGATCATCACAGTAACGATAAAGCCGCATTGTTTCAAAAGCTTTCTGAAGGCTACCCCATCCGACTTCGTGATCATTTCATGGATGGTGGCTGGCACTTCTCCAGACAGCGATGCCAAGAGATCGATCACCACTTCCAAGGCATCGTTTAATAAAGCAATGGCAATCAGTTTAGGTGTAACGCAATCAAAGCGGATAAAGGCCGAGATATAGGCGCTTCGAACCTCGCCTTCAGCCGCCCATAAAAGCGCAATCAACGCCTGCTCGACGAGATCAGGTTCCCTTTTATCATCGATCATATCGACAATGGTTTTCAACCGCGCCGAGGCCAATGCGGCCCATATGTCGTCATTCAGATCGCTTCGTGCTTCAATGGCGCCGAGGATGGATTCAGATCGGCTGAACCGTTCGATCATACGGATGTAAGAAAATGATGCAATGTTGGCCGATGGATTGCCGAGCAAGTAAAGAAGCGTTGCCTCTTCGCCGATTTCAACCAAGGCCGCTGCGACAGGCGCCTTAACAGGATTGGCTTTCGCTAATGCCGAATGACATGGCACATTGCCAATCATAACAAGATCAACCAGTGCCTCCGTTGACAGGTAAGGGATGAGAACGGCGAGCTGTTGAGCCGCATCGGTTGCGCGTTTCATGGCCTCATTGTTCATCATCGCTCTCCCGTTTTGTGAATTGGGTTAAATCAAGCGGCTTCGACGGATGATGCGCTTTGGGCGGTTGGGTATGCGGCTTTGTCGACGATGATGATATTAAGGCCGCCGCCGCATTGGGGGATGATGCTTTATTGGCTCCAGGAACCCCCGCTACGTCCTTTGGGAAATAGGATGGCGTGTCGGGCGTAAATTTCTCAGGTTCGGTCCACAGAGCGCCAACAACCGGATTAAGCGGTGTAACCGTGCCGACATTTCTGAAGAGGCTAAAAAGAGCGGGGCCATCCGGATGCGCATAAGCGAGCGGAGCAATCGGTGGCTCATCCTTATCATCGACAAAGACGGAAGCAGGAAGTAGCGCATTGCCTGCTTTGGTATGCAATTGCGATAGCAACTCTTTCACATCGCCAACGCTTTTTGATTTGCCCGTTGAGGGATCAAAAAACAAAGCGGGATTTGATTTCGCAGCCTCGGGAAAGAGGGTCGATGCCGCTGTTTCCGGATGGGTTTCGCTATTGCGGAGCAATCCGGCGGCACCATTGGCACCCAACACATGCGCGATGTAAAGATCGGCTGCATCGGGCTTGCGGCCCAACGCATCGGACAGGCTGGCTGCGTTGGAACGCGTCAATGCGCCTGCCATCAAGCTGGCAATTTTAGGATCCGAACGAAGCTTTAAAATTTAATCCCCATTGCAGGATCCGGCACGTCCAGACGTCCCGATTTGGTTTCGACTACCGCCGATGCATAACGCGACAGGCCTAATTGGGGACCTGATTCTTTTAGCGTCTTAAGCCAAGTCTGTTCGACAAATTGAAACAAGCCGGTAGCCGATGAACCCGTTGCTTTGGCCTTAGGGTCGAGGGACGATTCTTGTTTTGCCGTTTTGAGGAGATAGGAAAAATCGGTACCGCTTTTCTGGGCTCCTTCGCGGATCGCGTTAAGGACCGTATCGGCACCTTCTTTGACGCCGTTTTTTGGCGCGGCCGGCGTGGTGAAAAGCATAAACATCGAAGCCCCGCATCGTTGCGCGCTCCTCAAGAACGCTAAGGTTACAATCGCAAATTGTGGTAAACAAAGTGTGAATCACGGGAGATCCGGCTTTTATGATGATAACCTATCTAGCTTATGAGGATCGGCTTATCCCCGTGATAGAAGCGCCCGACCATTCCCCGTCGGAAATAGCGCTTGAAGCGATCATGACGTCTCGGCCCGAGACTCTTGCCCTGCGCGGAATGAAGGGCATTGCCGATCTTCAGCAGGTCGCGTCACGCTTGGCGGTTCAAGAAGCCCTTCTGGACTTGCCCGATGGACACATCAAGCTTTGGGCTGTCTTGGGTGACACGCCGCAGTCCATTCTCGCGCTGAACGTTTCTTGGCCTGTGCTGCCACGGATGAGCGGCCTCATCTTTTCGTCCTTCCGGCTTTTGTCGGAATTCGGGCTCGCTTTGGATACGCCCCTCGACCAATGGCCCGACGCGCTTCGCATGGGCCGTAATCTGACGGTGCTGATGGCGCTGAGTTTAAAGATACCCGCCTATGAATGCGTATCATCGAAAACCGATTTATCCCTTGCCAATGCTCTGGCCGTACAGGACGGATTTAATGGTGTGGTGACGTTGCGAAATAACGCCTAGCCACCCTTCGGTCGGGTGATCGAGAATAGATCATCCACAACGGCGTAATCGGTATATCCGCACCGTGCGATGGTACCTGCGGCGACAATGTCGAAACGCCCCTCTTTAATGTAGGCCTCATTGATATAAATGCCGACAACGTGACCGAGCACGAGAAAGGAATTAACCGAGTTACCATCGGAGTCGGTGAGCTCTTTAATCTCAACCAATTTGCATTCAAGCGCTACGGGCGAGGCTTTGACGCGTGGTGGTTTTACGAGCGTCGACGGCGCCGTTTCTAGGCCAGCGTGAATAAATTCGCTCGTTCCACGGGGCAAGGGTGCGGAGGTTGCGTTCATCTCGTTGCGTAAATCGAAGGTCACAAGATTGCAAACAAATTCGCGCGTCTCGGCAATAAAGCTAACCGAATCCTTTGGCCCTTCACTCGCAAAGCCAACAATCGGCGGGCGCGATGAGAACGCGTTGAAGAAAGAATAAGGGGCCAGATTAACGGAGCCATCGGCACCAAGCGAGCTGATCCATCCGATGGGTCTGGGCGCGACAATGGCTTTGAACGGATCATGGGGGAGTCCGTGGCCATTGGTTTGAGTGTCATAAAACATGGATCATGCCTTCACGGCAAAATGGGTTACAATGTCGTCGAGCGCCGGACGCGGCCGATCGATCGGCGCTTCGCTGGCGCGACCAATATGGATGAAGCCCGCAATCCGCTCGCTTTCCGAGAGGTCTAAGCGTTCGAGGACGCCCCGGTCATAGGCAAACCATTCGGTGAGCCAGGCGGTGACAAAGCCCATAGCGTTGGCGGCAAAGGTCAAAGCGGTGCAAACGGCGCCCGCTGATAGTTCTTGTTCCCATTCGGGGATTTTGACGTGGGGCGCGCTTTTGCTCACGACCGCGATCACCAGAGGCGCGCGGGCAAGGCGGTTGCCTTCCACCTTCATCATATCTTCCGTGGCGTCGGGATGAAGCGCCTTGTAGCGCTCTGCAATCAACCGGCCAGCCTCTCCCCTCGCATCGCCTTCAAACACGATAAAGCGCCATGGGGCCAATTTGCCGTGATCGGGTATGCGGGAAGCAATTTTTAAGAGGCGGTCGCGCTCTTGGGGCGTTGGGCCCGGCCCGATCATCAGATGGGGGGCTACCGAACGGCGGGTTTCAAAAAGGCTTACGAGATCGGTCATGATAGAATTCCAATACCTGCTCCTTGTTCCCTTGCCCGAACACCTGCGCGCGTCAAGGCCTGTTCAATCGGATTGACGGGAGCGCGTGGCTTATGCTCTTGCTCTTTTCCATGTTGAAGCTCGCTTTGCGGATCTGTTTGGTTTTGGTTTTAGGACACATCGAGCCGGTGATGGCCGATGAAGCGATGCCTGATAGCGTCTTGACGCTCTCGGCCCATCTCGAAAGCGACCGTGCAATGATCCGTTCGGGGCTTGTTTGGCGGATTTATGCCGACCCGACCGATGGAACGCCCGCGCGATTTGTCGAGTTGTCAGAAGCAGCCACGCCAAGCTTCTCGCTAAAGCCGGGCGCTTATATTGTCCATGTGGCCTATGGGCTTTCAGGCACCACGCAGCGCATTGTGCTGGGATCGAACCCCGTCCGTGAGACCATTTCCATTAGTGCTGGCGCTTTGGTGCTCAATGCACTGGTTGGCGATACGGCAATTCCGACAGAAAAAGTCCGGTTTAGTATTTATGTGGCGGTCGGAACCGACCCTGAGGGGCGGTTGATCGCCGACAATTTGAAATCCGGCGTCACGATTCGACTTCCTGTGGGAACTTATCGCGTGGTCTCGCGCTATGGCGATACCAATGCCGTTGCCAGCGCCGACCTTGCTGTTGAACCTGCCAAATTGATCAAGGCCACGCTGCGGCACCGTGCGGCGACGGTTACCTTGAAACTCGTCAATAATCTTGGCGGGGAAGCCTATGCCGGAACCAATTTCAGCGTGCTGACCCCTGGCGGGGATACGATCCGCGATCTGTTTGGTGCGTTTCCATCGCTAATTTTGGCCGAAGGCGATTATATCCTCATCGCGCGCAATGCGGGCCGCACCTTCACCAGCGAATTCAAGGTTCGCAGTGGCGTCGATCAAGATATCGAAGTCTTGGCCCGATAAAGACTGGAGCAACCTCCCTTTTAAGGGGAAGTTGCTCAGGATGCTTTAATCGCGGCGCTGATCGGGCGGAACGGCTTCCGCCTTGAGCGTGGCAATCGCCTCATCCAGCGTCATCATAGTCTGATCCGGCGAGCCGAAGCGGCGGATCGATACGGTCCGTTCAGCGGCTTCCTTGCGGCCAACCACGAGCAAGACAGGAACCTTGGCCAGCGAATGCTCGCGGACCTTGTAGGTGATCTTCTCGTTGCGTAGATCGGACTGTACGCGGATGCCTGCCTTTTTCAGCGCTTTGACAACTTCATTGGCATAATCATCGCCATCATTGGTGATGGTGGCGACAATCGCCTGTAAAGGAGCAAGCCAAAGCGGGAAATGACCGGCAAAATGCTCGATCAAAATACCGGTGAACCGCTCCATCGAACCGCAAATCGCGCGATGAATCATAACGGGCACGGTCTTGGCACCGTCTTCACCGATGTAGAATGCGCCGAAGCGCTCCGGCAGGTTGAAATCAACCTGCGTCGTTCCGCATTGCCAATCGCGACCGATGGCATCGCGTAGGACATACTCGAATTTAGGACCGTAAAACGCGCCCTCACCCGGATTGATCGAGGTTTCGATGAGGCCGCCGGATTGCTCTTTGATTTGGTGCAGAACTTTGGTCATCACCGCTTCGGCACGATCCCATAGCGCATCGTCACCAACGCGTTTTTCCGGACGCGTGGAGAGTTTGACAACGATTTTATCGAAGCCAAAATCTTTGTAGGTTGTCAGGATCAAATCATTGATGGCGAGACATTCATCCGCCATCTGCTCGTCCGTGCAGAAAATATGCGCATCGTCTTGGGTAAATCCACGAACACGCATCAGACCATGCAACGCACCGGATGGCTCGTAGCGATGAACCGCACCAAATTCAGCGAGCCGCAGCGGCAGATCGCGATAGGACTTCAGGCCGTGTTTGAAGATTTGCACATGGCCCGGGCAGTTCATCGGCTTAATCGCAAACACGCGATGTTCAGCCTCTTTGTCTTCCGGATGCATGAAGGCGTAAGCGGATTTAACCGCGAACATGTTTTCCTGATACCAGCCCCAGTGACCGGATGTCTCCCAGAGTGATTTATCCAAGAGCTGCGGTGCATTCACCTCGTCATAGCCAAGCTTGTCGAGGCGGCGGCGCATATAGGAAATGAGCGACTGGAATAGCGTCCATCCCTTTGGATGCCAGAAGACAGTTCCCGGACCCTCTTCCTGGAAATGGAACAGGTCCATTTCGCGACCCAAGCGGCGATGATCGCGTTTTTCCGCTTCTTCCAATTGGTGGAGATAGGCTTCCAACTCTTCCTTCGTGGCAAAGGCGGTCGCGTAGATGCGTGTCAGCATCGGGTTGTTGCTGTCCCCGCGCCAATAGGCACCGGCCACTTTCATGAGCTTGAAGGCATCACCGATTTTACCCGTCGAGGTCATATGCGGGCCGCGGCAAAGATCGAACCAATCGCCTTGGCGATAGATTTTTAAATCTTCGCCCGGCGGGATTGCATCAACGAGCTCAACCTTAAAGGCTTCGCCCTTTGTCTCGAACAAAGAGCGGACATCCTCGCGCTTCCAGATTTCCTTTGTAAACGGCTTGTCGCGCGCGATGATTTTGCGCATCTCGGCTTCAATAGCGGGGAAATCTTCCGGCGTGAACGGCTCGGAGCGGTAGAAATCGTAATAAAAGCCGTTCTCAATGACGGGACCGATGGTCACTTGCGTGCCGGGCCAGAGCGACTGCACCGCTTCGGCGAGCACATGGGCGCAATCGTGGCGGATGAGTTCAAGGGCGCGGGCGTCATCGCGGCCGACAAATTCGATTTTGGCGTCGGCTGAAATGGGGTCATTCAGATCGGTCACAACGCCATCCAGTGCCATGGCGACGGTACGTTTGGCGAGTGATGGGGAAATGCCCTTGGCAATATCAAAACCGGTAATGCCGGGCTCAAAGGTCCGCTTGGCACCATCAGGGAAGGTTAGATGAATCATCGTATCAGTCTCCTTGCTCACTCCCGCGAACCACACGGGTAAGCTTTTTACCGGGGCATGAGATCAGCGAGAAGCGCCATCGCCCGGTTCGACGGCTTCGCAGATATAGGTCGGGCCGGTGTTACAAGACCGCCAGCGACCATAGCGCCACGGCATATACCAGCGCGCAGCTTCGGGCAATTCCTCTGGTACAAGATCAAGTCCGGAGGTTCCGAACGGATGGCAGCGGCATAGACGGGCAAAGCCAACCCAGCCACCTTTCCACAGGCCGTAGCGGCCGATGGCTTCATCCATATAGGCAGAACAGGTAGGTAAGTGCCTGCAATACCTTCCTAAAATACTCGAGAGCGTTAGCTGGTAGATGCGAATAAGCATGCGCGCCAGACGTGCCGGTAACCATAATAGACGCGTAAAAGGTGTATAGGGTTGCATCCGGCTTAACACTTCCGTAATAAAGGCACCTAACGGCGGCATAGTCCGCGGCCGGAGACAGATGGATGACATTGGCGTTTCTGACAAATAGAAGCCTTGGCAGTTTGGCAAAGGCGACTGTTTTAATAGCCGCCCTTATGGCTACAACATCGCAAGCAGCTGAACGGGTCAATCCCGGCTGGCTCATGTCGGTGAATGGCGCGACAATAGCAACGCCGAGTTTTCCGGGTGCCGATCGCTATAGTTTCGTCAATTTTCCGGCGGTTAGCGTTGAAACGCCGAGCATGTCAGATCATTTGGTCGGCAAGGACGAGAGTTTGAGCCTTGTGTTGTTTAGCCCCGATCCTTCGATCGCGATGGGAGCCGTTGGACATTATTACCCGATGCGGGCCAATCGCGATGCTTTTGCCGCAACCGATTCACGTTGGGTGGTTGAACCGGGCGTATTTGCTGAATATTGGCCCTCCCCCGATACGCTGCGCATTCGGGGCGAAATCCGTTTAGGAACCGACGGCGTCGCCGGAATGACTGGAACGCTGGGTGCTGATTACGTCCAACGGGTCGGAAAATTTGTTGTCTCCGCTGGGCCCCGTATCGGAATGAGCGGGACGGATTATACGGCTGCGCAATATGGCGCTAATTATTCTAATCTTGGAATTTCGGGCGGCGCTATTGATGCCCGCAGCTTTGGTGCAGCTGGACTGGTTAAGTTCGCTGCAGGGAAAAATTGGTCAACGTCGGTGTTTGCTAATTTTGATCATGTCATGCTATCCAATAGTGCAACGCAAAGCACCAAGCCTGCGACCTTCAACGATGAGGTACGCGTCGGCGCTTCCTTAAATATTAATTTGACGCCGCCTGCCCATCAACCGCTTCGCGACCTTCAATCTCATCAACGGCCTTTACAACAGCGTCAAACGTCAAAAGCGTTGATGCATGGCGCGCTTTATAGTCTCTAACGGGCTCCAAAACGGCAAGATCAGCCCATTTCCCGGTGGGTGGCGTACCGTTCTCCTTCAACATCGTGCGAACAAGGGTGCGAATATCCCGCATTTCTTGAGGCGTCGCACCGATAACATGCCTTGCCATAATCGAGGATGAGGCCTGGCCGAGCGCGCATGCCTTCACCTCTTGGGCAAAATCAGTAATTTTCCCGCCTTGCATTGTAATGTCTACGGTCACAGTTGATCCGCAAAGTTTGGAATTGACGGTTACCGACGCATCGGGATGGGGTAACCGCCCTTGTCGTGGAATATCGGCGGCCAGCTCAAGAATGCGCTTATTGTAGATTTCGTTGATCATTCTGAACCCAAACAAGAAAGATACTGGCGGAATTAGGCATGCCACCCCATATAGATCGCGTTACCTCACATTACGAGGGTTATACGAAATTCGATCGGTTTTGGCGCAAAATATTTGACCTTAACTGGTCCAGTCTTCGCGCAGTGCCGTAAACCTGCTATCTTTACTCAATTGGAGGCACCATGGACGCCGTGGTTAAGACCCTTTCTATCAAACATATGCAGCAAACGGTTGAAAAGCCGAAGCCGGTTTTGCGTCCTTCACGCGAAGAAGCTGAAGCGGCCGTCCGGACACTAATCGCATGGGCCGGTGACGATCCTTCTCGGGAAGGCTTGCTGGACACGCCTAAGCGGGTCGTAAAGGCCTATGACGAGTTCTTCCAAGGCTATCAATCGAACGGAACAGACGTTCTCGATAAAGTATTCGAAGAAGTAGCCGGCTATGACGACATGGTTTTGGTCCGTGATATTCCGTTCTCCTCGCATTGCGAGCACCATATGGTGCCGTTTGTGGGAAGCGCTCATGTCGCCTATTACCCTTCAGAAGGCGTGGTAGGTCTCTCCAAGCTGGCCCGCGTTGTGGATGTCTTCGCCAAGCGCTTGCAGACACAAGAAACGATGACGGCACAGATTGTTGACGCCATTGATGAGGCGTTGCATCCGCGCGGTATCGCTGTTCTGATCGATGCTGAGCATATGTGTATGTCCATGCGCGGCGTGCAAAAACAGGGCGCTTCGACGATTACGACTCGCTTTACCGGAGTGTTCCGTGACGATCCGGCTGAACAAGCGCGCTTCATGACGATGTTGCAAGGCTATCGCGCGCGATAGTCAGGCCTTTATTCGTCGTCATACTGTGATAAAAAGCCCCGCAATGCGGGGCTTTTCTTTGGGCACGGAGTACGAATGATGAGAGCTTCCCCTCGATTATCTCCTCAGGGCAATCAGCAAGACATCGAAAATGGCATGGTTTTGATGCCAAAATTTGATTCATCAGGTCTCATCACCGCAGTGACAGTGGATGCGACGACAAATGACATCTTGATGGTGGCGCATATGAATGCCGACGCGCTCGCCAAAACGATTGAAACCGGTCAGGCATGGTATTGGTCACGTTCGCGTAAAGCCTTATGGCTCAAAGGCGAAACTTCAGGCCAAATCCAAACCATTAAAGAAATCCGCGTTGATTGCGACCAAGATTGCCTTTTACTACGCGTCGAAGTCGGCGGTGATGGCGGATGTTGCCATACCGGAAGGCCGCAATGTTTCTACCGCCAAGTCGATGGCGTTGCGGAAGATGGTACAGTCAAACTGACCTTTGTGTGAAAAGACTATCCCGCCGCGATATAGGCGATAATCGCGCTTTTCTCACTTTCCATCTCCGCTAGACGATGTTTAACAACGTCGCCAATCGAGACGATACCGACGACGTCGTTATCCGCGATGACAGGGACGTGTCTAAACCTCCCGCGTGTCATGATATCCATCACTTCGCCTACCGATGTATCGAGCGAGCATGTCACGACAAATTCCGTCATGTGATCACGGACATTATCTTCTAATGCATGGGAACCAGCGACGAGCGCACGAATAATATCGCGCTCGGACAGAATGCCTAAAATGCTGTTAGCCTCATCAATGACCAATAAAGCTCCAATACGCTTCGACGCCAAATGGAGAATCGCTTGCGCTAATTTTGTATCAGGACCAATCGCTTCAATATTACGGCCTTTTTGGGCCAGTATGTGTGTAACACTCATGACCTTCCTTCCCGTAGTTTTATACGATGTGAGGCCATGGAAAAGAGAGGCCATGCCTCACCAATCCGCGCGATGGAAACGCTTATGTACCGCGCATCCAACGCACGATAACGAACAATATGATCAATCAGTTTTGAATATTTGGCAATCAAACTTTTATGAGCAAAAATGCTTATGGCTATGGCTCAGCTTAAACCTTGTCATCCATTGCTTCGAGTGGCGGATCGAGGAATGAAAATGCCAATAAGCCGACCAAGAATCCACCAAGATGCGCTTCCCATGCGATCGAGCCTTCGGTTAGCCCAAGGGGTACGCCTGTAAGATCGGTAGCGATGTTGATGGCTAACCAAAGTAAAATAAACCGCAAGGTACGACGATCGCGACAAGTTTGCACAAGCGGCAAAGCTGGGGCCCGATAGGTTCCCGCCGCATTCAACGAAAAACCCGACAAAGACTCGCCCGGCTGAAAGACAAATCGAATAGCGGCAGCCATCATGCCCGAAACCGCGCCCGAGGCGCCAATCATCGGCATCACATCTTCGGTGTGACTGAGATAATGAGCTGCCGCGCCACCAAATGCAGACACAGCAAATAGGCATAAAAATCGAACGCTACCCAAACGCCGTGCAACGAGACTGCCAAAGGCCAAGAGCCAAGCCGAATTCATCAGCACATGCGCCCAACTCGCGTGCAAGAAGGCATAGCTTAAAAAGGAAAAAGGCAACGCGCTGGGCTGGCCTAGTAAATATTCGGCAAGTTCGGATGTTCCGATTAAGCTGTTATCATCGGGCTTTGCAGCGGCGAGATCCTTGAGATGGTGCAAGACACCGCCCGAAAGTCGCTCCGATACATCAGCAGGGACAAAGCCATAGGCCATTATCCATTCGCTGGCGGTATCCGCATCCAGCCAATCCATTACGGCGTGAACAGCAATCATGGCTGCAATTAATCCGAGCACCACGGCGGGCACATTAAAAATCGGTTCCCGCTTCACGCATTACCCCTCTTCAGCCAACAAGCTTTTGTCTCTGGAGCGATCGCAAAGGTCAAGCCATTGCAGGCAATAGTCGTAAAATTCCTACTTAAGCTGAAGATAGATACACTCGTGATCTTTAAAATTTAGCTCAATTTGTGTCGGAATACATAACAATAAATAATTGATATTATTGTAAAATTTTCAATATTATCTTTGCCGGATACAAGTCTTTTCAAATCACATTAAGCCCACTTAACCGTAAATCGCCGAAAACTCAGCCAACTAACCTAGCGCTGGGCAGACGGGATACCGTTGATGTGGTCCTCATGTTACGAAAAATTGCACTTACCCTTGCCGTCCTGTCCTGTTGTATGTTGGCTTTTACAACTTTTAGTTTTTCAAAAGATGTAAAACTTCCTCAGGTTGCAACTGCTGTGGCGACCATTGGAGAATTACCCGCTCCCTTTGGCTGGCGTGATTTCTGTCGGAAATATGCGCAAGAATGTGATGTTCAAGCCATCGGTGCGCCCCAAATTGAACTGACGGCCGATATTTGGCAAACCTTGCGAAACATCAATGAGGTCGTCAATCATGATATTGAACCAATATCGGATTTCGACCATTGGGGCGTTGCTGAATCGTGGGATATTCCGACGGATAGAAAGGGCGATTGCGAAGACTTCGCTTTATTGAAACGCAAAATGCTCATCGCGCTCAAACTGTCGCCTTCGGCTTTGCTGATGACGATTGTTTATAATCGTCGACACGAAGGTCATGCCGTCCTAACGGTTGTCACGGATCGAGGCGATTTCATTCTCGATAATCAGGCTGATGCCATTATCAGCTGGGAGCAAACCGGATACCGATTTGTTGAACGGCAATCAGCCCGAAACCCAAATATCTGGGTGCGATTAAGCGATAGCCCTGCTGAAATTATAGTATCTTCGCGACAATAATATCGAATGACCGGCTTAAAGGTGACGAGCTAAAACCCAGTCGGCGATCGCGGGGGTAAGTTCGGATATCGACTTATCAAAGGCCGCAGCAATATCGGGTCCGGCCAAGCTTTCGACAGTGACGCGATTTTGAAAGGAGCGGCTAGCAACCAACTTACCTTCTCTGGTGTCGATCAGTCTCAAAACCAAAGCGATCTCAGCTTGCGAAGGCGAACCTGGCACCAGATTAAAAGAGGATATTTCGGTGCTTAGCGACAAATCTCCCAATACGCCGGAACCTTCCCGCGCGACAGAATATCCCTTTTTCTCGATCGCTCTGATCAGCCTCGTTTGAAGCAGAGCGGGAGCCCGATCGGACCATTGAGCGCCTTGGACATAGCTGATTGAGCCATCCGCCTCTCGTACGATCATCCGATCCGTATCAAAAGCGCGCGGTGCGGTAGGCTCAGACACAACAAGGCTTAAGGATAGTGGCTTTAAGGCGCCGACTGTCGGGGGTGATAAAAGATCGAAGGTCGCAGGCGGACCAGACACACAACCAGCATTCCCACAACAGAGCAAAATGAACGCTACTTTTTGAAGGAGGGCTCGCATCTCAATGCCCCGCATAGGATGGTACCGGAGGTTTTGCTCCGGTGATCAATTGCTGCGGATTTTGTCTGAATTCCCTCACTGCCCGTTCGATTTCCGCAAGCGTACGACGGCTATCAACGACAATACCGCTGAGCTGACGCAGACCGTCGGTGGCAGCAAGACCAAATCGATCGGATAAATCGGCGGTGCGGCTATCGAGGTGATTGGCCAATTCACGAATGGAACGGGCGGCATCACCTATCTCGGTAATCGAACCCTTAATTTCACCCGTTCCGATTGCGGTTTCCGCACCAGCGAGAACGTTATCAAGGCGGTCCACGGCTTTGTTCAAGCGATCTACCAAATCCCCGGTTTTTAGCGATACATCCGCAATCGAGCTCGTGGCTTTTGCGGTTGAGCTTAAAATCTTTGACATCGCATCCGGATCCGCAACAAGCCCGCGTGAAAAGATCTGAATATTTTTAACCGTTTCGGTTATTGGCGTTTCGCTGTCTGCAAATATTTTTTCAGCACGACCCAACACATCATCCGCCCGGCGTGACAGGCGCTGTGCATTTTCCAATAAGTCCTGAAAGTCGGATCGATCAGCAATGATTAAGGGAGGCGTGGTAACGTCATTGACCAGAAGCCGTTTGGAATTAGGCGTGCCACCTGTCATTTGAATGGAAACCACACCCGTTAATCCCTGAAATTCTAATCGGGCCCGCGTGTCTTCGTTGATTGGCGTCGATCCTTCGACCGAAACCCAGGCGATCACCTTGCCGGGATCCGATGTTGAAAGGGCAATCGACGTTACCTCGCCAATCTTGAGGCCGTTATACAGCACAACCGAGCCGCGGGAGAGGCCAGATACGGATCCGGTAAATTGAATACGATAGGGTAATTGCGCCCGCGTATCGCGACCCGCGGCCCACCACACGAATAAAAAAGCCGCAGCAATGACGCCCAGGGTAAACAGGCCGATCATGGCATAATTAGCGCGCGTTTCCATTTATCCGACACTTCTCCGCATTACCGAATCGACCCTGCCCGCTTGCTGTGAAAATACGATCTCAACCACGGATGATCCGATTGAAGCATCGCGTCAATATCACCATCGGCGATGATGCGCCCATTTCCCAACGCCGCAATCCGGTCGCATACCGTAAAGAGACTGCCCAAATCATGCGTCACCATAAAGACCGAAAGTCCAAGCGTGTTACGTAGTGTTACGATCAGTTCGTCAAATTCGGCTGCCCCGATGGGATCAAGGCCAGAAGTCGGCTCATCTAAGAAGACTATTTCAGGATCAAGCGCTAAAGCACGCGCAAGTGCTGCGCGTTTAATCATGCCACCCGATAATTCGGATGGAAATTTCGAAGCTGCATCCGGTTTCAATCCGACAAGAGCTAATTTTGCATAAGCCAGATCGTCCATTAACCGAGGCGACAAATGCCAATATTCCCGCATCGGAACTTGTACGTTTTGTAAGACCGTCAACGAGGAGAAAAGCGCGCCTTGTTGAAAGAGCACCCCCCAGCGGCGTTCAATCAAGCGTCGATCAGCCTGCGATATTCGATCGAGGTCCGAGCCGAAAGCGGTAATTATGCCTGACGATTTTTTGATCAGCCCTAAAATACTTCGCATCAGTACGGATTTTCCCGAACCGGATGGTCCGATAAATCCCATGATCTCGCCGCGTCGCAGATCAATCGTCAATCCATCCATCACCCGCTTGGGGCCGAAGGCAACGACAAGGTTGCGTACGGAGATAATGACCTCCTTGAGCGTTTCGCGATGCAAGGCTTGTGAAGGATCAGTCATCATTAACCTTAGAAACGGATCGCTGCGAAAAACATGGCGAAAATGCCATCAACGACGATGACCATAAAGATCGATTTGACCACGGCATCGGTTACCTGACGACCGAGCGATTCCGCTGACCCCCGAACCGAAAGTCCATCACCACACGCAACGAGCGCAATAACCAACGCCATAAAGGGCGCCTTAATCAGACCAGCAAAAATGGTTTGCAAGGCAATCGCATCTTTCAAGCGTTCCAAATAGACATCGCTTGATATACCCGCATAAAGCCACGATACGACGCCACCACCAAAGAGAGCCGAGATATCGGAGATAAAGGTCAGCAAAGGTAGGCCTACAACGAGGGCGATAACGCGCGGCAAGACCAATATTTCGATCGGATCTAAACCCATGACACGGAGAGCATCGACTTCCTCCCGCATCGTCATGGACCCTAATTCGGCGGTGAATGCCGAGCCTGATCGGCCTGCCACCATAATCGATGTCAGCAACACGCCCAATTCTCGAAGGACGAGAATGCCGATGAGATTCACGGCGAAGGTGGATGCGCCAAATCGGTTCAGTTGAAAGATGCCCTGTTGGGCAACGATAGCGCCGACAAGAAACGAGATCAGCATGATAATCGGCACGCCGCGAAAAGCGACATGCTCGATTTGAGCAACAATCGATGTAAATCGTATCCGATAGGGTGACCGAATAAGTTTCCCGAAAGCTGCAATGACCTGGCCGAGAAAGCTGGTCGAACCCATAAAGTCACGCCCTGCTAAGACGACGCTTTCACCGATATCGGCGATGAGGCCCACCGCCTTATTTTCACCTGATGCGATGATAACTGGGGCAGATACAAGACGAACCTCGTGAAGAAGAACACGGTCAGCGTCGCTTGCTCCTTGAACAGAAACGATACGACCCGCGCTCTGCCAGTCTCGTATCGCCTGATTGATCAATAGGGCGCCCAATGTGTCAAAGGATAGCAATCGGCTAAGGTCAATCACCAATGGTCCGGTTCCGGACGTCTTTTGTAAAAGATCAGCCGTCCGCTCAACATCATCGGCATAGGCCGATGACCACGCGCCTTCCAACAAAAGAAGACGTCCGCTTGGTCCCGTTGAAAACGTAAATCCGGGCCTTTCAGCCATATAACTGCCCGCTCAAATGCCGTATCGCGCCTTTATGATCCCAGATATCACGCTCGTAAGGTGCGCCGCGATAATCGTTTGAGGGCCGTCAACAGGTTAGTTGCATCCGAAATTACCACAGGTCTCGGTAACGATCCGTTGAGATAACGCAGCTATACTCCGATTATTGAACGATGTTTTTGGCTGAAATCTAAGCTCAGGACGATAGAACCCATGGATGACCGGTCGCAGGCTACCCTGGCCGACGAGGAAAGCTTTGAGGCAATTGAACAGGCGGTGATGGAAACCGCTCGCGGCCGCTGGTTTTTGGCTGAATTCGCTGTTCGTAACCGGCAGACCGAAACAGTTAGCCTGTTAAAGTCCCTTTCCCGTCTCGAACGCGTGATCGCCCGCTCAGGACCGCTCGACGGCAGCATTGAAATGCGGACCAAGCTCATCGGGTTAAGCAGCGATATCGATACGCTGGTCGCGGCTTTGACGGGCGATGCCTCAAAAACAAATGATGGCCCGCAAAAACTCAACGAGTTCGTTCTGACAAGTGAAAAAACCTGTATCGAAATGGCCGTTGTAGCTGATGCGGCCCGCGATATCGCTGCGCGGCTTGCTGAATCAAACAGCGAAAATGACGCTTTGGCCGAACTTGACTACCAACTTACCGAATTGGTGCGTTTGTCATCGGAACAAATGACGTCGATGCGCAGATTTGAAGCGCTTGCAGAAATTCAGCGCCACGTGAAAAGCCGACTAACGGATATCATTCATTCCTATGGACCTCTCACCTTAAGCGAGGCGCCTCTTGGCCCGGCCGCAAATGATCAGGTTGACGGGGATGGGAGCAGTGACGGCCACAATCCTGCCGCTGAGCAAGGCGCATAACCTGCATATTCTGTTTGGGAATGGCAGATGTCCGCGATTGGCCCTTGCCCCGCGGAGAGCTATACCGTCTTATCCTGGATGAATAGGAATAAGGGAGTACGCGTCATGGATCTCGGAATTTCCGGCCGGAAGGCCATTATTTGCGCCTCAAGCAAGGGATTGGGCAAAGGCTGCGCGATGGCCCTCGCCGAAGCCGGATGCGAAATCACCATCAATGGCCGCCAGATGGATATTCTGTCCGCAACCGCGAAGGAAATTCGCGAGAAGACGGGCGCGGTTGTTCATGAAGTCGGCGGCGATGTCTCAGAGCGCGCCGTGCAGGACGCACTGCTTTCGGCTTGTCCCGAGCCCGATATTCTTATCAACAATAATGGCGGCCCACCGCTGAAGGATTTTCGCACCCTCGACCGTGAAGCCATTTTAGGCGGCGTTGTGCAAAATATGGTGACGCCGATAGAGCTCGTTCAACGGGTGATTGATGGCATGGTGGCGCGGAAATTTGGCCGGATTATCAATATCACTTCTGCCTCGGTTTTAACGCCGTTGAGTGGCCTTGACCTCTCCTCGGGTGCGCGTGCAGGGCTTACCGCCTTTTTGGCAGGCGTGGCGCGCGACGTGGCGCATGCGAATGTGACGATCAATGCCATTTTGCCTGGCATGTTTGACACCGACCGCATCCGCAATAATTTTGCCAATGCGGCTGCGCGGCAAAATGTTCCGGAAGATAAAATCCGCGCGGATCGGATTAATAATGTTCCAGCCAAGCGATTGGGCGAAGCGGATGAATTCGGCAATCTTGCCGCGTTCTTGGCGAGTGCTCATGCAGGTTACATTACCGGACAAAATCTGTTGATCGATGGCGGCGCGTTCCGCTCGGCCTTCTGATCCTAGAGGTAAGGCAGGCGTCGCTTGAACCCGCTGATTGGCATTGGGCTTAAAATCATTTCGACCTTCGCGTTTCTCGCGATGTCGACTTTGGTTAAGCTTGCCAGTGCCGATATGCCAATTGGCGAGTTGATGTTTTTCCGTGCCTTCTTTGCGCTTGTGCCGCTCGGCCTTTGGCTGTGGTGGACCGATGAGTTGCGAAGTGCGGTTAAAACAACGCGGCTGTCAGGACATCTTGTGCGGTCTATATCCGGCTCGGGTGGAATGTATTTCGGCTTTGCATCGCTTGCTTTGCTTCCCTTGCCGGATGCAACCGCCATTGGCTATCTCGCTCCGCTTGTTGCAACCGTGCTTGCCTCTTTTTTATTAAAAGAAGATGTGAAGCCCTATC
The DNA here is from genome assembly GCA_026461505.1 of Beijerinckiaceae bacterium. GTDB lineage: Bacteria > Pseudomonadota > Alphaproteobacteria > Rhizobiales > Beijerinckiaceae > CAIUPE01. Next base: position 25,765 of record JAPJMW010000084.1, read on the forward strand.
GCTGGTTTGCTGTAGCCGTTGGCTTTTTAGGTACTCTTGTTATGGTTGCACCGCATATGGCCCAACGCGACGTGTCTGCATTTCTAACCGCAGGGCCAGCGCTTGGTGCGCTTGCAGGAATGACAGCATCCGCGTGCAACGGATTTTCTTCAATCCAAATTCGCAAGCTCGCTCAGCTTGAGCGCACAGGTACGATTGTTTTTTATTTCCTGCTTGTTACCTCAACGATTGGACTTTTCCTTTCACTTTTTGCGTGGCGGCATCCGACGCCTCATGAAGCATTGCTCTTGATTTGCTCTGGCTTTTTAGGTGGCATTGGACAAATTCTGATTACGTCGAGCTATCGGTTTGCCGATGCGTCAGTGATTGTATCCTTTGAATATACGAGCCTCGTTTGGGCCGTTGCGATAGGCTTTTTCTTGTTTGGCGATATCCCGCACCCTGCCGTATTCGCCGGAGCTGCTATCGTGATTGCATCGGGGCTTTATGTCGTTTATCGCGAAAGGCGGATGAGCCAAGCGCGGCATGCCGCCGAACATCCGTTACCGGAAACCCTGATCTGAGAAGATGAGAATGACTGCTATCGCTGTAACCATTGCTGGATCTGATTCAGGAGGCGGAGCGGGTATTCAAGCCGACCTTAAAACCTTCTCGGCATTAGGCGTTTATGGCGCGACTATCATGACGGCGCTAACTGCTCAAAATACAATGGGTGTGAGCGCGATCCATGATGCTCCGGCCGATTTTGTAACGGCGCAAATCGATGCCGTTTTTTCTGACTTGAATGTCAATGCCGTCAAAATTGGAATGCTCAGCCGAACCGATATTATTCATGCCGTGGCGGATGGGCTTGATCGCTGGAAGCCCGCTTTTACCGTGCTTGATCCTGTTATGGTTGCCACTAGTGGTGATCGATTGATCCGCGATGATGCGGTTGATGCTATCGTCACGCGTCTCTTTCCAAGAGCACAGTTGATCACGCCGAATTTAGCGGAAGCCGCTACGCTTTTAAATGACACAATGGCCCAAACGATCGAAGCGATGGAACGGCAAGGCAAAGCGCTTATTGGACGCGGCGCGCATGCCGTATTGATGAAAGGCGGCCATGGTACCGGAAATAAAAGCATCGATGTTCTGGTGACAGAACATCATATCGAGCATTTTTCAGCGCCCCGTATCGCCACAAAAAATACCCATGGAACGGGATGTACCTTGTCGTCGGCTATTGCTGCGGAGCTTGCCAAAGGGCATTCGCTTGCGGACTCAATTCGCACTGCGAAGGCCTATGTAACCGCAGCACTTGCCGCATCAGAAACGCTCGATATCGGCAAGGGTAGCGGACCCGTGCATCATTTTCATCGTTACTGGAAATGATACCGGATTGGCTCACGCCACAGCTGCAGCTCCGTTTATCCGCGCTTGGTTTCGCCCAAATTATTAATTGGGGCGTGCTATATTATACCCTTGCCCTCATCGGACCACACATTGTCGCTGAAACTGGATGGTCGAACGCATTTGTCTATTCGGGATTTGCGGTTGCAACACTCGTAACAGGCCTTTTTTCACCTCTATCAGGGAGCCGTATTGATCGTTTTGGGGGCTTACCTGTGATGTTGATCGGCACTGTTATGGGTGCCATCGGAATGCTCGTCTTAAGCACTGCCAAAGATGGTGTAACTTATATGGTCGCTTGGGCGATCATTGGGGCAAGCATGTCGGCTTGCCTGTATGATTCAGCCTTCGCATCCATCGCTCAATTTGCAGGTGAGAAGACGCGGAAATCGATCTCGCTCATCACGCTGATTGCCGGCTTTGCTTCAACGGTTATTTGGCCTGCAACATCGGCTTTGCTTCAGTTCATGGATTGGCGTGGCATTTGTGTAATTGATGCAAGTTTAATTCTATTTGGCAGCGCTCCGTTAATCTTTATCGCACTCAAGGGAGCACATAAAAAGTCGGATAAGGTAAAACATAACGACGATGATCGGACGGGCACTCCTCAGGCACTGATGGCTCCCCTCATTCCACGCGAGCGCTTTACGTCCGCGATGATGCTTTTTTCGATTGTATTGGCCGCATTAGGCTTTGTTGCCAATGCCCTTTCCGTGCATGTCATTACGCTCTTTCAAACCCTGCACATCGATCTTGCATCGGCTATTTTAGCAGGTTCCTTAATCGGGCCTGCGCAAGTCGGCGCGCGCATCATTGAACTGGCCTATGGACGGCGGCTAAGCGCCGTCGGGCTTGGAATGATCCCCGTTATTCTCATGCCGCTCGCCTTTGTAATTCCCCTTGTTATGACGGCAGGACCAATCGTTGCCGTCGGGTTTGGGCTCGTCTATGGCGCGGCCAATGGGCTCGCGACAATTTCCCGTGGCGTTGTGCCCTATGCCCTCTTTGGATCGGACGGATATGGCCGGAGATTGGGGTTGGTGGCGGCACCCGCTTTGATGGTCAAGGCTGCAGCACCTGCCGTCTTCGGTGCGATTCTTGCGAGCTTCGGTCCCTCGCCTGCCATCTTATTTATTCTAGGTATCAGCTTGCTGGCGACCTTCGCCATGGCCGCCCTTTTCCGGCTATCAAAGCAAAGCGTTTGAAATTCATCTTGCCATTTTGGACTGTTTTAATTAACAAAAGTGTTCTTACTATCAAACGCTCGCTGATATGATCGGCTCGCGATTTTAGGAGTTTTTCAGCTATGGGCGTCGAAGGTAAAGACAAGGTACGCGTGCTTGAAAGCGGCGCTCATGCGCTTTCGGGCCAACTTGGTAAAACCATTCAACGGCTGCGGAAAGCCTATCACCTCTCGCTTTCCGAGCTTGCGGAACAATCGGGCGTTGCCAAATCGATCATCAGCCAAATTGAGCGGAACGAGACGAACCCGACGCTTGCAACCATATGGCGGTTATCGCAGGCGCTTGATGTCTCGATTGAACACGTATTATCGATTTCGGAAGACGAGCCCTTTATTGATCGCACCTCACGCGGCGATACGCCGATCCTTTTATCCGATGACGGCAAAGTCCGACTTGGCATTATCGGTTGGATCAAGACGGTTGAATGGCTGCAATGGTATGATGTTCACGCCGAACCAGGCGGTGTACTTGAATCAGACGCCCATCAACGCGGATCGATTGAATGTCTCTCCGTGCTCGAAGGCGAATATGAAGTCGAAGTCGCTGGCGTCGTACAAACGGCCAAAGCGGGGGAAACACTCCGCTATCGCTGCGACAGGCCGCATATTGTTAGAAACGTATCAGACGCACCTGCGCACGCCACCATGATGTGCATCTTAAAAGCCGCCGTGATGGAATAAAAAACGGGCCTTTCGGCCCGTTTTTCAAACCGCTAACACAAGCTGAATAAATATCACTCAGCAGCCATTTTGCTTGCAGCCTGTATGGCTTCAAAAATACGCGACGGTGTCGCTGGCATTTGCAGATGATGAATGCCGTAGCCGTGATCAAGCGCGTCAATCACCGCATTCATGATCGCTGGCGTTGAGCCAATCGAACCCGCCTCGCCCGCGCCCTTAATGCCCAAAGGATTGGTCGTTGAAGGTACGTTTTTCGTCTCAAAATGGAAGTTCGGCAGACTATCCGCACGCGGTAGCGTGTAGTCCATGAGGCTTGCTGAAATCAGCTGGGCATCCTTATCATAGACTGTGTGTTCCATAAGCGCTTGGCCAATGCCTTGAGCCACGCCACCATGCACTTGGCCTGCGAGCAGCATTGGATTAATCGCAATGCCGAAATCGTCACAGATCGTGTAGTTGACGATTTCCACAACACCCGTCTGTGGATCCACTTCGACTTCAGCGATATGGGTACCGTTTGGATAGGTCGCATCAGGCGGCGTGAAATTGCCAAGACCACGGGTCATATCGGGTGTTGCGCCGGGCAATTTAGCAATGTCAGCAAACGTCATCTTCTTATCGGTGCCGGCAACGCGCACCGTACCATCGACGATTTCAAGATCCGCGACATTGGTTTCAAGTTTATCGGAAGCCAATTTTTTGAGCTTCTCCGAAAGATCCTTGGCAGCAACAAAGGTCGATACGCCACCGACCGGGATCGAACGCGAACCGCCTGTGCCGTGGCCCGTTGCAACGCGTGCCGTGTCACCTTGCACGACCTTGATCTTATCAAGCGGCAAATCGAGATGCTGGGAAGCAAATTGAGCATAGGCCGTTGCATGGCCCTGACCGTTCGACTGCGTACCGGAATAGATCGTGACTGAGCCGTCTTTTTCGAGATCAACGGCAACTTCTTCACCATCACCCCATGCCGTACATTCGATATAGGTAGCCATGCCGATGCCACGCAGCTTGCCGGCTTTCTTGGAGGCCTTAAGGCGATCCTTGAAGCTTGCCCAGCCTGATACATCCATGGCTTGCGTCATGTGTTGATCGAAATCACCCGTATCATAAGTGCGCTTGCCGATTGGCGTCTTGTACGGCATCGATGTCGGCGCAATGAAATTTTTGCGACGAATGACTTCCGGCTTCATGCCGAGTTCTCGGGCGACATAATCGACGAGACGCTCGAGGTTATAGGCTGCTTCCGGACGTCCGGCGCCACGATAGGCATCAACAGGCACCGTATTGGAATAAACGGCGCGCAGACGAACGGCGATGTCTGGCGTTTTATAAACGCCCGTCATCATAGATGCGCAGAGATAATGGATGTAAGGTCCGAATTGCGAGCAATAGGCACCGAGATTACCGATCACATCCGCTTTAAGCGCCAAGAACTTGCCTGACTTATCGACGGCAATCGAAGCTGTTGTTATGTTGTCGCGACCATGGGCATCGCCCAAGAAATGGTCGGCACGATCTGCAATCCATTTCACTGGACGTTTCAGGCGGCGTGCAGCCTCAAGGACCAAAGGATATTCCCGATGCATGAAGCTCTTCGTACCAAAGCCACCACCGACATCGCCGGTCATCACGTGAACCTTGTCCGCGTTCACCTTCAAAATCTTTTCAGCCAGCGTATCACGCAGGCCGTGGACGCCTTGGCTAGCCACCGTAAGCTTCATGGTTTTGGTTGCGCTATCATATTCACCAACCGCGCCGCGCGTTTCCATGTAGTTGGTGATCAGACGATTATTCTCGATCTCAATGGTTAAAACGCGATGGGCTTTAGCAAATATTCCATCGACCTTTTTGTGATCGCCGAGATTTTGCTCATAGGCCAAATTGTCTTTCACTTGTGACCAAACAAGTGGCGCATCTTTCACCATGGCCGAGCGAATGTCGGAAACGGCTGGAAGAGCCTTAAACTCGATATCAATCGCTTCGGCTGCTTCTTTCGCGGCATTCAAGGTTTCGGCCACAACAAAGGCAATGGCGTCGCCTACGAATTTTACCGAGCCTTTTGCGAGGACTGGAATATCAGCAACGTAATTTTGCGACCCATCGTCATTTTCAAGCGGGGCCAAGCACGGTACATCGCCAAACTCTGCAATATCTTCGGCGGTCAAGATGAGCTTAACGCCTTTAACGGCTTTGGCGGCCTCGATATCCTTGATTTTAAAATTGGCATGCGCGTAGGGGCTACGCAAAACAAAGGATACCAATTCTTTATCGGGCGTATAATCCGCCGTGTAATGGCCGCCACCCGTCAGAAGGCGAACATCTTCGACACGACGAATGGGTTGACCGATTCCGAATTTTTTCACGCTCATGGCTTCTTCCCCGATTTGACTTAATTCACACGAATTATACAGATTTTTATGACATATTGGCGAGAACTTGCCGTATTACAATCCCGTTTCGACAGGTTGGTTATGATCGACCCAATCCAAAAAGCCGCCAGCATAATGCGCATCAATCGAAAGGCCCTGTTCAAAGGCCATTTCAGCGGCGGTTAGCGAGCGCCGTCCAGAGCGACAGGACAACACGATGCGACGACCTGCCGCATCTGGAATATCGGCAATATTAAAGATCGATAGAGGAACGAGAACCGAACCCGGAATATGACCGGCTTCGAACTCATGAGCCTCGCGAACGTCGACGAGAAGGATCGAGGACGTCTCAAGGCCAGTTTTTATGGCATCGACCATTAAATTTTCAACAGTAGGAGGGCTCTCAGAGTTCATTGCAGTTTTCCATACGAAAGCGGCAGCTTGAATTTCATGATGACAACTTTAACGCATGATCGTCAATTTGGAAGTCCGCGCCCACGCAGGGCCGATAGTCACCCACAGCACAGGAGGGTTTAATCTGCGTGAGCCGCCGGCGCCGGAGCCGCAGGTGTACCGCGTGGCTTTCTCAGCAGAAAAACCAATGGAACAGCCAAAAGGGTAACGCCGAACATCAATAAATAGTCATTACTATAGGAGATAATGGTCGCTTCACGCATGACGAGGCCTTCGATCATCCCCTGCCCCATTGCCGTCGAAGGGTCCAGCATATCCGACACACCACTCATCGGTAGCCCAAAACTGAACGGCGACAGAGATTCGGCCATACGGGTCCGATAGAGTGAAGTACCAGAGACCAATTGCGAAATGACGATCGACACGCCGATGGAACTGCCCAGATTTCGAATCAAGGTCCAAAGCGCAACGCCGTCGGTACGCAATGTCGCAGGTAGGGTTGCAAAAGCGGCGCTGTTTGAGGGCACAAAAATAAACCCTAAGCCGAGACCTTGGACAATGCTTGTTTCGGCAATCCACCACGCCGATGTATCGGGCGAGAAATAGATATTCTGCCAAATCGACCAAAGTGACATGAGAAGGCCAGCCGCCACGAGAGGTCGTGAATCAATGGATTTTAAAAGGCGCCCTACGAGCATCATCGCAACCAGTGTCCCGATGCCGCGCGCGCCTAACAATTCCCCCGCGGCTAATACAGGGTATCCCATAACATTCTGGATGAAGGGGGTAATCAACGCCATGGAAGCCAGCAAAATAATACCGACGATAAACATCAAGAATAGAGCAACCGTGAAATTCCAATCGGTAAAAACGGCCAAGGGAATAAAGGGCCGTTCTGTGTTCAACGCATGAGCGATGAAGATATACAGACCCGATGCTGCAATCGCCGCTTCAGCGATAATTTCAATCGAGTCGAACCAGCCTACTTGTTCGCCGCGATCCAAAATTAATTGGAAAGATCCGATAGCAATAGATAACGCGATAAAGCCGAGCCAATCAAAGGGAATATCTTTTCGCGCAGGCGTTTCTTCCATAATGGCGGAAAGGCCTAAAACGGTCAGAATGCCGAACGGCAAATTCACGAAAAACACCCAACGCCAGCTCAGTGCTTCCGTTAGCCAACCCCCGAGCGTTGGTCCCATAATCGGACCCAGCATAACGCCCATGCCCCAAATGGCCATGGCTTGTCCGCGCTGTTCGATTGGGTAGGCGTCGAGCATGACGGCTTGAGATAAAGGCACGAGCGCTGCACCGAATACGCCTTGTAAGAGACGGAACAAAACCATTTGCTCGATGCTTTGGGCAACACCGCACAACATCGATGCGACGGTAAAGCCTGCGGCACAGACGATAAATAGCTTCTTGCGGCCGAACCGCATCGACATCCACCCTAAGGGCGATGTCATAATGGCGGCAGCTACAATATAGGACGTTAAGACCCAGCTCACTTGATCCTGTGTCGTTGCCAATGAGCCTTGCATATAGGGCAAAGCCACATTGGCAATCGTCGTATCAAGCGCTTGCATAATCGTTGCCATCATCACGCAAATGGTGATGGCGATGCGCTTGAAAGCTTCCGAATCCTGATCGGCCATTTGAACTCTACTGTCCTACTGCGTGGGCTGCAGCGGATAATCCAAAAATCGATAGAAGGGAGCGAATATGGCCTGAATCAATTTCGATTTGCGCGCTCATCCCCGTGCGCAATGAAGTGAGATCACCACCGTCAACAAACTCAATCCGAACAGGAACGCGCTGAATGACTTTAACCCAATTGCCACTGGCGTTTTGAGCCGGAAGAACGGCGAATTCTGCACCTGTTCCCGGGCTTAAGGAAGCAACCGTTCCATGCCAATTCCGACCGGGATAGGCATCGATAGAAATGGATACAGACTGACCTGCATGAAGGTAAGTGAGGTCTGTCTCCTTCGGATTGGCCATGATCCAAGGATGCTCATCAGCGACGAGGGCAAGAACCGGCGTACCAGGTGTTAAATAACGACCAAGCTGGATTGATGGAACTTGTGTAGCAACACCTGAAATTGATGCACGAACGATGGTGCCATCAAAATCACGAACCGCACGATCACGTGCTGCTTTTGCTTCAATATAGGGCGCATAATCATCAATCACGAGATCTGGTTTTCCCTGCAATTGAGCGAGCGCCGTTGCCTTTTGCGCAACCAATGCTTCAAGCGCATTGCGCGCATTGGCTAAAGCAATATTGGCGCTATCCACGTCGTTTTTCGATGTTGCTTTGGTCGCCAGCAAATCCGTCTTCCGGTCTGAATCCGCTTGCCTTAAATTTAGCGTTTCCTTGGCAAGCTCGATTTGTCGCTCGACGCTTTTCAAGGTGATACCCAAACTCTCAAACCCCGTGATGGTTTGGGCCAAATGCGCGTCTGCTTGTTTAACAGCGAGTTCATAGGAACCGGGATCAATCACAAAAAGCGGATCGCCCGGCTTCACACGCTGTCCTTCTGTGACCGCAATCGAGATGACACGGCCTGCCACCGATGGGGTAACGATAATCTTTTGAGCGGCGACATAGGCATTGTCAGTTGAAATATAACGTCCACCCATCAAATAGGCAGTGGCGGCGCCGACGATCGCGACAACAGGGATACCCACCAGCAATATCATGCGCCGACTAAGCTTTGATTGGCGCTCTGTCATCTGCGGCGTTGCATCAGTCATGATCATCTCCATTCTCAATCGGTAAAACAAGCAGCTTTTGGCCAGCCTTTAAATTCGTCTTTATGTTCAACAATTGCTGCGATAGCGCTTGGATCGCTGCATCATCGAGGCCTGCGAGCGCTTCGCGCATCACCCCCTCACCGGTTGCGGCGAGATTCTCTAAAACTGGAAGGGCAGCAGGTGTGAGATAAAGCCGATTGGCTCGGCGGTCCTCCGGATCGTGTCGACGTTCAACAAGGCCCGTCGCGCTCAACCTGTCGATGATCCGAGCCAGTGTGATTGGAGCAATATCAATTTGCGAGGCAAGGTCTGACTGCTTCAAGCCCTCATTGCGCTGAACGCGGGCGAGAACCGACCATTGCGCCCGTGTCATACCAAATTCGCGCGCCCGCTGATCGACCACCGTACGCAAGGCACGGGCGGCGTCCGACAATAAAAAGCCGAGTTCACGGCGGGGAGACGAAAGTACTGACATTGCATAACCAAGCTTATGATAAGCATGCTTATGATTTATTCACGCTTTAATCGCAACCGCTATCTTGGAAGCGCAGCTCTGCATTTTTAGCGCAATAAGGCGGAAATTCGGGCCCGAATGGGCAAAATGCCGCGATAAGCCGCTTCCATGACGGCAAGAAGCGGCGGCCATTTCGCCAATCGGCCAAGAATCCGCCAGGAAGGAAGCGTTTGCCAAACGAGCGCAAATCCTTCGGCCCCCGATACGAGCGATCCATCGGCACGGCGAACATGAAAGCGAGCCAAGGCCTTATCGCGATCAAGTCCCTCCCCTAAATCGGGCAATTCTTGCGCAGCAACATCGATGAAGTTTACATTTTCGCTACCTGCGCAGCGTTTATAATGGTCAATTTCGAACCGACAGATAGGGCATGCGCCATCAAAATAGACGGTTAATTGCTGAGGTTGGGATAAATCGGACACTGAAAATTCCTATGATTGCTGACAGGCTTACGTCCGAGAACGCCAAAAGGATGCCCCGCAAAGCGCAACTTGTTTTCGTGCAAATGGGAAAAGCTTTTGTTTAATGGGCTATACCTCCATAAAGTGGGTTCAGAAAAAGTGAAATCGGAGAGAGTAAGATGCAACTTCAAGGCATTCATCACCTGACGGCGATAACCGCGAATGCGAAAGGTAATCACGATTTCTACACGCAGTTTCTTGGCCTGCGCCTTGTGAAAAGGACCGTCAATCAGGACGATGTAAGCGCCTATCACCTGTTTTTTGCCGATGGCAAAGCATCGCCCGGTTCGGATATCACCTTTTTCGATTGGCCCGTGGGCCCTGAGCAACGCGGCACCAATTCGATTTCCCGCACAGCTTTGCGGGTATCTGGGTCAGCCACGCTCAACTATTGGGAAAAGCGCATCGCAGATGCGGGATTGAGCTATAAAAAGACCAATGTTCACGATGGCCGCCTCACTTTGTTGTTTGAAGATCCGGAAGGTCAACGCTTGGCTCTTGTCGATGATGGTGGTGTGGGTGAAAGCTATCCGTGGGAAAAAAGCCCAATACCTGCAGAGCATCAAATTCGCGGGCTCGGTCCGATTACGCTGACCGTCGCTGATCGGCGTTATACCGCTCTCGCGCTCACGAAAATTTTGGGCATGGAAGAAATACGCGATTATAAATCGCCCGACAGCCCCGATCATCGCGTGCATGTTTATAAAATGGGGCCCGGTGGCGCTGCCGCCGAAATCCACGTTGTTGAACGCCAAGATTTACCAATGGCGCAACAAGGTGCAGGCGCGGTACATCATGTTGCCTTCCGTACGCCCGATATGGACGAATATCACGCCTGGGCAGAGCGTTTGAAGGCCCTCAAAATTCCGTTTTCGGGTGAGGTAAACCGCTTCTATTTTCACTCGCTCTATTTCCGCGAGCCGAATGGAATTCTGTTTGAAATTGCAACCGATGGTCCGGGCTTTGACGCGGATGAGCCGATGGATAGCCTTGGTGAAAAGCTAGCCTTACCGCCGTTTTTGGAAGGGCGTCGGGCACAGATTGAAGCGGGGTTAAAACCGATTTAATCGGCAGGCTGCTGCGCGCTTCGGTATCAATCGTCAAAAAAGCGGTTAAGCGCGTTCTATTCCTGTATGGCCGATGGCGGAGGCAAGTTCATCTAGCCTGTGACCATCAATCATCCACGATGGCGCGATATCGGCAAGAGGCACGAGAACGAAGGCCCGTTCGCGGAAGCGTGGATGCGGTAAGGTCAGCGCTTCGCTTTCGATTTTCAGATCATCATAGAGGATGATATCGATATCAATAATCCTTGGGCCCCAGCGTAAACCATTCACACGGTCTCGCCCCATGCTCGCCTCAATCGATAAACAGCGGCGCATGAGCTCTTCCGCTTCGAGCGTCGTTTCAATCCGCACAGCGCCATTGATAAAATCATCTTGCGCGACGGGGCCAACGGGAGCAGTGCGATAAAGTGGCGACAACGCCATAACACTTACGCCCGTTTCATCATTCAACCGTCGAACGGCCTCGGCAATATTGGCTGCACGATCGCCTATATTGCTGCCGAGGCTCAATAGAACATCAGACATTCCGATGGGCTTCCACGCTTACGGCGACATCGTCGAAAATAGCAGCGACCGGAGCAGACGGTTTATGAACGGTAACGGTTAACGACTCGATGGTTGGAAAACGGGCCATGACCTTATCGGAAACTGCACGTGCAGCACGCTCGATGGTCCGAAATTTCTCGCCACAGAAAACAGCGGATACTTCTTGAATGACGTGCTCATACGAAATCGTACCATCAAGCAAATCCGTTTGCGTCGCTGATACATTTCCGACGGTCATGGCCAAATCGACATAAAAGCGTTGGCCTAAACGCTGCTCCTCGTCATTAACGCCATGATAGGCAAAGAGTGAGAGCTTCGTGACATTGATGCGGATCTTGTCCATCAGATATCCTTCAAACGATCGGTCACACGGGCGGCTTGTACCGCCTCTTTTACATCATGGACGCGAATTATATCCGCGCCATTTAAAATAGCTGCCGTATGGATGGCGAGCGTTCCGGGCAAACGCTCATCGGTCGTGGAGTCAATGATTTTACCAATCATCGATTTGCGCGAGGCACCAACCAATAACGGACACCCCAAAGCCTTAAGCCGCGACAGATGCGTTATCGCGCTGATGTTTTGTTCCAAGGTCTTACCGAAACCAATTCCGGGATCGAGCGAAATACGATCAAGCGAAATACCTGCCTTCAGCGCAATTGACAGCGAGTTTTCTAAAAACCGCAGCATATCGTCGACAATGTCGATCATCGGATCAATATCGGCCCGATTATGCATCAAAACCACACTCGCCCCGTTGGCGGATGAAATTTCAGCGAGAGCCGGATCTTTTTGAAAGCCCCAAACATCGTTGACGATGGTTGCACCCGCAGCAAGTGCGGCTTCGGCAACCTTCGCCTTTGTTGTATCAACCGAAATGGGACAAAAAACGCGCCCTTTCAGCGTATCTAAAACGGGAATGAGGCGGCTTATTTCGACATCGGCCGGGACGGCTTCATGCCCTGGGCGTGTCGATTCTGCACCGATATCCAAAATATCTGCGCCTTGTTCCATCATTTCAACGGCATGGCTGACAGCCCGTTCTAGAGAATCAAAACGACCGCCGTCCGAGAAGGAATCCGGCGTTACGTTTAAAATACCCATGACAAGCGTGCGGCTATAACCGCCTAATCGGCGACCCGCAGCGTCAAAAACCTGTTGCGTCATCACATCCATGGCGGGCTTATAATCTGACGAGGCGGGGCAAGGATAGGCTACCATCGTCATGCCAAAGCCCTTTCGCGACATGGAAAACGGAAATGGAAGCATCCACCTATTGATTTGAAGCGTATGAACATCACATTCATAACAACAACAGGAGCGTTCCATGCGACATTTTAGCCGCAGACAAGGCTTGGCTCTCTTGGGCAGCCTCGCTTTTGCACCTTCCTTCGCTCGGGCAACCGATATGACAGCCATTAACGCCTATCGCTTTTCCTTTCCCGCGCTAAAAGGCGGCGATATCAAGTTGGCGGACTATAAGGGTAAGCCTATTCTCGTGGTCAATACCGCGTCCCAATGCGGCTTTAGCGGACAATTGGCGGGTATGGAGCAGCTTTATACGCGTTATGGCCCGCGTGGTCTTATCGTACTCGCTGTCCCTTCAAATGATTTTGGTGGTCAAGAGCCCGGTGGCGTTGATGAAATTTTGGCTACAGCACAGGGCGAATACCACGCCACCTTCCCGATTGCGGCCAAACAGTTTGTGAAAGGCGCGGATGCCCATCCGTTTTACCAATGGACGGCGCAGCTCAAGCCTTCGGAAACCCCTCGGTGGAATTTCCATAAATATCTGATCTGTCGTGATGGCCGCCTTGCAGCAATCTTCCCGACCGCCACAGAACCAACAGACGCCCGCGTTATTAGCGCTATTGTCACAGAACTAGGTGACAGTTAAGCGAAGAGTTGAAG
>JAPJMW010000085.1 GCA_026461505.1 Beijerinckiaceae bacterium
GTTCAGTGATGAGTCACCCCCAAGGCGACGATTCATCTCGATCACTTCTTGCTCTTCAACGCCCAGCTTGGTTGCTATGATCTTGACCTGATCGGGACGAAGGTCACCCTCGCCCAGCGCCAAAATCTGGCTCTTGGCTTTTCTCAAATTAAAGAACAGCTTCTTCTGATTGGCCGTGGTGCCCATCTTAACAAGCGACCACGAACGCAAAATATATTCTTGAATGGCAGCCTTGATCCACCACATCGCATAGGTCGCAAGACGGAACCCTTTATCGGGCTCAAACCGCTTAACGGCCTGCATTAGTCCGACATTGCCCTCGGAAATTACTTCGCCGATCGGCAGACCGTAGCCCCGATAGCCCATAGCGATCTTGGCTACGAGCCGCAGGTGGGATGTTACGAGTCTATGCGCGGCTTCTGCGTCGTCATGCTCCCGCCAGCGTTTGGCGAGCATGAATTCCTCTTGCGGCTGCAACATGGGAAAGCGACGGATCTCGGCCAAATAGCGCGCAAGACCGCCCTCTGCTGAAATCATGGGCATTGTTGATGATGCCATCTCGTCCTCCATTTACGGCGCCTAAAAGGCCCCCGTCAGGCTAGCTTACGGCCAACCTTCCGCTTGGATACATATAGTGCGCAAAAAAATGACCGAAAGAGGGCAAGCACTCCCTTTTTCTTGCATGTTTGCAAACAGGCGATTTTAGTTAGCACTCAAACTTTTCAATAATGCACCGAAATCACCCGGCAAGGCACTTTCGAAATGAAGTGTTTCTTTGGAACGCGGATGCATAAACCCGAGTTCCCTCGCATGGAGCGCCTGACGGGAAAATGTTTCCACAGCCCCCCTCGCCTCACCGTCCAAACGGGCCACTTTCGTACGAAATCCTGCCCCATACACCGGATCTCCGACCAGCGCATGGCCGATATGCGCCATATGGACGCGGATTTGATGGGTGCGTCCGGTTTCAAGGCGGCAGGTAACAAGAGCGATCAATGGCTCGCCATCCCGCCCCAAAAACTGATCTTCAACGGTGAAATGGGTAAGCGCCTCACGGCCCTTGCCCGGCTTGACGACCGCCATACGGTCGCGGTGCGTGATGGAGCGATCAATCGGTGCATCAATAACGCCATGGGGGCGCGAGGGCACGCCCCAAACAAGCGCCGAATAGGCACGTTGCAAGGGCCCCGTTCGGCCATGATCGGCGAACTGATCGGCGAGATGCTTATGGGCCGCATCGTTTTTGGCTACGACCAAAAGACCCGATGTATCCTTATCGAGCCGATGAACAATGCCAGGCCGCTTAACCCCGCCAATACCGGACAGGCTATCGCCGCAATGCGCAATCAAAGCATTAACCAACGTACCCGTCGCGTGGCCGGAGGCGGGATGAACAACCAAACCCGCCGGCTTATCGATGACCAAAAGATCATCATCCTCATAGACAACTACCAAAGGAATGGGCTCGCCTGCAGGTTCCGCTGGAACCGCTTCGGGCAATTCAATGGCGATAAGGGATCCGGCGCTGAGCTTCATGCCCGGATCAGTAATCGTCACATCGCCAAGCTGCACATGGCCATCGATAATGAGGCTTTTAAGCCGCGTACGCGAATGCTCGGGGAGACGAAGGGCCAAAAAGCGATCCAGCCTCTCGCCAGCCTCTTTCTCGCCCACAACAAGCGCTCCGTCCTCGGAAACGATAAGCGGCTCGGCCTCCATCGGATCAGGAACGGGAACAGGGGGATCTTCAACAAACATTCGATTTTTACGCATGAAAAGCCAAATAGCACAGTCCAAAGCAATCAAGCGACCCAAATCGTCGGTTGATCTAATTTCCTTCGGTCGTACGTTAACGGACAGATCACCGTTTGACGCACCGCGCTATCGAGCCTATACGACACCCCTCGGCCAAAAAGCGCTTAACGCTCCCATCGTCTAGTGGCCCAGGACGTCGCCCTCTCACGGCGAAAACAGGGGTTCGACTCCCCTTGGGAGCGCCAATTTTAACCCATCAAATCGCAACTAAATCGCAACAGGTCTTGGAGTTATATGGTCAAGGTCTTGGTGCAAGTGCCATTGCTGACCAATTGGGA
>JAPJMW010000086.1 GCA_026461505.1 Beijerinckiaceae bacterium
GCATCACTCTTTTCGGATATACCCCGTTGCGTAAACTGATCCTCGCCGTTCTTCCTGTTCTGATAGCCGTGTTCGTGATGATTGCGGGCAATGGCTTGCTCAATACGCTGATCCCCTATCGGGCGACCGTTGAAGGCTTTTCGCCGACCATGGTGGGCGTTATCGGCTCGGCCTATTTTCTGGGTATGTTGGGCGGCACTTGGACCGCACCTGCCATTGTTCGCCGTGCGGGGCATATTCGTGCCTTTGCCGCCTATTCGGCCATTGTGGCCGTAGCCGTATTGGCCTTCCCGCTCGCGGTTTCACCTTTCCCGTGGATTATTTTGCGCGGCATTGTTGGCTTCTGCTTTGCCGGACTTTATGCCGTTGTGGAAGGCTGGATCTCGGGCAAAGCCGGATCCTCGCATCGTGGCCGTTTGCTCGGCATTTACAATGTCGCCAATTTCTCGGGCTCCGCTTTCGGCCAGCAAACATTACGCGTCTTTGAGCCCAAAAGCTTCGCGCTATTTTCCGCCGCCGCCGCCTTCATGATGTTGGCTCTGGTGCCGATGGCCATGACCAAGGCCGATCCGCCACCTCTCCCAGCCAAAGGCCGTTTGGTGATTGCCGATCTCTGGTATCTCTCACCCATCAGCATCGTCACTGCCATTTTATTAGGGCTGGCGAATGGCACCTTCTGGTCGATTGTTCCTGCCTATGTGCAGCGTTTGCATCTCGGACCCGATACGGTCGCAAGCTTCATGACGTTTGCCATTATCGGCTCGGCCCTAACCCCCTACCCCGTCGGACGTCTCTCCGATCGCTTTGATCGACGCATGGTGATTGCGGGCATGTCGGTTGCCGTGATGTTGCCTGAAATTGCGATGGCGTTTACGGCCAAGCCCTCGCTCTTTTGGCTCTACACGCTGGGCTTCTTAGTGGGCGGTTTGATCACCGTGCTTTACCCCCTGATGACGGCCTTGTCCGTTGATCGGCTCGGCCCCGACAAAGCCGTGCCGGTCGCCAGCACCACGCTCTTCATCTATTGCCTTGGTGCGATTGTCGGGCCGACTTTGGTCGCCTGGCTCATGACCGCCTATGGCGACCGCGCGCTCTTCGTCCACAACGCGCTGGTGCATTTTGCCATCACCGCCTTCGCCCTCTGGCGCATCTACCGCGAAGGCCCGATCCCCCACGGCAATAAACGCTCGGTAGATGCGGTGGACGAGCGGCCGGTTGGGTGATTGAGTTAGGCGATCGGTGCAACCCACGGCGTCCGCATCGTCACCAGCTCTTCGGCCGCCGTCGGGTGCACGGCGAGGGTCTGGTCGAAATCGCGCTTCGTCGCTCCCATCCTCACCGCGATGCCGACCATTTGGATCATCTCTCCGGCGCCCTCACCTAAGATGTGAACGCCCAAAACGCGGTCGGTCGGTTTATCTACGATTAATTTCATCATAACCCTCTCCTGACTACCTGAAAGGGTAGCATTCATTGCTCGAAAGCTCGTTTTATATATCTCAATCTGATGCGTTTTACGGGCCTCTTCCTCCGTCAAGCCGACCGTGCCGATTTCAGGCGTCGAGAACACCGCGGTAGGTGCGGGGCCAAAATCGACCTGCGTCGGACGTCCGCCAAACACACTATCGGCAAAAGCGTGCCCCTCACGGATTGCAACCGGAGTGAGCTGTAACCGGTTCGTCACATCCCCCACCGCATAGACCGACGGGACATTGGTTTGGGAGAACCCATCAACAATGATGCCACCTTCTTGATCCAGAGAAACACCAATATTTTCAAGGCCTAAGCCCTTGGTGTTGGGCTTGCGTCCGGTGGCATAAACCACCCGTTCGGCCTCAATGCATTGGCCCGTTAGGGTCGTCACCGCGACATGGCCGGGCCTGCCATCGAGCATTTCGACATCGGTATGGTTGAGAATGGTGATACCCGAAAGCTTCATCGCCTCGGTCAGGCCCTTGCGAAGATCTTCGTCAAATCGCGGCAACACATGATCGCGTCGCAAAATGAGCGTGACATGCGATCCTAACCTATTCAAAAGACAGGCGAATTCGACGCCGATATACCCGGCCCCAACAATCACAACCGACTTTGGAGGGCTCGGCCATTCGAAAACATCATTAGAGTTTTCGGCCAAATGGATACCAGGGGTAGCTTCCGGCCTGACCGGATGACCTCCGGTTGCAATCAGAATGGTCTTGGCCGAAACCTTACGGCCATCCGCCAAAGTGACCTCATTTGGCCCCGAAACAACCGCCCGCTGCGGGATGATCTCGACCCCTGCTTTAGCCAAATTTTGGGCATAAACACCCTCTAACCGGTCAATTTCTTTGTCTTTTGCGGCCTTCAAGACCGAAAAATCAAATTTCGGTGCATCAATGGTCCATCCAAATCCAGGCGCGTCTTCAAACCCATCGGCAAAGCGACTGGCCAAAACATAGAGCTTTTTCGGCACGCACCCGCGAATGACGCAGGTTCCCCCCATGCGGTATTCCTCCGCCAGCATGACCTTTGCGCCATAGCCTGCCGCAATCCGAGCCGCACGAACGCCCCCCGAACCACCCCCAATGACGAACAGATCAACCTCATAAGCGGACATAATAAGCCTTTCAGATCAACGGGTTAGGGTGCGCAGTCCGGTAGAAGTTGCCAAAATGGCCCGCTCCGCCATGCCAATAAACAGGCCATGTTCAACAAGTCCCGTCACATTGTCCAAGGCCTCGGCAAGCTTGGCAGGATCCGAAATACGGCCCAATTGGGCATCCAGAATGACATTCCCACCATCGGTTAAAAGCGTTTCGCCATTCACCTTCCGACGAAGCACCAATTCACCTTGGCAACCTGCTGATAACACAGCCTTTTCCAATTGCCGCCGCGTTGCCTCTAAGCCAAACGGGGCACATTCCAGCGGTAAGGGGAATTTTCCTAAGTTTTCGACCAATTTCGTCTCATCCGCAATCACAATGAAGCGTTTAGCGGCCATTTCGACGATTTTCTCGCGCAAATGCGCAGCACCGCCACCCTTGATCAAGTTGAGCTGAGGATCAATTTCATCAGCGCCATCAATCGCTAAATCAAGCTCCGGCGTCTCATCC
>JAPJMW010000087.1 GCA_026461505.1 Beijerinckiaceae bacterium
CCTCCCCGGGTGCAAGATGTCTATTCCTTGCGATGCACACCGCAGGTGCATGGCCCTGTTTTGGAAGCGCTTGAGTACGCCACAAAAATCATCGCAACCGAGATTAATTCCGCCACCGATAATCCTTTAATCTTCGAGAATGACGACGGCTCATCGGTGATTATATCGGGTGGACATTTCCATGGCCAATATGTTGCGCAAGCCATGGATCTTGTAGCGATGGTGATGACGGATCTTGGCTCCATTTGCGAGCGGCGATTAGCGCGTCTCATCGACCCAACCATGAGCTATGGCCTGCCGCGCAATCTCTTGGCCGGCAAG
Source organism: Beijerinckiaceae bacterium (assembly GCA_026461505.1). Classification (GTDB taxonomy): domain Bacteria; phylum Pseudomonadota; class Alphaproteobacteria; order Rhizobiales; family Beijerinckiaceae; genus CAIUPE01. The sequence goes on from JAPJMW010000087.1 coordinate 322, forward strand.
CGCGGATTAAATACCGGCTTTGCAACAGTGCAGTGCTCTATGTCGGCTTTGGTGATGGAAAACCGCACCCTCTCAATGCCAGGCTCGGTTGATTCCATTCCGGGCAAAAGCAATGCGGAAGATCATGTTTCCAACTCAACCTGGTGCGCCCGCAAAGCCCGCACCATTGTAGGCAATGTCGAATTCATTGTTGCGATGGAAATCTTGATGGCGGGACAAGCGCTCACGCTCATTTCAGATCTGGCAAAAGACCATCCGATCGGCAAAGGTTCTGAAGCAGCTCTTGCCTCGTTGCGCTCGGTGGTTGATCCGGCGCTTGATGGTGATCGGTGGTATGCAACCGAGATGAACCTCGCGCATCAGCATGTGCGTTCGGGTGCTGTCGTGGAAGCTGTTGAAGCGGTTGTGGGGAAGTTGGATTAAGGAGCGGATTTAAAATTCCGTACAAAATCGAACAACACTCCAATCGCAACATCGCAATCCTCGGCCGTCATAGCCTCGTGTGGGCTGTGGCTGATGCCGCCTTTGCATCGGACGAAGAGCATCCCTGCGGGGCAAAGCTCGGCCATGGCCATCGCGTCATGGCCTGCGCCAGAAGGCAGGAGCCGCGGCGTGATTTGGTGGCGGGATACCGCGTCGGATAGCCCGTTTACAAAAGAAGAAGCCATTTGGGTGGCTTTCGACTCAAAGAACCGATCAATAGTCAATGCTACGCCACGCTTCGCCGCAATCGCTTTGCAGGCCGAGGCAATCTCTTCAACCATATGCGCGCGGACAGTGTCGTCGGGTGAACGGGCATCGAGCGTAAAACGTATCTTGGCCGGAATCACATTCACCGCCCCGGGCTCGACCTGAAAGCGTCCGACGGTTGCAACCGTATTGGCATCAACTGCGCCAAGCCGTTCGATGGCAAGCGCCATTTCTGAAGCGGCGGTCAGCGCATCATGGCGCAAAGCCATTGGCACCGTGCCGGCATGGCCCGCTTCACCAGAAACCGTCAACGTCCATCGTGAGGCACCATTGATCGCGGTTACGATTCCGATTGCTAGATTTTCCGCTTCAAGCACGGGCCCCTGTTCAATGTGCATTTCAACATAGCCGATCACCGAGGCGGGATCGCGTTTAAGTGAAGCCCATTCGGAGGGATCGCATCCAAAATCCAGAAGAGCCCGATGAATGGAAATGCCATTTTCATCTGTTGCTTCAAGTCCGGCGGCATCAAGCGTTCCGGCAAGCGCACGCGACGAGGTGAGGTTCGAAGTAAAGCGAACATTTTCTTCATCCCCGAACGCTAAAACTTCCACCGCGAAATCAAGACGTTCACCCGCATCACGCAGCGCTTCGACAACGCCAATCCCAGCAATAACGCCAAGCGCGCCATCATAAGCACCGCCATCAACAACCGTGTCGATATGCGAACCGATCAGCAGAGCAGGCAGGCCTGTCGTCTTTCCTTCATAACGGCCGATCACACTGCCAAGCGCATCGACAGATACGTGGTCGCAGCCGGCCTCCCGCATCATGGCGACCGTTGCATCCACCGCCTGCCGATGGGAGGGCGACAGATAGAGCCGGGTGATCTTGCCGGGTTCATCGGTGAACAGGCGAAGGGCCTCAAGGCGGTTCCAGGCGCGCGCGCTCAGTGAGGTCGGAGATAGTTTTGTCATAAGCAGAGATTAAGCGAAGCAGGGATAAGGCTCAAGCCTTTGTCACGACGAACGCCGGATCATTTGTCAATTCAATCGGTTGACCATGGGGTGTTGCCCGCGCGGCACGGTCCCACGCGTCTTCCAGTGCGTGCAGGTTTTCCGGCGAGGTGACTTTCTTGGCAATCACGATCTGTTCGAGGGCATTAAGCCAGTGGTGGTAATAGGTGTCATTGGCATCGTCGGCGGATTTGATGGTGTGAGCGAGCGTCTCAACCCATTCGCCCCACGTGAAAAGCCCTTTGCTATGCAAGGCCACAACCATCGCAAAGGCTTGTGCCTCCCAAGGCTCTTTAAAAACGGGTCCGTCGTCATCGCGCGGAATCGCGGGCAGCACAGCCAATAGGTCGCTGATCATGCAGTGCGTACCAAATAGGGTTCAAAAAGGTCGATAACGATTTCAAGGTGAGGGTCGCTGTCCGGACCCCACAGTTCCCGACCGTCAAACCGCACGCCATAGCACCATTGCGGATCCTCGCCTTTGCCATGCGCGAGACTATCGGGAAATACAAACACATCATGGACTTCGGTGATCACGCCTTTTTTACCCCTCGCATATCGCGGCAAGCGGGTATGGGTTGTCGGATGAGCAACGATCGTGCGCACCTTATCACCCACCTTAAACGCGGCAGGTGCTTTTGGCGTGCGATTATAGGGTGTACCGGCCGCAAGCAAAGGAGCAACCCGCTCAGCGCTTAGGGTTGGTCGCTTCGTCGCCACGGCAGCTGAAATAGCCTTTCCAGCCGTCCACTCCTCTGGTGTAATCATCGCTTCGGCGAGCAAGAGTTTGAGCAGCGCCTTGGTCCAGATTTCGTAATAGGACGATGTCAGATATTCGATCGGCGGCAGCGTTTCGCGGATATATCGACCACGATCGCCCGGCCACTGCTCAAGGGCACCGCAGGCAAGCGTTATTGCCAGCGCACGCTTTTCCCATTCAGCATGAAAGACTGGCTTTTCTGGTTCTGGAATAATAGGACCAAAGCCCATCATCCCGCCCAGATCCTGCGCGCCATTCATCGCGCTTGTCCCTTCTTTAAGGGCAATCCTGTGCCGATCATGCTGTCGCGGGTAACGAGATCGGCGAGGGCATCTTCGCTTAAAGTTTCGGTACCTTCAGGTCGCATAGGCAGAACAAGGTAACGCATTTCGGCTGTTGAATCCCACACGCGAATTTTTGTCGTTGCGGGTAGCTCGACACCAAAATCGTTGAGTACACCACGAGGATCCATCACCGCGCGCGAGCGATAGGGGGTCGATTTATACCAAACAGGTGGCAGCCCAAGCACGGGCCACGGATAGCAAGAACATAATGTACAAACGACAATATTATGCAGCTCGCTTGTGTTCTCAACCGCACGCATATGCTCGCCTTGGCGTCCGCTATAGCCAAGCTCGGCAATGGCGGATGTCGCATCGCTCATTAAACGCGCTTTATAGGCAGGGTCCGTCCAGGCTTTGGCTACAACGCGTGCTCCATTACGCGGTCCGATCTTCGTCTCATAAGTCTCGATGATGGCATCCAACGCTGCAGGGTCGATATAGCCCTTTTGCGTCAGAATAGTTTCAAGCGCGCGAACGCGTAACGCAGCCTCTGATAATTCAGAGCCGTGATCATGGTCGTGGTCGTGGGTGTGGTCATGCAAGTTGGTCATATCAATAGTCTGATCGTTGTCGAGCCATTGAGCAAGATGGCTTTACGATAAAAATTTCGGCCGCCACAGTTTTAGCGTCAGCGCGTTCATTACCACACTCACGCTAGAGAGCGCCATCGCAGCGCCCGCAAAGACGGGTGATAGATAACCGAGCGCCGCAAGCGGTATGCCCACCACATTATAAGCGAAAGCCCAAAAGAGGCCCGAGCGTATCGTGAATAACGCGCGTCGCGCTAAGGCTACAGCCGCAGCAGCAAGGCGCGGATCGGGACGTATTAATGCGATGCCTGCAGCTTCTAGTGCAACATCCGTTCCGCTGCCCATGGCAATACCGAGATCGGCCATTGCCAGTGCCGGTGCATCGTTCACGCCATCTCCGACCATGCCAACAAGGGCACCTTTGGCCTTAAGGGCGGCAATGATATCGGATTTGCCTTCGGGTTTTACCTCGGCATGGATCTCTTGAATTCCAAGTTCACCGGCAATGCGTTTAGCAGCACCTTTGCTGTCGCCCGTCACCAAGACGGATCCGATTCCCATGCTCTTTAACATCTGAATAGCCGCAGCACTTGTATCGCGCGCCGGATCCGCAAAGGCCAAAAGGCCAATCAGTCGCTTTCGATCCGTATCGGCCAGGTAGCTCAGGCCGCATCCCTCAGAATTAAGCTGATCCGCACGCGCTTTTATGCTTGTAAGATCGATGCCAGATTGAAGGAGCGCAGCGGCATTACCGAATAAAAATCGCTCGCCGCTAATGGTGCCGATGATGCCGCCGGAAATTAATTCAAACCCTGACACGGTTGGCAAGGCCGCCATGCCACGCAATTGCGCCTCATCGCGAATGGCGCGCGCAAGCGGGTGAGAGCTTCCTGATTCAAGCGCCGCAGCAATCGCCAATACCATTGCAGGATCACCACCTTCAACAGCTCTAATGACTGGCTGTCCGGTCGTCAGTGTTCCCGTCTTATCAAAGGCCATGAGAGTGATCTGAGCTGCATGCTCCAAAGCCGACGCATCGCGGATTAAAATGCCGTGTTTGGCCGCAACGCCTGTTCCCGCGAGAATAGCGGTGGGCGTAGCAAGGCCAAGCGCGCATGGACAGGCGATCACAAGCACGGAAACCGCATAGATTAAGGACGCTTCATACCCTGCGCCATAGAGAAACCAACCAATTCCTGTGGCTGACGCAATGATCAATACCACAGGTACGAAGATGGCACTCATGCGATCAACCAGCGCTTGCACAGGTGCTTTTGAGGCTTGCGCGTTAGCGACCAATCGAATGATGCGAGACAGCATGGTTTCAGCGCCAATCGCGCGCGTTTCAATGATAAGCCGACCATCAAGATTCGTCGTGCCGCCAATGACGATAGCCTCTTTTGCCTTTGTAACGGGAAGGCTTTCGCCCGTTACCATGGACTCATCAATGCTGGCCGCGCCGTCCGTGATGACGCCATCGACAGGGATGGTTTCGCCTGCGCGTACGAGGACACGATCACCAACCCGAATGGTGTCAAGCGGAACGTCTATCTCAAGGTCATTTTCAATCTTTCTCGCAGAGGCAGGCCGAAGCCGTCCGAGCGCAGCAATGGCCGATGCCGTTTCCGCTGTTGCGCGTTCTTCGAGCCATTTACCGAGCAAAACAAACGCGATCACAACCGAAGAGGATTCAAAATAGAGATGGTCCATCGACATCGGCATCGACGGTCGCAGCCAAAGATAGAGGCTGATGCCATAGGCGGCGCTGGTGCCCAGGGCCACCAGCAGATCCATCGTCGCGACGCCGTTCCGAAGGGCTTTCCATGCTGATGTATAAAATCGCCAGCCAAGGCCAAATTGCACGAGGGTCGCCAAGGCGAATTGTTCCTCGGGTGGCGGCATCAGATCGATGCCAAAAAGCATGCCCGCCATCCCAAGGATAAAAGGGCTGACGATAACAAAAGCAAGCAGCGCCGCCACGCGCGCCTTTTTCTCCCGTTCGGCGGAGCGTTTGGTTTCCTCAGCCTGATTGTTTTCAAGGATCAGACTGGCGCCATACCCGATATCGTCAACGGCCGTGATAAGGCTTTCTGGGCCAGCATTTCCCTCAATACGGGAACTTTTTGTAGCAAGTTTGACCGATGCCGACATGACCCGCGTCACCGATAAGAGCGCTTTTTCAACCCGGGCGACGCAAGAGGCGCATGTCATGCCATCAATAGCGAGTGAAACCGATGGTGTAGGGAAAAAGGTTGGGGCTGGCTGGTTCATAGCTCGGAATATAACAACGCCGCCTGCCTTTTTCTACTTGATAGGGTGCTTATGCAACGCAGCTCTGCTTTCAATGCTTTGACAAAACGCGATAATCCATGTTGGCTTACGGACAAAATGAAGATGCTGAAGGAAACGCTATGCCTAATTTTGCCGCCAATTTGACCATGATGTTC
>JAPJMW010000088.1 GCA_026461505.1 Beijerinckiaceae bacterium
GTGATCGCGGGCTTTTCCTTTGTGGGCATCATGTTGGGTGTGGCAACGCTCATCATCGTATTGTCCGTCATGAACGGCTTTCGCAAAGAGCTTTTGGATAAAATCGTCGGCATTAACGGCCATGTGTTTGTAGGCGCTATCGAAAAGCCGTTGATCGATTATGCCGATTTATCAAAGGCATTGGAGCGAATACCTTCGGTATTACTTGCGCTTCCTCTGGTTGAAGGACAGGCTCTTGCATCGGCGCAATCGGGAGCCGGCGGTGTCTTGGTTCGAGGTGTGCGCGAAGGCGATATTAAACGCATCCCCGCGATTGCGAACAATATCAAGATGGGAACGCTTGACGGCTTTAACGGCAATTCTGGAGTTGTGATTGGCAAGCGGTTGGCCGAGCAATTATTTTTGCGGCCCGGCGATAACTTAACGCTCACCGCGCCCAAGGGCGCGCAGACTGCCTTTGGCACCGCGCCGCGGATCAAGACGTATCCTGTCGCTGCTATTTATGAAATTGGCATGTCTGAATTTGACTCGGCCTTTGTCTATATGCCGCTTGAAGAGGCACAGGCCTATTTCAACCGCGAAGGCGATGTAAGTGCGATTGAACTCTTCCTTGCTAATCCCGACCGCGTCGATGAAGCCAAGGCTGCCATATCGGCACGAATTGAACGCCCATTGTTTCTGACCGATTGGCGTCAACGCAACAAAACCTTCTTTGGGGTTTTGGAAGTTGAACGCAATGTCATGTTTTTGATCTTGACCCTTATCGTGCTGGTGGCGGCGCTTAATATTGTGTCGGGCTTGATCATGCTGGTGAAAGACAAAAGCGCCGATATTGCAATTTTGCGAACAATGGGCGCTACGCGCGGCGCGATTATGCGTATTTTCCTCATAACAGGTGCAGCAATCGGCTTTGTCGGTACCTTTGCGGGCTTTGCCTTGGGTACGGTGATTGCGCTCAATGTTGAAAATTTGCGGGCGTTTGTTTCGAAATTAACGCAAACCAATCTGTTTCCGGCAGAGTTTTATTTCTTGAGCCATTTGCCCGCTGATGTTGACCCAAGCGAAGTAGCTGTTGTGGTAGGAATGGCGCTGCTCCTTTCCTTGATTGCGACGCTTTATCCGGCTTGGCGGGCCGCTCGCCTCGATCCTGTGGAGGCGTTACGTTACGAATGACTGACGCTGATCCGAAAAAGGGTACAGATCCCGTCTTGTTTTTATGGAAAGTCGAGCGGCGTTTCGTTGATGCTGAACACACCCTTGATATTATCAAAGGCGCCGATTTAGCGGTCTGGCCGGGACAATCGGTGGCGCTTATTGCACCTTCGGGAACGGGTAAGTCGACCTTGTTGCAATTGGCAGGCCTGCTTGAGCGGCCTGATGCCGGCGAAATTTATATTGGTTCGCGTCCAACCATGGCGCTGCCGGATGCGGACCGCACGTCTATTCGTCGCAGTGATCTCGGCTTCGTATATCAAGCCCATCATCTTTTGCCCGAGTTCACGGCTCTCGAAAATGTCATGCTGCCGCAAATGATCGCGGGACTTGATAAGGCTGAAGCACGCACGCGCTCAGCCGATCTTTTAAAATATCTGGGTCTTGGCGAAAGGCTATCGCATCGTCCTGCCGAATTATCGGGAGGCGAACAACAACGCGTCGCCATCGCGCGCGCCGTTGCTAATCGGCCAAGGGTGTTACTTGCGGATGAACCAACTGGAAATTTGGATCCTGCAACATCAGAACGTGTTTTTGAAACGCTGCTCTCGCTCGTCAAGGTGACGGGTCTGGCGGCTTTAATCGCGACCCATAATCTTGAATTAGCATCCCGAATGGACCGACGCGTCACCATTCGTGACGGCCTTATCGTCGAATTAGATTAACGTTTCATTAGGTATCTTGTAAGGCACAATTATGGCCCTCAGAGATTCAACTTGCTAAAGAACAAAACGTGAACATATTATCATTCATCGCAATCGAATGGAGGTTCCAATGCTTCTTTCTCTCGTTGAAGACGTTACCGAACTCGCTGCACTCTCAGCCTTTCTTGCAACCATCTATGCGTGGTCGAGCGTTTTTATCTAACGATTTTTTATCCTCTCATTCGCTTCGTGCTTGATTGCCAACCCTTCAGCGGGGCAAGACTAGCACTGATAAGGTGAGGGGGTGCAGATGAGTCGGATTTTGGAGGAGGTTGGTTTTGTTCATCTCCATGTCCATTCATCATTTTCGCTGCTTGAAGGCGCCCTAAAAATTGATGAGCTTAAAAAGCTCGCCTCCAAGGACCGCATGCCGGCCCTTGCCTTAACTGACACCAACAATCTTTTTGGCGCTTTAGAGTTTTCCGAAAAGCTGGCAGGTGCCGGTATTCAGCCCATTATTGGGATAGAGCTGGCGCTTGATATGGGGGATGTTGTCCCGAGCCGGGTAGGGTCTGTTCATTCGGTCTATCCTTCGGTGGTCTTATTGGCGGCGTCCGAGCGTGGCTATGAGAACTTAATGAAACTGTCGTCGCTCGCCTATCTGTCACCCCAGATTGGCGAGGCACCGCATGTTGCTTTCCAAATAATGGCGGATTCATCTGACGGTGTGATTGCTTTATCAGGTGGTTCAAAGGGCCCCGTTGATCGGGCGCTTCTATCGGGGCAGGCCGAATTGGCCGACACATGGTTAAAGCGATTACACGCCGTATTTGGGGATCGCCTCTATGTTGAAATTCAACGGCATGGATTGGCCGATGAAACAGCTATTGAATCAGACCTCGTCGATTTAGCCTATCGGTTGGAATTGCCGCTTGTTGCAACCAATGAAGCTTATTTTGCGAAGCCAACGTCCTATGCCGCTCATGATGCTCTATTAGCCATTGCCGAAGGTCGGCTTGTGTCTGATCCCGAGCGCCGTCGGGTCACGGCAGAGCACGACTTCAAATCGCGCGCGGCAATGAAAAAATTATTCGCGGATTTGCCGGAAGCGGTCGCGAATACAATTGAGATCGCGATGCGCTGCTCGTTCCGTCCGAAAACACGCAAGCCGATTTTACCTAGTTTTACAGCGGGAGATGCGAACTCTCCAATGGATGAAGCAACGGCCTTGCGCATGCTTGCGGTGGAAGGGCTTAAATCTCGTCTTAAAACCCATGGTTTGGCCCCCGGTTTGACGGTCGAAGATTATGAATCCCGCTTAGAATTCGAATTGGGCGTCATCGAACGGATGAAATATCCGGGCTACTTCCTGATCGTTGCGGATTTTATCCAATGGGCAAAGGCGCACGGTATCCCGGTAGGCCCGGGTCGTGGCTCGGGCGCAGGCTCCCTCGTGGCCTATACGACGACGATTACCGATCTCGATCCATTACGCTTCGGTTTGCTGTTCGAACGTTTTCTTAATCCTGACCGCGTATCGATGCCGGACTTTGATATCGATTTTTGTCAGGACCGTCGTGATGAGGTGATCCGCTATGTCCAGCACAAATATGGTGCGGATCGTGTCGCGCAGATCATCACCTTTGGAACCTTGCAAGCACGCGGCGTGCTTCGCGACGTGGGCCGCGTATTGGAATTGCCTTATGGACAGGTCGACAAGTTAACGAAGCTCGTGCCGCAAAATCCGGCAAATCCCGTTACCCTTGAACAAGCCATTTCAACCGAAATACGCTTACGTCAAGCCGCCGACGAAGATCCGACAGTTCGTCGCTTGCTCGACATCGCACTCGTGCTCGAGGGCCTTCATCGCCATGCCTCCACGCACGCGGCGGGCGTTGTGATTGGGGACCGACCGCTTGAGCAATTGGTGCCGCTCTATCGGGATCCGAAATCAGATATGCTCGTGACCCAATTCAATATGAAATGGGTTGAACCGGCTGGTTTGGTCAAATTCGACTTCTTGGGCTTGAAGACCCTAACGGTCCTTCAAAAGGCCGTTGAATTGATCCGTGCGCGCGGCATTTCGGTCGATCTTGATACCATCCCGCTCGATGATACGCGCACCTTTGACATGCTCGGGCGTGGCGAAACGGTTGGCGTGTTCCAATTGGAAAGCGCAGGGATGCGGAAAGCCTTGGCCGAAATGCGGGCGGATCGGTTCGAAGATATTATTGCCCTTGTGGCGCTTTATCGCCCTGGTCCTATGGCGAATATTCCGGTTTATAATGCCCGCAAAAACGGCCATGAGGTACCGGATTATATTCATCCAAAACTTGAAGTATCTCTGAAAGAGACCTACGGCGTCATCATTTATCAGGAACAGGTGATGCAAATTGCGCAGATCCTTTCCGGTTATTCGCTTGGTGAAGCCGATCTGTTGCGCCGCGCGATGGGTAAAAAGATCAAGGCGGAAATGGACGCGCAGCGCGAGCGTTTCGTTTCCGGAGCCGTCGAGCGCGGGTTGGATACCAAAACGGCCGATACTATCTTCGATCTCTTGGCCAAATTTGCCGATTACGGCTTCAACAAGAGCCACGCGGCCGCCTATGCCTTGGTTGCCTATCAAACCGCCTATCTGAAGGCTAATTTTCCGGTTGAATTTTTAGCGGCGTCAATGACGCTGGACCTATCGAATACCGACAAGCTTTCGGAATTCAGGCGGGAGGCGCAGCGGCTTGGGTTCCGTGTCGATCCTCCATCCATCAATCGTTCCGGCGTAACCTTTGAGGTTCATCAGGATAATGATGGTCAATTGTCCATTCGCTATGCCTTAGCCGCCATCAAAGGCGTCGGCGCGCAGGCTGTTGAAAGTCTTTTCGCAGCGCGCGGCGATAAGCCATTCAAAGATTTAGGGGATTTGGCGCGGCGGATTAATCCACGTTTGTTTAATAAAAAAACGCTAGAAAGTTTAATTGCCGCCGGCGCGCTCGATGAAATCGAGAAGGATCGAGCGAAATGCTTTGCCGCGGTTGATGGCATCATGGCGATGGCCAATCGTTCGCAGGAAGAAGCCCTCGCAGGGCAGGGGGATATTTTTGGTGGGCTCGGCGAGCCGGAAGCTTTGCGCGTGCCGCCCCATGCCCCTTGGCAAGCGTCCGAACGGTTACAGCGAGAATATGATGCGATCGGCTTCTTTTTGTCCGGCCATCCGCTTGATGATTACGCCGGGATTTTGAAGCGGCTAAAAGTTCAAAGCTACATGGATTTTGCCCGTGATGCCCGTGGTGGGGCAACTGTCGGTAAACTGGCTGCAACCGTGCTTGATCGGAGCGAACGTCGGACGAAATCGGGCAGCAAGATGGGCATCTTCGCTCTGTCCGATCGGTCTGGCCATTTTGAGTCGATCATTTTCCAGGAAGGCCTCAACCAGTTTCGCGATGTGTTGGAGCCGGGGCAGGCCGTTGTGCTGATCGTTCAGGCGCAGGTTGAAGGTGAAGA
>JAPJMW010000089.1 GCA_026461505.1 Beijerinckiaceae bacterium
GGTCTAACCCTCACCGTGTTCCCTTTTAATACCCGTGAGGGGAACTATCATAATCCACGCTAGCAGGAGAAACCCGCCCATGCCAGACCGGATGCGACATTTTCAGCATCAGTTTGGTCATATTGACAGATTAAGGCGGCTCACAAGCGCAACGGAGCTTTGCGTTACCGGCCGTCGCTAAAAGCAACGAATTCGTTTAATCCATCAAATCGAACGACGATGGATGGGGGATGGCATGACAACGGCGAGCAATACGGCAGGGAATGCCAAGCCGGATATCCAAACCACCGCTTTTCAAATTCTGATCGCGATCTCGATTGGTCATCTCCTCAACGATATGATCCAGTCTTTGGTGCCCTCGATCTACCCAATTCTGAAGCAATCTTATGACCTCAGCTTCGCAGAAATCGGCCTGATTACGCTGACATGGCAGGGGACGGCCTCAATCCTCCAACCGATTATCGGCTTTATCACGGACCGAAAAGGCCAACCATTTTCACTGCCCATCGGGATGGGCTTCACGCTGACGGGGCTTTTGGTGCTCTCGGTAGCCACGAGTTTTCCTGTTATTCTCCTTGCTGTGGGCTTTATCGGCATCGGTTCTTCGATTTTTCATCCCGAATCATCGCGCGTCGCACGGATGGCATCGGGTGGGCGCCACGGCATGGCGCAATCGCTCTTCCAAGTGGGCGGTAATATTGGCTCGGCCGCCGGGCCACTGGTCGCGGCTTTTATCATTCTGCCTGGCGGTCAGGGTGCTGTGGCATGGTTTGCTCTGGTTGCCTTGGGCGGCATTATGCTGCTTACCCGCGTCAGTTTTTGGTATAATGCAAAGCGTAAAGCGATGGCGGCACGGGCGCAAAGCGCGCCCTTTATCCGATACCCGCATGCCAAAGTGGGGCTATCGCTGATCATTCTTTCGCTGCTGGTCTTTTCGAAATTTCTCTATATGGCGAGCCTGTCCAATTATTATACGTTTTATCTCATTGAGAATTTTGGCATCTCGGTTCGCGACGCGCAAATTTATCTCTTTGTGTATTTAGGTGCGGTTGCGGCAGGGACGATTATAGGCGGCCCGATCGGGGACCGTTTCGGTCGCCGTACGGTGATCTGGTTTTCGGTTCTCGGTGTGCTGCCTTTCACGCTCCTTTTGCCCTATGCCAATCTCTATTGGACGACTGGCTTGAGCGTTATGATCGGTTTGATCCTATCCTCGGCGTTTCCCGCCATTGTCGTCTTCGCGCAGGAGTTGGTGCCATCGAAAGTTGGCGCCGTATCCGGCCTGTTTTTTGGATTTGCTTTTGGGATGGGCGGGTTAGGTGCAGCGCTTTTAGGTGCCGTAGCCGATCGGACGAGCATTGAATTCGTCTATCACATTGTATCTTATTTACCGGCGGTTGGGTTGCTCACCATCTTTCTGCCGAAAGATAAAACTAGCTAACAATTCGCCCATCAACCACTTGAATGATCCGGTCGCATTGTCTTCCAAGATCGTGATTGTGGGTGATAAAGAGAATACTCGTCTCGCTTGTGCGGTTTACTTCTCGTAATAAGTTAAAAACGCTTTTAGCGCTTTCTGTATCGAGATTGCCCGTCGGTTCATCGGCTAAAAGAATATCCGGATTCATGGCCAGTCCACGCGCGATCGCAACACGCTGTTGCTGACCGCCTGACATGTCATTCGAGCGGTGATGCGCCACATGGCTCAATCCAACGCGATCAATCAATTCTTTGGCCCGTTGCTCGGCTTTCTCTGTCTGAAAGCCATGATCAACCAGCATCGGCATCATCACATTTTCAAGCGCCGTGAAGGCCGATATTAAATAATGATACTGAAATACAAAGCCGATTTTATGGCCGCGTAAATGGGTGAGCTCAGCGTCTTCAAGTCCGCTGGTATCTTGCCCATTGATCGAGAGAGAGCCCGAAGTAGGCCGATCAAGCAGGCCAATAATATTGAGCAACGTACTCTTGCCAGATCCCGATGGCCCCATAATAGCAACAAATTCGCCCTTTGTCATTTTAAGATCAACATCATGCAACACGGCCACTTCTGATGCTTCGCCGGGGTTATAAACTTTGTTGATTTTGTTGAGCGTCAGGATCGGGTCAGCCACGGATCGCCACCACAGGGTCAAGTTTTGCTGCTCTTAAGGCAGGTGCCATTGCGGCCATTAAACCGGTAAAAGTTGCAAGCACGGCGGTCCAGACAAAGAGTTGAAATTCAATGACAAGCGGGAATAATTCCGTACCATCCGCCTGCCGTGCTGCGGCATGCCAATAGATAAGCGCAAAGCCACCGAGCGCCGAACCTGCCAATGATCCGAAAAAACCGAGGACACCCCCTTGAATAAGAAACAGCCGCATAATCTGCCCACGCGAAGTTCCCATCGCGCGCAAAATTCCAATATCACGCGAACGCTGAATGACCGACACGACGAGAACAGCGGCGATACCAAACGCCACCGATAATCCGACAAAGACCCGTATCAGCATATTGGTCAAATTTTGCGCCCGAATAGCTGTAAAAAATTGCGCATTTGTTTTAATCCAGCTATCGGCGATCACATCATTGGCGGATTGAATATTTTGCGCGATATCTTCGGCTGCATAGATATCCTTCAAGCTGAGATCGATTGTCGCTACACCGCCTAACATGCCGAGCAAAGATTGCGCCGTACGAAGCGAGACAAAGGTGCTGCGGGAATTAGCACCCTTATTACCGAAATCGAGTAAGCCAATAATCGTTAGAGTTCTTGCGCCGCCATTCGATGTTGTCACATTCAGCTTATCACCCACATTGGCGCCTAAATCTTTCGCAAGCTCAACGCCGATCAAGATATCGTCGCTTAATAAGCGCGCCTGTCCTTGCACGAGATAATCGGGCACATGAACCACCAGAAAATAAGTTTCAGGTTCAACACCGTTCAACGTAATGGCGCGACTTGCATCACCTCGCTTGGCAAGGGCTGATCCTGCGGCTGTTGGTGCCACGACCGATATTTCCGGCATGGCCTCCAATTGCCGTCGTATCTTCTGCCATTGATCCACGGATACGAGCCTTTGGCTCGGGCGTTGGATGATCGGATCTTCGATCTCTTGTACTCCATGGCGTTGCGGCCTTGCCAATTGATCGGGCGGCAAGATTTGAATATGCGCTTGTGATGTCAAAACTCGTTTGATGAAATTGGCCTGCAATCCGGTGAGCATCGCCGACATAAACACAATGACACCGACACCAATCGAAATACCAACAATAATAAAAATGCTTTGCAATTTACCTTCGAGTAAAAATCGAATGGCAACAATCCACTCAAAAGGAAGCCACCGTTTCATGGCATAATAGCCCGAATGCGCTGCCCTGATACAACGCCGGAAAGCGGCGGAATAATTTTATCACCCATGGTTAGACCATCGATGATTTCGGCATCGTTTAAGCCTCGTAAGCCAAGTTTGACATTGCGCTTCGCCGCGCGGCCATTGCTAACCGTAAGAACCCAAGGCGTATCGGTTTGCAGATCGTGGAGATAGCGTGTGCCAATCACGGTCACATCATTGCGACGACCCACTTCGATATCAACCGATACCGTCATGTCTTGTCGCAGAAAACTCGGCGGCTCAGTAACATCCAGCTTTACTTCAACGGAAGCCCGCGTGATATCGACTGAGGGGTTGATATAGCTGACCTTGCCTTCAAATTTCTGATCTGGAAAAGCATCAGCCGAGGCAAGGGCAGACTGGCCCAATGCTATGAGGCCGAGATTTCGTTCATCGACACCAATCACCAATTGACTAATGCCATTGGGGGCAAGCACCAATAAAGGTTTGCCGGCCTGAACGACCGATCCCTTTTCGACGCTTCGGTTGATGAGAATGCCATCGCGCGGCGCTGTAATCACCGTATAGGCAAGGCGCGATTGTGCGGCCTCCAAATTAGCGAGCGCTTGGTTAACTTGCGTTTCTGCCACCACATAGTCGCTGCCGCCCGGGCTGGCGGTAAAAACCTGCAACTCCGCGCTTCTCACTTGTGCCTTTGCAACGTCTAAATTCTTTTGCGCTTCATCAAGCGCGGAATTCGGTGAAAACCCGTTTTTGAAAAGCGACGAGGTTCGGTCATAGGTGCTTTGCGCGTCAACCAAAGAGGCCTTGGCTTGCGCTAATGTTTCGCGCGCCGCAGGCAGCGTCAGCTCATTTAATTGCCTCAGCCTCGCCTCAGCTTGCGCTAACGCTCCTTGCGATTGAACAACTGCGGCTTTGATCTCTCTGGCATCCAAGTGGATGAGTTCCTGTCCCGCTTTAACCGCTTCGCCTTCATCGACCAGAACTTCGGTTACAACGCCCGTCATTTGGCTTCCGATCTCAACCCGGAATGGCGTTTCAAAATGCCCGCTCGCAACAACCGTTTTGACCAGATTGCCGCGCTTGACTTGATCGACAATCACCTCGGGCCCGAGAAAAAGCCGCAATAAGGCAATGGCTCCCGAAACCGCGATGACGAGCACGGTGAGGACAAACCAACGGTGCAACCAAACGCCGTTGATCAAGCTACGTAAGGGTGAGGAGGGTGAAGCGACCTTTTGCATAGCTTCATCCTAAGCGCATTTTAAGATGTCGGGTTTGATCTGAAACAAGTTGACCTAATCAATGGGAGGGATGAAGGTGCCGCCATCAAAATGGACCGATGGAGAGCCAGACCATGACACCTAAAAAAGTAGCGCTGATCACCGCAGGCGGTAGTGGCATGGGGGCAGAAGCTGCCCGTCGCTTGGCAGCCGACGGGTTTGAGGTGGCCATCCTTTCGTTATCCGGAAAAGGCGAGGCACTCGCCAAAGAGCTGGGCGGGCTCGGCGTCACCGGTTCGAATCAGTCGGTTGAGGACTTGAAAAAATTTGTGGATCTCGCGGTGTCGCGCTGGTCTCGAATCGATGTCTTGGTCAACAGCGCCGGTCATGGTCCGCGCGCGGCCTTGCTCGATATCACGGATGAGCAATGGCACACGGGCATGGATATTTATTTGATGAACGTGATCCGCGCCACACGGCTTGTCACGCCTCATATGCAGGCACAAAAATCAGGTGCCATCATCAATATTTCCACCGCTTGGGTTGCCGAGCCGAGCCCGATGTTCCCAACATCGGCCGTTTTCCGCGCAGGCCTTGCAGCCTTTACCAAGCTCTTTGCCGATCAATATGCCGCCGATAATGTCCGGATCAACAATATCCTTCCGGGTTGGATCGATAGCCTCCCGCAAGTGGATGAGCGGCGGGCAGGAGTGCCCATGAAACGCTATGGAACGAGCGCGGAAATCGCCGCAACCGTGTCCTTTTTGGCCTCCGAAGGGGCAGGCTATATAACGGGACAGAGCCTCAAGGTTGATGGCGGATTGATGCGCTCCGTTTGAGAGTAGCGTTGCCTTTGCCGTTGATTTAAAATTCATCAAATCCGGGGGGAGCCTAATTTTAGGGCTTCCGGGGAAATTGTGGCTTTTTTTAGGTTATGACGGCCAAGATGCCATTGCTTATCCAAAGCCAAAGGACTAAGGCTCTGCCCCGTTAGGGTGTAGGCGTTTCTCCGGAGTATCGGTGTATGGTTAAGTTCCACTCAACCTATGACCACATTAAATCCAGCACATCGGCCAGAACGGCCATGGTTGCCGCCCTCGGGGTGGTTTACGGCGATATCGGGACCAGCCCGCTCTATGCCTTCAAACAGTCCGTGATTGCGGCGGGGGGCGTGTCCGAGTCCAACGTCTATGCCATTTTATCCTTGATCTTCTGGTCGTTGCTAATGGTGGTGACGATTAAATATGTCACGGTGATCATGCGCGCTGACAATAAGGGCGAGGGTGGAACCTTTGCCTTAACAGCGCTCGCTCTGGATTACGTCAAAACGCCGGCGGTGCGTCTCTTCGTGCTCGGGGCAGGTCTGTTCGGCGCAGCACTTTTCTATGGCGATAGCGTCATTACCCCAGCCATCTCTGTTCTCAGCGCTATTGAAGGGCTCGATGTCGCCACAACGGCTGTTCACGGCCTCAGCGTCCCGGTTACCTTGGTGTTGATCGCCGGATTGTTCATGATTGAACGCTACGGCACGGCGGTGGTTGGAAAGCTGTTTGGCCCCGTAATGGTTGTGTGGTTCGCCACGATTACGGTTACGGGTACGCTTTCCATTATCCATAACCCAACGATTTTCTTCGCCCTCGACCCCCGCTATGGCTTGAGCTTTCTGATCAACCATCCGGCACTATCCACGGGTGTTTTAGGCGCAGTTGTTCTGGCGGTTACCGGAGGCGAAGCTCTATTCGCCGATATGGGCCATTTTGGTCGTGATCCGATTAACCGGACATGGCTCTGGTTTGTGTTCCCGAGCTTGGTCTTGAATTATTTTGGCCAAGGCGCGCTCGTGTTAGGGGATGCCTCAACCATTGAAAATCCGTTCTATTTGCTTTCGCCATCATGGACGCTTTTCCCAATGGTTATTCTTTCGGCGGCCGCTACGATCATCGCCTCGCAGGCTGTGATTTCTGGTGCCTTCTCCATCACCAATCAGGCCGTTCAACTTGGCTATATTCCGCGTATTCGTGTTCGTCACACGTCGGCGGAAGAAGTGGGCCAAATTTACGTCAGTAAGGTCAATGTCATTCTGTTCCTCATTGTTGAGGCTTTGGTTGTCACGTTTCGCACGTCAGACAATCTCGGCTCGGCCTATGGCATTGCCGTTACCGGTACGATGGCGGTTGTCACCATCTTGGCCGGCATTGTGATGATCAAGCGCAATAAATGGTCGCCGCTTTTGGCTCTTCCGTTGTTCGGCGTATTCTTGGTTATCGATATTGTGTTCTTCGGCACAAACCTTCTTAAATTCCTTGACGGTGGTTGGTTCCCGCTTTGTCTCGCAGCCTTCCTATTCTTTGTTATGTCGGTCTGGATCAATGGCAGAAGCCGTTTGCTGAAAGCCCGCTGGCGGGATGCTGTTCCGCTGGAATCTTTCTTGAAAAGCATTCTGGCCCGACCACCGATACGGGTGCCAGGAACGGCAATTTTCATGGTGGCGCATACGGATGTTGTGCCGATCGCGTTGCTGCACAATCTCAAGCATAACCGCATCCTGCATGAACGTGTCTTGTTGATGAAGGTCGAGTTCGTATCAGAGCCAACAGTGCCAGATAAAGACCGCATCGAGATCACCCATCTGGATGGTAACTTCCATGTTGTGAAGCTGCGTTATGGCTTTTTTGAAGAGCCTAAAATTCTTCGCGTCTTGGCCCAGCTTCGTATTCAGGAATTCCGGTTCAAGCTTGCCGAAGTATCCTTCTTTGTCGGCAGTGAAACATTGACGTCACGGGATCATAGTTTCTGGGATACGATCACAACAAAGCTGTTCATCGCGCTGCATCGGAACATGATGACAGCCACCGACTATTTCCGGATCCCTCCGGGCCATGTTGTCGAGCTTGGTGGTCATCTCGAAATGTAAAAATGGATATGAGCCGCTATCGGGGTGGCTCATACACCGATTTGCGTGCCTACTTCGACCGCACGGTCGGATGGAATGTGAAAATAGGCCGACGCGTCATGCGCGCGCCGGGCAAGCCAAATAAACAATTGATCTTGCCAGCCGGGCATATCGGAATGAGCAGCGCGCTTTAACATGCGGCGTGACAAGAAGAACGATGTCTGCATCACGTCAAATTTGAGGCCGAGCTTTTTTAGGGCCGGAATGGCTTTGGGAATATTAGGCTCATCCATAAAACCGAATTTTAATTTAACGACATAAAACGTATCAGAAATCTGCTCCACCATGGCACGGTCTTGTGCAGGGACATAAGGCACATCCGCCGTTTCAATCGACATAATGACGTTTTGAGCGTGGAGCACTTTGTTGTGCTTTAAATTATGGAGCAGGGCACTTGGAACACGGCCCGCATGACCCGTTAAAAAAACAGCTGTACCCGATGCACGATTAGGGGGCCGCTTTTCAAGCATATCGACGAAGCTCTTTAACTCAACCTCATCGCGATGCGTCCGCTCTGACAAAATGGCCGAACCACGACGCCATGTCAGCATGATCACCATCAGGCTGAAGCCCACTAGAAGCGGTAACCATCCGCCTTCGAATATTTTCATCAAATTGGCGGATAGAAAAAGCATGTCGATAATCAGGAAGGGCAAGATCATGGCCGCCGCGAGCCAAATGGGCATGCGCCATAATTTCCATGCCACGATAAAGGCAAGAATGACGGTAATCACCATCGTACCGGTAACGGCAATCCCGTAGGCGGCAGCAAGGCTTGTTGATGAGCGAAAGAGCTGAACGAGTAAGAGAACCGCGCCTAACAGCAACCAGTTAATGCCTGGGATATAAATTTGACCGCGCTCTAATTCCGATGTTGCCCGAATATCAAAGCGCGGGAGAAGCCCCAATTGTACCGCTTGTTGGGTTAATGAAAAGGCCCCGGTGATTACGGCTTGGCTGGCGATAATCGTAGCAACCGTTGCCAAGATTACCATCGGCACAAGTGCCCAATCCGGATAGAGCAGAAAGAAAGGATTTTCGAGCGTCTCAGGGGCCCCGATGACCAAGGCGCCCTGTCCAAGATAGTTGAGCGCTAGACAGGGAAACGCAATGTAAAGCCAAGCCGTGCGGATTGGCCCACGGCCGAAATGGCCGAGATCTGCGTAAAGTGCTTCAGCACCCGTGACCGCCAGAAAGACAGAGCCTAGCGTCAGAAAGCTGTTTATACCGTGATGCAGTAAAAAGTGCAGACCACTTAGCGGATTAAGGGCATGCAATATTTCCGGATGCAGCCAAATTTGCATCACCCCACCAAGCCCTAACACCACAAACCATAGGATCATGGTAGGGCCGAAAAAGGCGCCAACACGGGCCGTGCCGCTGGATTGGACAACAAAGAGTCCAATGAGAATGACAAGACTGATGCCGACAACATACGCATCGAAAGCGGGCGTTACGAGGCTCAAGCCTTCGACAGCCGAGAGCACGGAAATTGCTGGTGTGATCACCGCATCGCCATAGAACAGGGCCGCGCCGATAATGCCCAGAATGGGAATGAGCGTTCCTTTGCGGCCCAGCGCCTTTTGCGCCAGTGCCATCAGGCTTAAAGTGCCGCCTTCGCCTTTATTGTCGGCGCGAAGCATAATGACCACATATTTCAGCGTCACGATGATGGTCAGCGCCCAAATGATCAGGGATACCACCCCGACAATATCGTCCGGGTGAATGCCCTGTTGCCCGCTGGCGGCCTTTGCCGATTCTTTGAAGGCATAGAGGGGGCTTGTGCCAATATCGCCGTAAACGACGCCGATCGAGCCGAGCATCAGGGTCA
>JAPJMW010000090.1 GCA_026461505.1 Beijerinckiaceae bacterium
CCCTAAGGCCGCCCGTTTGAAATTCACACTGCGCTTCTAGTTACGCGACTTCGACGAGTTCCGTCTTCATCGTTGGGCCTGAATCGAGACCCTTTGCGTCGAAGTCACGATCAACGAACTCAATGACGGCCATTGGTGCGTTATCGCCATAGCGGAAGCCGGCCTTGAGAACGCGGGTATAGCCGCCATTGCGGGACTTGTAGCGTGGTCCTAACACGTCGAACAACTTCTTGACGAGGACGGCGTCCTTGATGTGGGCAATAGCCTGACGACGCGCGTGAAGATCGCCGCGCTTGCCGAGCGTTACGAGCTTTTCAACGACGGGGCGAAGATCCTTCGCCTTAGGCAGCGTCGTGACGATCTGCTCGTGCTTGATGAGGGCTTGGCACATATTGGCGAACATCGCCTTACGGTGCTCTGCTGAACGGCCGAAACGACGACCTCTAAATCCGTGATGCATGGCTATCTCTCCTTCTTGAGGGTGTTATCCGGCCGCCGTGCCACGGTACGGCCGGTCTTTCACTGGTGTGAAGCTTAGTAATGTTCTTCGAAACGCTTGGCCAATTCTTCGATATTCTCTGGCGGCCAACCGGTGACGTCCATACCGAGATGGAGGCCCATGGTGGCGAGCACTTCCTTGATCTCGTTCAGCGACTTGCGACCAAAATTCGGCGTGCGGAGCATTTCCGATTCCGACTTCTGGATGAGGTCGCCGATATAGACGATGTTGTCGTTCTTGAGGCAGTTTGCGGAACGAACCGAGAGCTCCAACTCGTCGACCTTCTTGAGAAGGGCTGGGTTGAAGGCGAGTTCCGGCATCGAGGACTTTTCTTCCTCGCGGCGTGGCTCTTCGAAATTCACGAAGACTTCGAGCTGGTCTTGAATGATACGCGCGGCATAGGCCACGGAATCTTCCGGCGTTACGCCACCATTGGTTTCGATCGTCATGATCAACTTATCGTAATCAAGGATCTGACCTTCGCGTGTATTTTCAATGCGATAGGAAACCTTCTTCACAGGCGAATAGATGCTGTCGATCGGGATCAGACCGATGGGTGCATCTTCGGCGCGGTTTCGATCGGCAGGCACGTAGCCCTTGCCGGTCTTGACCACGAATTCCATACGCAATTCTGCGCCATCATCGAGCGAGCAAATCATCAGATCCGGATTGAGGATCTGTACGTCGCCCGAAACAGCAATATCGCCAGCGCGCACAATGCCTGGGCCCGTCTTGCGGAGCGTCAGGCGCTTGGTGCCCTCGCCCTGCATCTTGATGCCGATGGCCTTGATGTTGAGGATGATATCGGTGACGTCTTCACGCACACCTGGGATCGACGAGAATTCATGCAACACGCCGTCGATCTGAACCGATACGATAGCGGCACCTTGCAGCGAGGAAAGCAGCACGCGACGCAGCGCATTGCCGAGCGTTACACCAAAGCCACGCTCGAGCGGCTCAGCAACCAAGGTTGCGATGCGCTTGCCATCATCCGATGGGTTAACAACGAGCTTGTTTGGCTTAATCAGGTCTTGCCAGTTTTTCTGGATCATAGGGGTCGTCCTTCACTCTTTGGCAGCGAGCATATCGGTCCGTCGACCCTGGCCCGGTGCCTTTAATGAAACAGGTAGTCGCCGCCGTGCCCGTCGGTCACGACGACGTCAACTCAACTTTAAAAATTAGACGCGACGACGCTTGCGTGGACGGCAGCCATTGTGCGGAATTGGCGTGACGTCACGGATCGAGGTGACGGTAAAGCCGACCGATTGAAGCGCGCGGAGTGCCGATTCACGGCCCGAACCTGGACCGGTGACTTCCACTTCAACCGTACGCATGCCGTGTTCAGCAGCTTTGCGGCCTGCGTCTTCAGCTGCAACCTGTGCGGCGTAAGGGGTCGATTTACGCGAGCCCTTAAAGCCCATCGTGCCTGCTGACGACCAGGAAACGGTGTTGCCCTGTGCGTCTGTAATGGTGATCATCGTGTTGTTGAACGAGGCGTTCACATGGGCAACGCCCGATACGATGTTTTTGCGTTCGCGGCGGCGGACGCGGCCTGCTTCTTTAGCCATGGTCTTAATCCTTGCTAACGCGCCCGTTGTTCCAGGCGCTGGGGATGGAGGTAATCAGCGGGACTTCAGCCCCACTGAGGAGAATTATCTTTCAGGCGGCTGCCTTCAAGACGATCACTTTCGACGAGCGAAAAAGATTACTTCTTCTTGCCTTGGATCGCCTTCGCCTTGCCCTTACGGGTGCGGGCGTTGGTGTGCGTCCGCTGACCGCGAACCGGCAACTGACGACGGTGGCGAAGACCACGATAGCAACCAAGATCCATCAAACGCTTGATGTTCATCGCCACTTCACGGCGCAGATCGCCTTCGACCATATAGTCGCGGTCAATCATTTCGCGGATCTGGAGAACTTCGTTATCGGTCAACTGATTGACGCGACGCTCGGCAGGGATCTTTAGAGCGGTAACGATCTCTTCCGCCTTCTTGGCGCCAATGCCGTGGATGTATTGAAGCGCAATGATCACGCGCTTGTTCGTAGGAATGTTGACGCCTGCTATACGGGCCATCGTCCATCTCCATGTCGGCTATTATTCCTGAGGAATAAAAGCGGGTTACAGATACCACGCGCCGGTGGAGGCCGGCCTTTGCGTGGGGTGATTTAAAACGAAAACAGCCACCCGACACCCCTTCGCAGGGTTGCCCGATGACCTATCGATTTAAGTCAGTGAGTGGGAAATAGAGGAAGGTGGCCGACGAGTCAACTCATTGTCACGGATCGGATTAAACTTAATGCCCTAACACACCCGCAATTGCGGCACTCACCTGATCCATTGGCTGCATGCCGTCGATCTTGGTGAGTTTGCCTGCCTTTTCGTAATAGGGCGCAACGACCGCTGTATCGCGGTTATAGGCCTCTAACCGGGTCTTGAAGACTTCCGGATCATCATCTTTACGCACGGGCTGGCCTGCGGCTTTCGCTTCTTCGGCGCGCTTGATGATGCGGTGGACGAGAGCGTTTTGATCAACCACGAGCTCAATCACCGCGTCGAGCTTCATGCCTTCCGCCTTGAGCATCACGTCAAGCGCTTCGGCTTGCGCGACCGTACGGGGGAATCCGTCTAGGATGAACCCGTTTTTGGCATCGGGTTCGGCAATGCGGTCTTTGATGATGCCGACGACAATATCATCGGAAACGAGCCCGCCCGAATCCATAACGTCTTTGGCTTTGATGCCGATGGGTGTTTTGGCGGCTACGGCGGCGCGCAACATGTCGCCGGTCGAGAGCTGAGGAATGTGGTGACGATCGACCAGACGCTGCGCCTGTGTTCCTTTGCCCGCGCCTGGCGGACCCAGCAATATTAATCTCACCGTTTACCCCCCCGAAGACGGGCCTTCTTGACGAGGCCCTCATACTGATGCGCCAAGAGATGGCCGTGGACTTGCGCCACTGTATCCATCGTAACACTGACGACGATCAAAAGAGAAGTGCCTCCAAAATAAAACGGAAGCGCCGCTTGCGATACGAGCAGTTCGGGTAACATACAAATGATCACCAAATAACCCGCGCCGAGCACTGTAATGCGCGACAAGACCTTGTCGATAAACTCGGCCGTGCGCTCGCCGGGGCGAATGCCGGGGATAAAGCCGCCCTGTTTTTTGAGGTTATCGGCCGTCTCAACCGGATTGAACACAATCGCCGTGTAGAAAAAGGCGAAGAAGATGATTAAGCCCGCATACATCACCATGAACAGCGGACGGCCGTGTCCAAGATAGGCCGCCATGGTCGACAACCAGCCTACATTGCCGCTTTGCGCCGCGAAGCTCGAAACGGTCGTTGGCAAGAGGAGAAGCGATGACGCAAAAATCGGCGGAATAACGCCGGATGTATTGAGTTTCAGCGGCAAGAAAGAGGTCTGGCTTTCATAAACGCGATTGCCAACCTGACGCTTCGGATAATTGATCAACAGGCGGCGTTGCGCGCGCTCCATGAACACGATGAAGGCGATAACGGCGACGGCCATCACAAGAATAGCCAGAATCAGGAAGGTGGAAACCGCGCCCTGACGACCGAGTTCAAGCATATTGGCGATCGCGTTCGGAAGGCCAGCAACGATACCGGAGAAAATGATCAACGAGGTGCCATTGCCAATACCGCGTTGCGTGATCTGCTCACCGAGCCACATCAGGAACAGCGTACCGCCGACCAGCGTGATCGTGGTCGACAGGCGGAAGAACATGCCCGGTTCCATCACGACATTGGTCGAACCTTCAAGGCCGACAGCGATGCCATAGGCCTGAAAAGCGGCCAGAATAACCGTAAGATAACGGGTGTATTGATTGATGATTTTACGTCCCGCCTCGCCTTCCTTCTTCAAGGTTTCAAGCTGCGGAACGGCCGATGTCATCAACTGGATGATGATAGAGGCGGAAATGTAAGGCATGATCGCGAGCGCGAAAATCGCGAGACGGCCGACGGCGCCGCCCGAGAACATGTTGAAGAGGCCCAACATGCCTTGCTGCTGCTGCTTGAAGAATTCGGCAAGCGCGGAAATATTGATGCCTGGCAATGGAATATAGG
>JAPJMW010000091.1 GCA_026461505.1 Beijerinckiaceae bacterium
GATTTGTACCGCCCCCTCGCCTCTTTCTCGCCACTCCGGTGCGACATAATGGATAATTAGGGACTTATGGATCCCGTTCATGTTGCGTCAACTGCGTCAGTTCCACAGTTTGAAGCCGTCGGTTCATTTGAGAAATCGATGAGCATCGTGAATTTTTTGACCGACATATGGGGACCGAGATCGGGGCAAAAGCTGCCCGTTTCCTGACAATATTCAACCGGCATCAAGTCCATGAGATCAGGGTAATTGAGCAGAATTCTGAAATTAGAAAAATTCCAGGGAAAGATTTCGCGCTTTACGTCAGTAAATTTTAACTCTAAGCGCGTTACCCATCGGCCAATATACGAGGAAATTGGATGACCGCGATTTCAACAGCCCGCCCTTTTTCATGGAAGCGGTTCGCCCTTGTTGCGGGTCCGGGCTTGGCCGTCATGCTCGCCGATACTGATGCCGGCTGCATTATAACTGCCGCACAAAGTGGCGCCCAATGGGGCTATAAGCTTCTTGTTCTCCAATTTATCCTGATGCCTGTTCTTTATGTGGTTCAAGAGCTCACGGTTCGTCTCGGGATCGTGACGGGGCAGGGGCATGCCCAACTCATTCGTCAACATTTCGGGCGGTTTTGGGCGTGGATATCGGCTGGCACACTGATCATATCGTGCATTGGCGCATTGCTGACGGAATTATCAGGATTAGCAGGTGTTGGCGCTTTATTGAATATTCCGGCTTCGATAACCGTATCCTTGGTTGTCATAGCCTTGCTCGCAATGGCTTATGCCCATACCTATTTAACGGTTGAGCGCATTGCGATTGGGCTCGGCCTATTCGAACTGGTTTTTTTGCTCGTGGCTTGGTTGTCGCAACCCAATGGCGCTGAAATAGCGAGCGATCTCGTTTCCATGCCGCTGGGCGACAGCAAATATCTCTTTTTGCTCTCGGCCAATATTGGTGCCGTCGTGATGCCGTGGATGGTTTTCTTTCAGCAGTCATCGGTTGTAGAGCGGAAACTTACGACGGATGATTTAAGCTTTGCCCGCCTCGATACTGCCATCGGTTCCGTATTAACCCAGCTCATTATGGCCGCGGTGATTGTTGCAACGGCGGCCACGATCGGTAAAGCGGGTGGCGATCAATCGCTTGATACAGTTGAGCAGATCAGCGGTGCCATTACACCCTTCTTGGGTAATTTTGGCGGTAAACTTCTATTCGGCTTGGGAATGTCGGGTGCAGCAATGGTTGGTGCTATTGTTGTTACCCTTACAGCCGCGCGAACATTAAGCGAAGTATTAGGTGTCAAGCATAGTCTAGAGCACGAGCCTGCAGAAGCCGTTTGGTTTTACGGAATTTATACGGCAACGCTTATTATTGCCTCACTGGTTGTCTTATCGGGAATTAATTTAATTACCCTCAGCGTTGGTGTTCAGGTGCTTAATGCACTCTGTTTACCGATTGTGTTGGGCTTTCTGTTTCTTCTCGCTCAAAGACTACCCGAGCCTTATCGCTTAAAGGGCGCATACGCTGCGGTCTGCCTCGTCATTATGAGTGCAACGACGATGCTTGGGGTTTATTCCGGCGTCATCGGCGTTATTAGCTAGCCATTGCTATTAATATGGCACGAAGACCTATTGACTTGGTTTTAAGGCGTTCTTCGGTAACGGTTGGAGTTATGCCAAGATTATTTTAAGGCGTATTAGTCTTACCGCAATGCCGTCCAGTCTACCTGCTTTTTTACCACTTACAATCGCGCTGCTACCCGGCAGACTGCTCATTTTTTAGGCCTCCGCATTCCATAAACATATTGATGTGGGTCAATGCCCATTGCTTAAGCCGGACTATGGTAGATGCTGAGCCGCCCATTAGGTCGCTTTAAAATGCGATGTCAGGAAATCCCAAAGGCATGGCGGCTTAAGGAGGCTCGTAATGAATCGGATATTATTGATCGCGATGTTTTCTATCGGTGGCTTGACCGTCAATGCCGTTGCGGAAGACCTAGAAGCGGGAAAGACGCTCTATACCGCCAATTGTCAGAAATGCCACGGTGCCAATGGCCAAGGTGGCATTGGCAAAAAACTGTTTGGGGACGCTACCAAATGGGAATATGAGGCCTTTAAAAATGCTGTCCTTAATGGCTTGGATGATGAGGGGCACAAGTTAAAGCAGCCCATGCCGCTCTTTGGTAAGGTTGGCCTCACGGACCCAAAAGGCAAAGTGCCTGACGATACGGATCTTCAGAACATCTTTGCCTATGTCAAAACCTTATCAGGCAAGAAGAGCTAACGTCTCGGCTAAGGCACTTATTCAGACAGCCATGGACAAAAGCAAAATGCCCATGGCCGCTCTATAAACAACAAATGGCCAAGCGGACATGCGTTCGAAAAAGCGCAAAAGGCCCCATACGGCAACAAAGGCAGAGAGCGATCCTGCGATCAGACCAACGCCCAAAATTTCCCATGCCTCAACGCTTAATCCTGCATGGGAAAGAACCCATAATTCCTTTAATCCGGCAAGGGTAATAGCAGGCAGTCCAATCAGAAAAGAAAGCCTTGCCGCATCCTCGCGTTTAAAGCCTAATAAGAGGCCTGCCGTTAAGGTCGAGCCCGAACGTGATACGCCCGGGATAAGCGCGCCCACTTGCGCAATACCAATCAGCAGGCAATCCATGATGGTGACATGCGATGATGTCCGGCGATGCGTGCTGACCAATTCGGTAATGGCAAGAAGAACGGCCATGGTGAGCGATGCGGCGCCTATTACCCATGGTGCGCGCAAAGAGGTGCCGCACGCATTGAGCCATGAAGAAAGAGCGATGCCAGCAAGGCCGATCGGGATCGTGGCCAAGATAATGCCTATCGCCAATCTCAGCGACTGGTTTTGAAAGTTTCCACGCCCAATGGCCGATAAAGATCCTGTCGTCAGCTCAATAATATCTCGGCGAAAATAGGTGACGACTGCAAAAAGTGCTGCAAGCTGCATAGCGGCGGAAAACGCTGAGCCAGGATCCGGCCAGCCTGAAAGCAAAGGCACAAGCCGCATATGCGCCGTGGATGAAATCGGCAGGAGTTCGGTAATACCTTGAACAAGGCCTAATATGGCGGCTTGCGCCACATTAAGTTGCGCAAATCCCGTATCAATTCCACCGCTGCACGCATCGGACATAGGGGCCGGTCCTTTTTAAAAATCTCTGATAAACCTTGAGCCTAACTGAGGCTTTAATGTGTCAGTATTCGTGTTTGCTGACGAGTTCAATCATTGGAATGAACCATAGGTATTTTCGGCTATGGCACCGAGGGCGAAACGCGGATCGGACGCGCGGCCAAAACGGCCCCCATCGAGACCAGCGCCAATCCCGCAATAAGCCACCCGCTTAACGGCTCGTCGAGAAGTGGTACGGCTGCGAGGCCTGCGATAATCGGTACAAACGAAATCAATGCGCCCGTCCGTTCAGCGCCAAGAAGACTGACAGCGCGAAGAAAAAACATCATCGCAAGGATCGTCGGTCCTATGCCTTGATATAGACCTTGTAACGCCAGCATGCCGAAGGATACCTGATCAATACCCTTGGGCAGAAACAGCAGATAAACGGGTAAATAAATCAACCCCGATGCCAAGGCGAGGAAGCGGGTTAAAACCCAAGCATCATAATTCCATTTTTTTGCAAGGACACTATAAAGCGCCCAAATTGATGATGACGACAAAAGCAGCGCATCACCGATAAGTGTAGAGGTGTCGGGTTGAAGCCCCGTAAGGGTGGGCATTGCCACGCAAATAACCCCTAAAGCGATGGGCAACAGAGCCATCAAGCGCTGTCTCGGAGGGCGTGTTTTTAAAACGACCCATGCGAAAATCGTGACAAGGAAAGGCTGCATGCCAGGAACCAAAATTCCGCCATGCGCAGCGGGAGACAATTTTAACCCGCTATAGATCAGCACTAAAAAGATCGAGCCGCCTGATAGCGCCAAGATCCAGAGTTTTAGATCACGCCAGACCGCCCACCCCATGTTCCATGAAAAGGGAAGCAGCAGGGCAGAGCCTACGCCCAGCCTAAGTGCCGCGATATCCCACCCCGTTAAGGCCGATTTCCCGCCAAGCCGAGAGACCACAAGGAACGCCGCCCAAATGATGACGGTGCCGAACGCCGCCAAATAGCCTGCAAAGGCACCAGCAGGCTTACCTGCACTATCGCTAAGGGAAAGTTCCATCCGTGCTTTCTGATCTAAAGGGTTTGAAAGGCCTGTTGCCATCTATTCTGCTGCAGTCGGACGGGCGTCGAGTAGCGCATAACCTTTTAAGCGATACAGGATCATGGAAACGAGCCAGCTCAAAACAAACACGCCAATGATAACATAGCCAAGCAGACCAAAATTATCATCTAGCGCCGCAATCATGTTCCAGAAACTTCCTTCAAATCCGAGCTTGTCGCCGATAAGGCCTAACGTCTCAATGCCGCCAACCAAGAGTGCAACAATGATCGAAATGGCCGTAATGGTTAGGTTGTAAAACAATTTACGGATGGGGCGCTCATACGCCCAGCCATAGGCTCCGATCATCAAAATACCATCGGTCGTATCAACCAACGACATCGCGGCAGTGAACAAAGCCGGAAAAACCAAAATGGTGCTAAAGGATAGACCATTGGTTGCTTGCGCTGCCGAAATGCCAAACAGCGCAACTTCGGTCGCTGTGTCAAACCCCAAGCCAAAGAGAAACCCGATCGGGAACAGGTGCCAGCTTTTTGAGACGAGTTGGAACAGCCTGCGGAAGAGCCGTGTTAAAAATCCATTGCCGCTCAGCAATAAATCCATCTCTGCTTCGGCAACATTCACGCCGGCTTTGACCTGTTGGAAGGCACGATAAACCGACCGGAACAGCATGATATTGAAGATGGCTAGAAAAAATAAAAAACTGGCCGAAGCAATGGTGCTGATAACGCCGCCGATTTGTTTGAGCTCGGGTACGGATTGCCCCAAATTCGAGGCGGTTAAGCCAACAAGAACCGACATTAAAATGACGATGGACGAATGGCCGAGCGAAAAGAATAGCCCAACGGCCAATGGGCGCTCCCCTTGTTGCATCAATTTGCGGGTCGCATTGTCGATGGCCGCGATATGGTCCGCATCCACCGCGTGTCGAAGGCCAAACGTATAGGCTAAAAAGGCGGTGCCGAGCAGGACCGGATTATTGTGCAAAACAATAAGCGCCCAAATCCAGACCATCAGATTGGCGCCGATCAAGGGGACGAAAAGCCCCAGCAGATTTCGGCGTAAACCAATGCCGCGCTGCCCAAAGGCTGCGGAAAGAAACTTGGACATGACACCCTCGCATAGTCCTTGATCGTCACAATGCGGATGAACCCAAAAAGGCCAAACCGCGCGGGTGATAGCAGGTCTCCTGACTTCGCGGGTCAATGCATCCTGCCGGCCTTCCCGGGTAACCCCAGTGGCGTAACGTGGCAGGGTGCTCGCCGCTTACAGTTGCGGGGGCAGTCGCGGC
>JAPJMW010000092.1 GCA_026461505.1 Beijerinckiaceae bacterium
GCGTTAACGCCGTTCCAGCTGACATAAGGGCCATAACGACCGTCTTTTGCCGTGATTTCTCCACCCTCGGGATGCGCTCCCACAACCCGACCAGGCGCAGCAGCTGCACGCCCAAAGCGTGATCCGCCCGTGCCTGACTCTTTTGCTATGATTAAGTCGATGGCACGGTTGGCACCGATTTCCAGAACATCGTCGCCAGCGCCAAGATTGGCATAGGTTTTTCCATGCTGCACATAAGGGCCATAGCGACCAATATTCGCTAAGATAGGTTCGCCTGAGGTTGGATGTTTAGCAACTTCACGGGGCAGGGAGAGAAGCTTCAGCGCTAATTCCAAATCAACGGAACTTGGGCTGGTGCCTTTTGGTAATCCTTGGCGCTTGGTTTTTTCACCTTCGCCCAGTTGGACATAAGGGCCAAAGCGACCGTCACGAAGGGTGATATCATCGCCGGTTGCAGGATCTTTGCCTAATACGCGCGTGCCCGGTGTGCCGCCTTCGCCGCCTTCACCATTTTCTGCGCCATCGGCAGGCGCACCCAGTTGCCGTGTGAAACGGCAATCAGGATAATTTGAACATCCGATAAAGGCGCCGAATTTACCAAGCTTCAGCGAGATGCGACCTGTACCGCATGAAGGGCAGCCACGCGGATCGGATCCATCCGCTTTCGCAGGGAAGATGTGCGAGCCCATTGTTTCGTTGAGAGCGTCGATAACTTTCGTCCGCTCAAGCTCTGTCGTGCCTTCAATTGCAGCAGAGAATTCTTTCCAGAAGGCACGCAGCACTTCTTTCCAGCCAATCTCGGAGTTTGAAATCTTATCGAGATCTTCTTCAAGCGCCGCAGTGAAATCATATTCAACATATTTGGAAAAGAAGCTTTCAAGAAAGCCCGTTACCAACATGCCTTTATCTTCGGCATGAAGGCGCTTTTTTTCGATGCGAATATATTCACGCTCTTTCAGAACGGCCAAAGTCGAAGCATACGTCGAAGGCCGTCCAATGCCTAATTCTTCCATACGCTTTACAAGCGAAGCTTCAGAGAAACGTGGCGGTGGTTCCGTGAAATGTTGGTCGGCTTTGATCTCGCGCTTTGCAAGTTTTTCGCCCTGTTTCATCGGTGGCAAACGGCGCGCATCTTCATCTTCCGAGTCATCGTCGCGTGATTCTTGGTAAAGTTTCAAAAAGCCGTCAAAGGTTACAACCTGTCCGGTGGCTTTGAGATCAAGCTTACGAGAGCCCGCTTCAGCCATTATATCAACGCTCGTGCGTTCAAATTCAGCCGACTCCATTTGGCAGGCAAGCGTGCGCGTCCAAATCAATTCATACAATTTGGCCTGCTCAGCATCGATAAGCTTAGCGACTTGTTTTGGAGGACGTGAAATATCCGTTGGACGGATCGCTTCATGCGCTTCTTGCGCGTTCTTTTGCTTGGAAGAATATTTCCGAGGCACACCCGGAAGATAAACACTGCCGAATTCTTTTTCGATCATACGACGAACGGCACCAACGGCTTCAGGTGCCATATCGATGCCGTCGGTACGCATATAGGTGATAAGACCGACGGTTTCGCCACCGATATCGACACCTTCGTAGAGACGTTGCGCGAGTTGCATCGTACGCGCAGGAGCGAGCCCCAATTTGCGGCTGGCTTCTTGTTGTAAGGTCGACGTGGTGAAAGGCGGGTAGGGATGGCGCTTGGCAGGCTTTGATTCAACGGATGTTACCGTGAATGAAGCTGACTCAAGGTCCTTTTTAAAAGCTTCGGCTTCTTTGCCCGAACCAATATCAAGCCGGGCTATCTTTTTGCCGTTTGCGCCAACAAGACGCGCTTCAAACTCTTGGCCCGAAGACGTGGTTAGTTTGGCAAGCAGCGACCAATATTCCCGTGTAATAAAGGTATCGATCTCACGCTCGCGCTCACAAACCAATCGTAATGCGACCGATTGAACGCGACCAGCGGAACGGGCGCCGGGCAGTTTGCGCCACAAAACGGGCGAAAGACGGAAACCAACGAGGTAATCAAGCGCGCGACGCGCTAAATAGGCGTCGACCAAGGCTTGATCTACTTCGCGAGGATGCGCCATCGCGTCGAGGACAGCGTCTTTGGTAATCGCATTAAAGGTGACGCGTTCGACTGGAACGCCCTTTAAAGCGCGGCGATTATTGAGCGCTTCAACAATATGCCATGAAATGGCTTCGCCTTCGCGATCCGGATCGGTTGCGAGAATGAGGCCGTCGGAGCCTTTGACAAGGTTTACAATGTCGGAAACGCGCTTGGAGGCCTTGCTATCGACCTCCCAGGTCATGTCAAAATCCTTCTCAGGATCAACTGAGCCGTCTTTTGGAGGCAAATCACGGATATGGCCAAACGAGGCGATAACCTCGTAGCCTTTTCCAAGATATTTGTTGATCGTCTTGGCCTTAGCTGGCGATTCGACGACGACAACCTTCATGCGTAAATTCCCTAGCGCTTTGAAAAATCTAGCAGGACTGCTCTATTGGAGGCCTCATGTCGCAAGCGAAAGGCGGCGCGTCAAGGGCAAGGTTTGCTTAAATTAATCCACACAGGCCTTTCGGGCACAGCATCGAAGCGCTTGATTGCTGCCTCACTCCCCTCTATAGCCGACTTTTAATGAGCAATCTGACCGCCCCGGGCCGGCTTTTTCCGCACCGCCATCTCCTCGGCATCGAGGGATTGGCGCCTGATGACATTATTCAACTTCTCGATTTAGCCGATGAAGCCGTTGAGGTTTCCCGTCAGATTGAGAAGAAAAAGGCCACTTTAAGAGGTCGAACACAGATTAATCTGTTTTTTGAAGCCTCAACACGCACCCAAGCCTCGTTCGAGCTGGCCGGAAAACGGCTCGGTGCTGACGTCATGAACATGTCGGTTGGCTCTTCCTCCATCAAAAAGGGCGAGACGCTGATTGATACGGCGATGACGCTCAATGCGATGCGACCAGATTTAATTGTTGTCCGGCATCATTCGGCGGGTGCCGTCCAGCTTTTGGCCCGAAAAGTGGATTGCTCGGTGATCAACGCCGGGGACGGTCAACATGAACATCCGACACAAGCGCTGCTCGATGCGTTGACCATCAGGCGGAATAAGGGCCGGATTCGCGGTCTCGTTGTCGCCATTTGTGGTGACATTCTGCATTCGCGTGTCGCGCGCTCCAATCTTATTTTGCTGAATGCCCTTGGCGCTGATGTCCGCGTCGTCGGCCCATCGACGCTTCTTCCGACCGGCATCGAAAATATGGGTGCCAAGGTTTTTAATAATATGCGTGAGGGCCTGAAAGACGCCGACATTGTCATGATGTTGCGCCTGCAGAGGGAGCGGATGAACGGATCATTCGTCCCATCGGTCAAAGAATATTTCCGCTATTTTGGGTTAGACTCAGAAAAGCTCGCGCTTGCTAAACCGGACGCACTCGTTATGCACCCTGGTCCAATGAACAGGGGTGTGGAGATAGCGTCGGATATTGCGGATGGCGCGCAATCGCTCATTCGCGAGCAAGTCGAGATGGGGGTTGCCGTTCGGATGGCGGTCCTTGAAGCGCTATCCCGGCATCTTCCGAACAGTGAGTTGCGCGCATGATGACGTCGCGTCCCGTACTCATTATTAATGCCCATCTTGTTGACCCTCTAACGGCGACAGAGACCAATGGATCTCTGGCGATCGAGAATGGTGTTATTCACGCATGGGGGCGTGCGATAGACGCCTCTGCTCCGCCCGAAGGTGCCTTGGTCATTGATGGGCGTGGCCGCACTCTAGCGCCTGGCCTGGTTGATTTACGTGCATTTGTTGGGGAGCCCGGTGCAGAGCATCGTGAAACCTTATCATCCGCAAGCCGTGCGGCAGCTGCGGGCGGTGTTACAACAGTAGTTTCCATGCCGGAAACAAATCCTCCGGTCGATGATCCGGCTGTCGTTGATTATCTCGTTCGCCGTGCGCGCGAAAAAGCAGGCATTCGATTGCTTCCGGCCGCGGCCTTAACCAAAGGTCTCAACGGTAAAGAAATGACCGAAATCGGTCTTTTGAAAGAGGCTGGCGCTGTTTTCTTTACCGATGGGGCTCGTTCGATTGCTAACGCACAAGTCATGCGCCGCGCGCTCACTTATGCGCGTGATTTTGGTGCACTTATTGTTCACCATCTTGAAGACGCAGCCCTTGCTGATGGTGGGGTAATGAATGAGAGCGAGCTTTCGAGCCGCTTGGGTCTTCCCGGTATCCCACGCGAGGCAGAAACCATTATGCTGGAGCGAGACATCAGCCTCGTTCGATTAACGGGAGGCCGTTATCATGCAGCTATGATTTCATGTGCCTCATCGCTCGAGATCATTGCTAGAGCAAAGGCTGAAGGTCTGCCAATTACTTGTGGCGTATCGATTAATAATCTTACCTTGAACGAAAATGATATCAGCACCTATCGAACATTCTTGAAACTATCGCCGCCCTTACGCGACGAGGATGATCGTCGTGCAATGGTTGAGGGTGTTGCATCGGGTCTGATTGATGTCATCGTATCCGATCATAATCCGCAAGATGTTGAAACCAAACGGCAGCCGTTTGCGGAATGTGCCGATGGTGCCATTGGCTTAGAAACCTTGTTATCCGCTGCGTTACGCGTTGTGCATAGCGATGACGTTGCGCTGACGCGTCTCTTGCAAGCCCTTTCAACGCGACCTGCCGATTTGATCGGTTTACCGCAAGGACGTCTCCTAAAAGGCGCGCCAGCTGATCTTATTCTCTTCGATCCTGACGAACCTTTCGTCCTTGATCCCGATACGCTTCATTCACGCTGTAAGAATACCCCGTTTGACGGTGCGCGGCTTCAAGGGCGCGTGCATATGACGATGGTTGGCGGCCAAATTGTTCATGAAGCCTGATCATTCGAAAAGGAATGGCTGATGGTAGGTAACGAAGCGATAATTGCTGCAGCCTTAATCGGGTATCTGTTCGGCTCAATCCCTTTTGGCGTCCTGCTCACCCGGCTTTTTGGTGCAGGTGACCTTCGGCAAATCGGCTCAGGTAATATTGGGGCAACCAACGTGCTTCGTACAGGCCGAAAAGGCCTCGCTGCTGCGACACTCCTTGGAGACATGCTTAAAGGCACAGCCGCGGTGTTGGTCGTTGCAACATTCGTCGGATATGATTTTGCAATTCTTGCTGGTCTTGCTGCTTTTTTCGGACACCTTTTTCCAGTTTGGCTTCGGTTTAAAGGTGGAAAGGGTGTTGCTACCTATTTAGGGGTCACGCTTGCACTTGTTTGGCCCGCGGCCTTCGGCTTCGCGGTCATATGGCTGCTTACGGCCTTTGTGACCCGCTATTCATCCCTGTCCGCTCTCGTTGCCAGTCTTTTGTCGCCATTGATCGCTTATTTTCTAGATGGCCAGCCCATCGCTTTGACCCTGTATTTTATGACAGTTGTGCTTTGGTGGATGCATCGCGCCAATATTGCTCGTTTACTCAATGGAACCGAAGGCCGTATCGGATCAAAAAATGAGCGACCAAGCGGTGGGGCACAAACTAACGGATCGTCAAAGACTTGATTGGCTTCGCCTATCACGCACCGAGGGCGTTGGTCCTCGAACCTTTCGAACCTTAATTAATCGATATGGCGGCGCAGGCGAGGCACTTGCGGCTCTGCCGTCGCTCCTTGCCCATCAAGGTCGAATAGGCCGTGTAACGACGGTCACGGAGGCTGAAGATGAAATGGCGCTTGCCTCCCGGTATGGCGTACGGTTTGTTGCGATGGGTGAGCCCGATTATCCACGCTTGTTACGAATGATAGATTCCGCGCCGCCGATGATCGGTCTGCGCGGAAACGCTGCATTATTCGAGCGGCCAACGGTCGCCATTGTGGGTTCACGAAACGCATCAGGCGGTGGATTAAAAATGGCTGAAATACTGGCCGAGGGTCTTGGCCGCGCCCATTGCGTTGTCATTTCGGGGCTCGCACGTGGCATCGATACGCATGCTCATCGTGCATCTTTAGCAACGGGGACTATTGCGGTGCTCGCCGGGGGGCACGATAAAGTTTATCCGAGCGAAAATATGGAGCTATTAGACCTCATTTTGGAAACGGGCGCGGCTATTTCTGAAATGCCCATGGGGTGGGAGCCGCGTGGGCGGGACTTTCCGCGAAGAAACCGCGTTATTTCCGGCCTTTCTTTGGGGGTCATTGTTGTGGAAGCCGCTTTGCGATCTGGCTCATTGATCACCGCCCGCTTTGCAACAGAGCAGGGCAGGGATGTCTTCGCCGTCCCCGGTTCGCCGCTTGATCCTCGTGCCGAGGGTACCAATGATTTAATAAGGGAAGGTGCCACGCTTATCGGTACGGTTGAGCATGTAATCGCTGCCTTAGCTCCGATGTTGGGACGGGAAGATTGGCCACCGCAGGCCTACGAGTCGGGTGACCATTCTGCGGACGAACCTTTTTGGGACGAATTAGATCTTGATGAAAAAGGCTTTCGTGAAGGTGATACGCAAAGGCGAATGTCACAAAAAATAAGTCCCGTTGTCTCGCATGATGACGACAACGGGACCGTGACGGGATACGCAGTACCAAAACCTAAGCAAGAAATACTTCAACTGATGGGGCCATCCCCAATTTCCATTGACGATTTGGTCCGTTTGACGGGCCTTTCTGCATCAATGGTACAGACAATCTTACTCGAACTTGAATTAGAGGGAGTAATCGAGCGCAGCAGCGGCGGTCTCGTGTCAGTCAGCGCTCAATCTTATTCTAATCGTATCAGTTAGGCGCTCTTAAGACGCCGGCATGGCCCTTTGCTTCAATTCGGGCCATTTCCAGGAAATAACCCAGAAGATCATATTGAGCGCTGCGAGCGAGAGCGGCCAATTCGCCCGTCATTTGGGCAAGATAAAGCGCGATTTCCTCGCGCTCGGTTCCGTTTGTTAGGATCGGGGTTGAATCAATCGCGGAAATTTCGCTGTTGGATACGTCCGATGCTTTTTTGAAGGCGATGGCAACCATGTGTTTAAACCTTTTTGGCGGGATGAATTGGGATATACGCCGAACTAAACCACACGCTCTTCCAGGAAGACATTCTACAATCTATGCATGAATTATAGAATATAAATCCCTTTAAGTTGTGTTACGACCATTTTAAAAATTGATCAAGTCGACGTACGCGACGCTAACTTCGTCGACTTGACGTAGAGTGAAATAGGACCAATTTTCTAAAATTGACACGAAAAATGCTGATATTTACATGTTAAATAGAAATTATTAGCGTTAAATCGATGAAAAATATTCAAATTGACGATCGGTCATCGATTGCTGATTTTATCCCAGACTGGCTAATATGACAGGCATCGATATCATCGCCCCCAAGGTTTGAAGGGTCAGAATTTCAGCCATTAAAATGGCATTGCCGCCGAGCTGTTTGGCTAAAATATAGGATGCGCTCGCGGTCGGCACGGCCATGCACAATAAGGTTACGGCGAGCGGCGTTCCCGAAATATTAAAGTGAGCGGCGAAAAAACTGGCAATTAGCGGCATTGCAATAAGCTTAACGATGCCGGGTAGAAGATGATGCAGCGTCGGGCGCCGAAGGGCAGCAATTTCAAGACCTGCACCAGCGGCAAGCAATCCTGCAGCAAGCGAAGTTTGGCCAATCATCGTCAGGGGAGCAAACAGTGCAGTTGGGATGAAATCGATCACGGGCCGTAGCGCCAATCCGATCATGCATGACCAGATAAATGGATTTTGGATGAGCGTTTTAAAGAAAGCTTTCGATGTCGGCCGTTTCGCTGCTGCGTAACGTGCTAAAACGCCCACCGCTAACACGTTAAGTAAGGGGATCATCGCCGCAATGGCGACAGCACAAAGTGCGGCGCCTTGTTTTCCATAAAGGCTTGATGCCATGGCAAACGCGACAAACGAATTCCACCGGATCGATCCTTGAAACACAGAGCTGAAGGAGGGACCATCCATACCAATCCAGCGGGCGAGCCATGGTCTTACGATTAGCAGAATGGCAGCAACCGAGAGCAGCGAAAGAATCAGAGTGGCGCCAACGGCCATAAACGGCGTGGCAGCAAGGTCTGCCGTTGCCATTGTTGACATCAACATTGCGGGGAAGAGGACAAAATAAGTAATCCGCTCAAATCCCCGCCAATTTTCTTGAACTATAGCGCCCGTGCCGCGCAAAGCCGCTCCAACAGCGATAACAAGAAACACGGTCAGGAGATTAGGAAAAGCGGCCATGGGCAGGTTCACGCAATCGGAAATGGGAATTTAAAAGGTTGAATTTGTCGTATTAACGCGGTCGATAAACGATTGCAGGATATAGGCGGCGGCAAGTTTATCGACCAATTCCGCTCGCCGCGAGCGGGAAGCATCGGCATCAATCAAGGTTCGCGTAACGGCGGCCGTAGAAAGTCGCTCATCTTGAAACAGCACCGGCAAAGGCGAGAGCGCCAACAAATTCCGAACAAAAGCTCTCGTTGCCTGGGCGCGGGGGCCTTCGCTACCGTCCATATTAAGAGGGAGGCCAATCACGAGGGCCGCTACCCCGTGTTTTTCTGCCAGTCCAAGCAGCGCCGTGGCATCCGCCTTGAATTTCACCCGACGAATCGTTTCAAGGGGTGTTGCGATACGGCGCTCCACGTCCGAAAGGGCGAGACCGATCGTTTTTGTCCCTAAATCAAGCCCCATAAGACGCGAACCGCGCGGCAATGCGAGGTTAAAAGCGGCATCGGAGCGGTTTTTTTCATCCATGAAGCGGGGTTAGCATGCCTGAGCGTCCGATACC
This sequence comes from Beijerinckiaceae bacterium, assembly GCA_026461505.1. Lineage (GTDB taxonomy): Bacteria > Pseudomonadota > Alphaproteobacteria > Rhizobiales > Beijerinckiaceae > CAIUPE01. The sequence goes on from JAPJMW010000092.1 coordinate 8,782, forward strand.
AAGTCGAAACACCGGGATCCTCCATTGCGGCGCTTCCCGCGCGGGTGCTATAGGCGGCATATCCGAATCCTGACCCTTGCTCTGGAGTTATCATGTCTGTTGATCAGGCTACTGTCCGGCGAATTGCGCGATTAGCACGCATTGCCGTTACCGATGAGGAAGTCCCGCATCTGATGGGCGAATTGAACGCCATGCTTTCCTTCGTCGAGCAACTCGGGGAAGTGGATGTAACCGGCGTCGAGCCAATGACATCCGTCACGCCAATGGCGATGAAGAAGCGTGTCGATCAGGTGAGCGATGGCGGATATCCGGAAACGGTGACGGGCAATGCGCCGATGACCGAAGACCATTATTTCCTTGTTCCTAAAGTCGTCGAATAGGCGCCATCATGACCGAACTCACACACATGACCCTTGCCGATGCGCGTGACGCGCTGAAGGCTAAAAAGATTTCTTCGGTTGAATTGACGCAGGCTCATATCGCTGCCGTTGAAGCCGCCCGCCCGCTTGGCGCTTACGTTCTCGAAACGCCCGATCAAGCCCGCGCAATGGCGCAAGCGTCCGACGAGAAAATTGCCAAGGGTGAAGC
>JAPJMW010000093.1 GCA_026461505.1 Beijerinckiaceae bacterium
GCCTGATTGTTTTCAAGGATCAGACTGGCGCCATACCCGATATCGTCAACGGCCGTGATAAGGCTTTCTGGGCCAGCATTTCCCTCAATACGCGCACTTTTTGTAGCAAGATTGACCGATGCCGACATGACCCCCGGAACCGATAAGAGCGCTTTTTCAACGCGGGCGACGCAAGAGGCGCATGTCATGCCATCAATAGCGAGTGAAACCGATGGTGTAGGGAAAAAGGTTTGGGCTGGCTGTTTCATAGCTCGGAATATAACAACGCCGCCTGCCTTTTTCCACTTGATAGGGAGCTCGCGCAACGCAGCTCTGCTTTCAAGGCTTTGACAAAACGCGATAATCCATGTTGGCTCATGGACAAAATAAAGATGCCAAAGGAAACGTTATGCCCAATTTTGCTGCCAATTTGACGATGATGTTCACCGAGCACGCCTTTCTGGATCGTTTTTCGGCAGCGGCGGATCAAGGCTTTGCGGCGGTGGAGTATCTATTCCCCTATGAGCATTCCCCGGATGCGATCGCCAAACAATTAGAGACCAATAAACTGACGCAAGCCCTGTTCAATATGCCGCCCGGTGATTGGACCAAAGGCGAGCGCGGCGTGGCAGGTATACCGGGCCGCGAGCAAGAATTTCGTGAAGGGGTTACAACGGCCTTGCGCTATGCGGAAGCTACCGGTGTTAAGCGGTTACATATGATGGCTGGTATGACGGATCTTAAAGATGCAAACGCAATGGCAACCTACCGCGCCAATATTGCCTATGCAGCTCAGGCGCTTGTCGCCAAAGGCTTGGACTTATTGCTTGAGCCGATTAATGGCCGCAACATGCCGGGCTATGGGCTGAACAGTTTTGATCTTGCGGCTGAGATCATTTCGGAAATGAATCTCCCTAATCTCAAATTGCAATTCGATATTTATCACTGCCAGATCCTTCATGGTGATGTGACAATGCGGATGCGCGGGCTGCTACCGATGTCGGGCCATGTTCAGATCGCCAGTGTCCCATCGCGGCACGAGCCATCAGGCGAGGAATTGAATTATCCCTTCCTGTTCGACGAACTTGATCGCCTCGGCTATCAGGGCTTTGTCGGCTGCGAATATAACCCGAAGGCCGGAACCGTTGAAGGGCTTGGATGGTTCGCGCCCTATCGTCGGACCTGATCGAAAGAGCGGCGTCTGCCCAAATTTTCAGCTTTGAACGCGCGGCGCTCCCGCCTATCTATGAGGCATGGTATTTTTCGGTAGAAAGCGGGTTTTCGGCGAATGACGGCTGCGGTTTCGATATTTTCAGAGCGACCGCGCGCGGATGCCATTCTTCCGGGAATGATCCGGGCCAAGGGAAACATCCGTTGTCGGTTTAGCGCCAATCCCCGACGAACCGAGGCGTCCGAGCTCTATGAAGCCGGCGGCTATCGGATGAAATTTCCCAAAGGAGCCTTGTGCGAAGGGGTTATCATCAATACGGGCGGTGGCATGGCGGGGGGCGATTCTCTCAGCGTTGAAATTTCGCTCGATGTCGATGCTAAAGCCGTTGTTTCTACCCAGTCGGCCGAAAAAATCTATCGCGCACAGAGCGAGCCTTCCGCAGCGTCTATTCAACTCTCTCTTTCTGAGCGATCGCAATTGGCGTGGCTACCCCAAGAAACGCTGCTTTTCTCCGGTGCAAAACTTAATCGGCATTTTCGGGCGGATATGGCATCCGACGCAACGCTGAGTCTGTTTGAGGGGGTTATCTTTGGTCGCGGCGCAATGGGTGAGCGGATTACGGAAGGTGCATTGCGCGATAGCTGGCGGATCAGGCGCGATCAAAAGCTCGTCTTTGCCGACGAGGTCGCTTTAGAAGGCGACATGGCAGCGCGTCTTGATCGTCCTGCCATTGGCGCAGGAGCGCGGGCGGTTGCAACTTTTTTACATCTTGCCCCGGATGCGGAGGCACGGCTTGACGAAGCAAGAGCAGCGCTTGAAACTTCGTCATGCGAGTCTGGCGCGAGCGCTTGGAATGGAATGTTGGTTGTAAGGTTTGCCGCGGTTGATCCCGAAGCACTCCGTCAATCGGCAACCCGTTTTTTAAATCAATTCCGCGCGGTTCCTGTGCCGCGCGTCTGGCAATGCTGATCGATAACAAAGGACTATTCAGATGATTTTATCGCCCCGTGAAAAGGATAAGCTTCTCGTCTCGCTTGCGGCCATGGTAGCGCGAAACAGGCTTGAGCGGGGCGTTAAGCTTAATCATCCTGAGGCGATTGCTCTAATCACGGATTTTGTGATTGAAGGCGCGCGGGATGGCCGCTCGGTTGCAGAGTTGATGCAGGCCGGTGCCCATGTGATCACGGCTGATCAAGTGATGGAGGGGATCGCCGATATGATCCATGACGTACAAGTGGAAGCTACCTTTCCCGATGGAACCAAGCTTGTCACCGTCCACAATCCAATTCGCGGCGGGCATGGCGCGGTGATACCTGGCGAAGTGATGACTGAGCCGGGTGATATTTTGATGAATGAAGATCGTGAGACAGCGACGTTATCCGTATCCAATACAGGTGACAGGCCGATTCAGGTGGGCAGCCATTATCATTTCTTCGAGACCAATCCTGCCTTGTCCTTTGATCGGGCAACCGCACGCGGCATGCGGCTTGATATTCCAGCCGGAACAGCGGTGCGCTTCGAACCCGGCCAGAGCCGCGAGGTGCGCTTAGTGGCACTCGCAGGCAAGCGGGAAGTCTACGGCTTTCGCCAAGATGTGATGGGCAAACTTTAAGCAGCGATCGATAAAGGACAACGACAATGACAACCATTCTTTCCCGCGCTGCCTATGCCGATATGTTTGGCCCCACCACAGGCGACCGTGTTCGTCTTGCTGATACATCGCTCATCATCGAAGTCGAAAAGGATTTTACCATCTATGGCGAAGAGGTGAAATTTGGCGGCGGTAAGGTCATCCGCGACGGCATGGGTCAAAGCCAGGTTACCAATAAAGACGGTGCCGTCGATACCGTGATTACCAATGCCTTGATCGTCGATCATTGGGGTATTGTAAAAGCCGATGTGGGTTTGAAAAATGGTCGGATCGCAGCCATCGGCAAAGCAGGCAATCCCGATATTCAACCGGGTGTTACGATCATCATCGGGCCTGGTACGGACGTGATTGCTGGAGAAGGTAAAATTTTAACCGCAGGCGGCTTCGACACCCATATTCACTTCATTGCTCCGCAGCAGATTGAACACGCTTTAATGTCGGGCGTGACATCGCTTCTCGGTGGTGGAACAGGGCCCTCATCCGGCACCAATGCAACAACATGCACACCAGGTCCATGGCATTTGGCACGGATGATCGAAGCGGCTGATGCCTTCCCCGTCAATGTTGGTTTCTCAGGCAAAGGTAACGCAGCGCTACCGGGTTCACTCGTTGAAATGATTGAAGCAGGAGCGTGTGCTTTAAAGCTGCATGAAGATTGGGGTACGACTCCGGCTGCGATCGATAACTGCCTTTCGGTTGCCGATGATTACGATATTCAAGTGATGATTCACACGGACACATTGAATGAATCAGGCTTTGTCGAAGATACCGTAAAAGCCTTTAAAAACCGGACCATTCACGCCTTCCACACGGAAGGTGCGGGTGGCGGTCACGCGCCGGATATTATTAAAGTCGCGGGCTTGAAAAACGTATTGCCGTCCTCAACCAATCCAACCCGTCCCTTCACGGTTAATACGCTTGACGAGCATTTGGACATGTTGATGGTGTGCCACCATTTGGACAGTAGCATTCCCGAAGATTTGGCCTTTGCCGAAAGCCGTATTCGCAAAGAAACCATTGCAGCAGAAGATATTTTGCATGATATCGGCGCTCTATCCATGATGTCATCCGATAGCCAAGCCATGGGGCGTTTGGGAGAAGTGATCACACGCACTTGGCAAACTGCTGATAAGATGAAAAAGCAGCGCGGTTCATTATCGGGTGATGGTCGCGCCGATAATCATCGTGTTAAGCGTTACATTGCAAAATATACAATTAACCCTGCGATAGCTCATGGCGTATCAAACCATATCGGTTCGGTTACTGTCGGTAAATTGGCTGATCTTGTTTTATGGTCGCCAGCTTTTTTTGGCGTGAAGCCTGATATGGTGATTAAGGGTGGCGCTATCATCGCCGCACAAATGGGCGATCCAAATGCATCTATTCCAACGCCACAACCTGTTCACTATCGACCCATGTTTGGAGCGTTTGGAAAAGCGTTAACATCAACTTCGGTTGTGTTTGTTTCTAAAGCGGCTATCGCTAATGATCTTCGTGGCAAATTAGGAACAGTGAAGGACATGGTTGCTGTCGAGAATGTCCGCGGCGGTATTTCGAAAGCATCGATGGTTCATAACGATGCAACGCCTGACATTCGGGTCGATCCGGAAACCTATACGGTAACTGCCGATGGCGAGCTTCTGGTTTGTGCTCCGGCGACAGAGCTACCCATGGCTCAGCGCTATTTCCTTTACTGATTTATCATTATTCACCTCAAACGTGCTTTTATGTATCATTTATCGTTCGATTTATCTCAACCACTGTCCTTATTCACCTGAAAGTGCTCTGCCATTATGCAAACAGCCAGTTCTATTATTCGAAAAGCAGCCGTTAAGGCCGAACGAATTATCGATTCCGTCAGCCTCGACCATGAAGGAAGGCATCGCCGCCGGATCGTATTAAAGGGTGAAAAGGGTCTCGAATTTTTGCTCGATTTAGACAAAGCGACAGTGTTAAATGATGGTGACGCCGTTAAGCTTGAAGATGGTTCGCTTGTCTTGATTAAAGCTGCACCACAAACTCTTCTAGAGGTGCGTGCTGAAAATCCTTTGCGGCTTTTAAAGACAGCTTGGCATATCGGCAATCGTCATACGCCGTGTGAAATCACGGCTTATGCTTTATATCTCGAAGATGATCATGTTCTTGCAGAAATGATCCGTGGTTTAGGGTGTTCAACCTCAATCGTATCGCGTCCATTTCAACCGGAACGTGGCGCTTATGATGATCATGGACATCATGGCCACGCACACGGTCATTCACACGATCATCATGATCACAGTCATAATCATTCTCATAGCCATCATCATAC
>JAPJMW010000094.1 GCA_026461505.1 Beijerinckiaceae bacterium
ACACAGACCTGATTGCCCAGGTCTTCTCTTTACCGCCCGCTATCGCGACTATTCGGCGCCCCTTAATGATGTCTAGTTCAAGGGAAACCGTACGAGCGGAAATTGCAGCTTCGATGGGCTTGCCATCAGCATTAAAAAAATGCCCTAACATTTCGCCAACGCCACCTCTCCGTTTGACATCACCCATTTCGGCCGTGTCAATCATCTGCATTGCAACAAGTAATCCATCGGGTTCAGCGGTTCCGATTCCTACGATCATCAGATCAGCCTGTGCGGCTAAATTGAGTACGTCAGTGACACCTCGCTGAGCTAATAATACCTCGCGATCCTCGACGGTGTTTGCAAAGAATGGCACTGGCATTACAAACGCCGTGGCACCGGTCTTTTCTGCCAACCGATACATCACGTCATGAGGGTTCGCTGCAAAATTACGCGTTAAACCTCCCAGAAGTGAAACAAACTTGACTTTGCAAGCATCGAGCCTGCGCATCCGCGCAACCGCAGCAGCTATTGTGCGGCCGTGCCCCACTCCGATGACGTGTGCTGGGCCTGACTCAATTTCGCGCATGAAAAAATCTGCGCCAGCTATACCAAGGGCGCGCAGAGGAAGCCCTTCCTCATGCAATTCAGGAACCACCTGGCAGTAAGCTAAATTATATTTTGCGGCGAGCTCATGCTCTAAAATCATGCACTCAGCTACATCACCATCTATGCTCACTTTGACGGCGCCGTTTTCATTAGCGCGCGAGATCAAACGGTGTGCTTTAACGCCTGATACCCCTAGACGCGTAGCTATGTCCGCCTGCGTCATTCCCGCTGCATAATGCAACCACGCGGCGCGGATAGAAAGGCTGTCATCGCTTTCACGTTTGGTATTCAATCGTGCCATTGGCTCTCCCCAGAGGCGCAGCAGATCCCAATCGAGCATTGTGCATTTTTTTTCTAATTATGAAATATTTTACACTAATGTCGGTGCCTGTCAATCAAACGCATTTTGGAAAAATCGGGGCTCAAAATTAAATCTACTAGGGCCGAAATGTCTTAGGCCCCCTAAAGTTGAGCAATTATTGTGGCACCGATAGTAAGAGTTTGACACGGCACGGCAGCGTTATTCGGACAAGGATTGTTAAGGATTTTGCGGCAAGTGGAATTCAATCTGACAACCCGCATTGCCAAGCAACAGCGCAAATATGTTTCCGGGATAATATTTTGCAAACGACCAAATGTTTGGGACTTTATTTTATAGTATGAATATGTCATAAATTAATTATGACTGATTCCCTAAGTGACCTTGCAATCCGCATGTCCTCGCTCCGGCTGAACCACGGCCAGGTGGCTGAGGTCATGGACGGCAGCCACCTGGCTTCAGGTATGCTGCCAACGGCCCGTCATGCCATGATCCGGAAACTTCGTAGAAGTTTTGTGCCTTTTGCGAATGGTGAAATTATCAAAGACAATCCTCGAGACGAGGTCATTTATCACTATATCCACGTCGCCGAGCTTGGCCTGGCACTTAAACTTCTGAATAAAGGGATGCGTTTTAGCCATGCCGTTGCGCTTGTAAGCCGGCATAGAACCATTCTTCGGCAATTTTATAAGGAAGCCCTTTTAGAAGCTGATACAGGGCGTGGCGAACCCGTTCCCATGACAATGCTCGGCCCTGTCGGAACCGATCCAAAGACAGGGGAGCCACTTTATGAACATGCGGCAGGTCTTTATTTGGATTTCTGCGCGTTTCAACAAAACGGCGTTCTATCTATGTCCGAACCCAAATTATTGGGACCTAAGGCAGCCATTTCTCGCTTCATGAGCTTAGAAGATGGACTTTATCCGGTTCCCTTGGTCCCATTGAGCCAAATCTGCACCCGGATCGAAAAAATTGCTGCCGCGACCGCGCCGATCAAACGCGGACCTAGACCCAGACAATAACTGAGAAGTGAACATGAATACATCATCACACAATAATTATGATACAAATGTATCGTTAAAATATTTAGCTCAAACCGATAGGTTGGAGGCTCAACCCGTCAAATCATCGGGCTCGCACCCAGCTCTGCTACAATTAGCTCGCACCCTAGGCAAACAGGCTGGACGTTACTTCGTCGAAAATCGTTTCAAAGGCCTCGGCCAAATCGAACTCATCCGCCTTCAAATGGAGGCAGCGCAGAGTAGGAGGACAGGCAATGACGCTGTCTGAGAAGGTAATTATTCGCCGACTCTCCACTCACGAAGAAAACCAATTAAATCAGTATGTTAGCACAGAACAATATTTATCGGTAATTAAGTTTACTTGCTACTTTAATACCGATGTTTTATTCTCTTTTAACGTTCACAACCCCGAGTAGTCGATGATGCAGACCTCACACGAGACAAATTTCGGCCAATTAGGCAAAAAAACCGGCAAAATGGGCCAGAAGTCAGCCAATTGGTCGCTATTGGTCGACGGAATCGTCGATACGCACGATAAATCGCACATCAATCAATTTGGACGGTACTGTTCAAAGGCCGGCCTCGAACCTTGGGAAGTCGCGAATGGCATTCTCGACGCCTATGAAGGTGACGGGATCACATCGGGCAAAACCCCTTCCCGAGCCAAACAGGCTCGGCGTGATTTAACAAAAGTGTGGAACCGCCTCTTATCAACCCAGCCGGGTTGGCCCCAAATAAAATTAGACCTCATTGACAGCCGGCCAACACGTTCGCTCACCCTATCCGATCTACCCAATTCATTTGAAGATGACCTTTCAAGATTCCTCATTCGGTCTGGACCAAAAAAACTGTTCGAGAAGTCTAATTTCAAACCTCTCAGCCCCGCATCCCAACATGATCGCCACCAGAAGATCCTTTTGATGGTAACTATTCTCGTCCAGTCGGGAACAGCACCTGCTAGAATACAGTCTTTAGCAGACCTCGTTAGCCCTCACGCGCGAGAGGTCATATTGGGCACGCTTTGGGATCGTTCGGGGGAAAAGCCGAATGCCCACTTTTATAATTTGGCGCGCATAATGAGCCAAATTGCTAAACATCATGTGAAGGTATCAGCTGACGAGTTGGAAAAATTCAAGGCCGCTGAAGCCAATTTGCGACCTGAGCACTCAGGTATGACAATCAAAAATGAAAAGCGTCTTAGAATACTCACAAACCTGGATAACATTAGAAAAATTATTCGCCTACCCTTCGATACCATATTAGCTATGGATCATTCAAAGCCGACGGTACTAAAAGCTGTCGAGGTTCAATCGGCCATTGCCGTTGTCACACTTCTCATAGCGCCTATTAGAGAGAAAAATCTTGCCGCTCTCGATATTGATATAAATCTCCATCAAGTGCGCGATGAAGAGTGGTTCCTCGTAATTCCAGGAAAAGACGTCAAAAACAAGCAAGACCTAAGTTTTCCGATTCCCAAAAATATCGTCGATCTATTTAAAATTTACATCAATATCTACCTACCGCTTCTTAAAAAGAGTCCAACAAGGAAACTTTTTATTTCACTCAATGGGCGTGAAAAGAAAGCGAATGAAATTGGCGCCCAACTTCCTAAATTTATTAAAAAGCATACCGGCTTGATAATGAACGTACATTTATTTCGACATTTCGCGGCCTATCTTTATCTTAAATCCAACCCAGGCCAATACGAGACTGTTCGTCAACTTTTGGGTCATACCGACATCAAAACGACCTATCGATTTTACACAAAACTGGAGCAAGAGGACGCATTTCGTCATTACGATGATATCCTGGATAATTTTCGGAAGGGAGATGTCAAATGATCAAAACTCACGAGCTTGTCTTCCATTGCTTAAAGCTTCACGCTTGGCCAATTCATCATCAAAATCCGTGGAACAAGTCGTTTGATAAGCGCGGTTTATTTTCTAAGCCTGGACCGGCAACCAAATGGCGTGAGAAGACAGTCCAAAAAAATAAAAAAGGATACGGTATTTGGTTAAATTGGATAATTTTGCGATCTGGAGTTTCTAAAGACGCTATCGATGCGAGCAAGCCGGAAGATCTCGTAACACAGGAAAATGTTACAAATTATGTTCTTGATCTACTGAACTCTCGGGCAAGTCTTACAGTCGTAAATCGCATTCAGGAATTATATGACTGTGTTCGGGTTATGACGCCAGAAATACCCAAAAGTCATTGGGAATGGTTAAAAAACGCTTGGATGAACCTTCGTAACGATGCATATCCTGTTCGCAATAAACTCCTTCGATTGAAAGAAGCAGATCAACTGGAGGCATTGGGCTTCAAGCTCATGCAACAAGCTGAAACGGCCCAAATTAGAGATTATCATCAGAAATCAGGACTTACGGAAATTCAACGTGCCCTAATGTATCGCGACGGCCTGATGATAGCCCTTCTGATCCGCAGACCCTTTCGCATTGAAAATTTTTATTCACTTTCAATTGGCATTAATTTCTTGATCGATGATACGGGATCTTCATTCGTATTTCATGCGGATAAAATGAAGGGGAAACGTGCCATGTCCGTTCCCTTTCCATCGAATCTGAATGCCTCTCTCAAGCGCTACTTGGATTATTTCCGTCCAATACTTCTCAAAAATTCTTCAAAATCGAAGAAAATTTCTAATACCGCTTTATGGATATCTCGTTATGGAACGGACCTAACCCAAGGCCCGTTGCGGGTTGCTATCTATAAACGCACCCAGATGGAATTTGGCGTAAGAATTCCACCTCATTGGTTTCGCGATTCTGCTGTAACAACCATGATCCACGATACCCCAGAATCGGCTAAAATTACAGGGTTGATCTTAGGACACGTAACACCGGATGTTTCTCAAAAGCATTATAATCAGGCCAAGATGATCTACGCATCACGCCGTCACTATCAAACTATCCACCAACTAATCACTGATTCATACGCAGAAAATTCTTGAGCTAGGAGCATATTATGCGCGCCGCAATTTACGCAAGATACTCATCTGATTTACAACGAGAGGCTTCGATCGAAGATCAAGTTCGCGAATGTAATCGCCTTGCGGAAAGGCTTGGCTGTCACGTGATCGGAACATTTTCTGATTCGGCCATCAGCGGATCAACCGATAATCGCCCCGGTCTTCAATCCCTTTTGCAGCAGGTAAAGGCAGGGTTAGTTGATGTTGTAATTGCCGAAGCTCTCGATCGAATTTCACGCGATCAAGAACATATTGCGGGTATTTTTAAACAAGTCTCATTCTGGCAAGCAAAAATACAAACAATTGCCGAAGGAGAAATTAGTGAACTTCATATCGGCCTTAAAGGCACGATGAATGCACTTTTCTTGAAAGACCTAGCCGAGAAAATTAGACGCGGACAAAAAGGAAGGGCGATTGCAAAACGTTCTCCGGGCGGCCTCCCCTACGGCTATGATGTTGTTCGGCGCTTTGGTTCCGACGGTAAACCTGATTCAGGCTTGCGGGCGATCAACCCTGAACAAGCGGCCATAATTCGAGAGATCTTTTGTAAATACGGATCTGGTATCTCCGTTCGTACAATAGCAAAATCTCTTAATCAGTCAGGCATCAAGGCGCCGCGCGGCGGCCAATGGAATGTTTCAACCATCACCGGCAACCGGGCGCGTCGTGACGGCATTTTATGGAACGAAGCTTATCTGGGCAAAGTTCTCTACAACCGCCAAAAGTTTGTAAAAGATCCAAAAACGGGAAAGCGTATCCCGCGCATTAACCCTCAAAAGGATTGGGTTGTCACTGAAGTCCCTGAGCTCAGGATTATCAGCGACGATGAATGGTCTTTGGTTCACCAGCGCCTCGATAGAAAGCAGGATTTACCTTTAACTAAAAGAAGGAATCCTCGCCGGCTATTCTCGGGTCTCATTCGTTGTAGCGAGTGCGGCGGACCAATGACCATAGTTGGCGAGGGTCGAATAAGCTGCAGCAGTCATCGGGAAAAGGGTACGTGTTCGAACAATAAAAAGATCTCGGTTGAGCGTGTGGAAAACGCCGTCCTAAATGGCATCAAAGAGCAAATGTTAGAACCAAGCCTGCTCCAGGAATTTGAGCATGCCTTTAATTCCACAATCAAGGAATTAGCCGAGAACGACTCGAATAATGCCCAAAGCCATCAAAAGTCACTTCTATCAATTACCCAGCAAATTGAGAGAATTGTCGATTCAATTACCGTTGCAGGACCAATGCCCTCTTTAACCGGGCGGCTGAAAGAGCTTGAAAGTAAAAAAGCCGAACTGCTTAGGCA
>JAPJMW010000008.1 GCA_026461505.1 Beijerinckiaceae bacterium
AACTCCGAGACATCCAACACATCGTAGGATCTGAAACTGTCGGTGTAGACAATGCTGTCAGGTTGGATGCGATCCCGAATAATTCCCAGCAAAGTCTGTGCCTTGGCATCCTCGATCATCATTGCATACACCTTACCGCCACGTTTGAGGAGACCGAAGACGGGCACCTTACCGGCTGCCCCTCTACCTCGCTTGCCTTTTCGAACACCTCCGAAGTAGCTCTCATCGACTTCTATCTCACCTGCAAGGAAAGGAGCTTCAGCCGCCATCTTCTCGGTAATGATCTCACGCAATTTGTGGAAAAACAGGATTGCTGTATTCCTAATTCCTATTTACACCCGTCAACTCAGCAGCTGTTCGTGCCGAAACACCAGCTACAAACTGCTCAAGTAATTTGGCTTGAATACTGGGAAGAAGCCTGCTTTTTCGTCTTTGCCTAACCATCTGACATAAATAGCTTTTTTCTGCTATCTATGTCAGCCCCTTAAATTAAACTATAAAAAATTACTGTAGATCTTTCGAGTTTTATTAAAAATCCCTTTTTAGAAAGCCGTCGTAATGGAAAATCCGGAAAAAATAGTGTTTAAAAAGGCCCCCAACCCGGTTGATCGCCATGTTGGCAGCAGGGTTCGTATGCGGCGCGTATTGGTTGGCCTGAGTCAGGAAAGGCTAGGTGAGTCGCTGGGTCTTACCTTTCAGCAGGTGCAGAAATACGAGAAGGGCACCAACCGTATTGGTGCGAGCAGGCTTCAGCAAATCTCACGAATTCTTGGTGTGCCGGTCGAATATTTTTTTGAAGGCGCGCCGCAAACAATTGAGCGCTCATTATCAAGCGGTTTCGAGGACAATGGCGATACGGCTTATGTTGCCGATTTTCTTGCGACGAATGAAGGCATTCAGTTGAACAAAGCCTTTGTCCGCATCAAGGATCCGAAACTGCGGCGCCGGGTGGTTGAATTGGTAAGTGCTATTGCGGGCGAAGACAGTTTGATATGATATAAAGAACAAGATCGTTCTTATTATAAAATACGTTCGTTATTTCAGCTTGACTTGTGTTATTTCCCCTGTCACGGAGGGGCAAATCGGCAGCGTCACCTCTAGTAGGGGTGTGGGTATGCTGCCTATTAGATTGAACACCTTCAGCAGCCGGAGTTAGACCGTGGCCCGTTCCGATTATTTGTTTACCAGTGAATCAGTTTCCGAAGGACATCCTGACAAAGTTTGCGATCGTATTTCAGATGAAATCGTAGATTTGTTTTTTCGTGAAGGTCCCAAGGCAGGTATCGATCCGTGGGATATCCGTGCTGCGTGCGAAACGCTTGCGACAACGAATAAAGTAGTGATTGCTGGCGAAACGCGTGGTCCATCCACCGTTACGAAAGACTGGATTGCGCACACGGCACGGATGGCGATCCGCGATATTGGCTATGAGCAAGACGGTTTCCACTGGGATACTTGCGACATTGACGTTTTGTTGCACGGCCAATCAGCCGATATCGCTCAAGGCGTCGATGCCCGTCAGCCCACCAATCAAGAAGAAGGTGCTGGCGATCAAGGTATTATGTTTGGCTACGCTTGCCGCGAGACCGACGAATTAATACCCGCACCAATCTATTACGCGCACAAGATCCTTCGGCTTATTTCCGAAGCTCGCCACGCGGATACGGAAAAGGTTTTGGGCCCGGATTCGAAGAGCCAAGTCACCGTGCGCTATGCCAATGGCAAGCCTGTCGGTGTGACGCAGATCGTTGTTTCGCATCAGCATTTGATCGAAAACATGACCTCGCACCAAGTGCGTGAACTCGTCGAGCCATATGTTCGCCGCGCGCTTCCAGAAGGCTGGATTTCCAAAGATACGGTTTGGCACATCAACCCAACGGGTAAATTCTTTATTGGTGGTCCGGATGGTGACTCAGGCCTGACAGGTCGCAAGATCATCGTTGATACCTACGGTGGCGCGGCTCCTCATGGTGGTGGCGCGTTCTCTGGCAAAGATCCAACCAAGGTTGACCGTTCTGCTGCATATGCCGCGCGTTATCTTGCGAAAAACGTTGTTGCAGCAGGCGTTGCCGATCGCTGCACGATTCAGCTTTCGTATGCGATTGGCGTGGCTCGTCCCCTGTCGATCTATGCCGATTTCCACGGCACGGGTAAAGTCGACGAAGGCTCCGTTGAAAAGCTTTTTGAGCGCGGCGATATCATGGATTTAACGCCACGCGGCATTCGTCGCCATCTCGATTTGAACAAGCCAATTTATGCCCGCACGTCAGCCTATGGCCATTTTGGTCGTGCGCCTGACGCAGAGGGTGGCTTCTCGTGGGAGAAGACGGATCTTGCCGATAAGATCAAAGCCGGCCTTTGATTAATCCGGCTTCGATGGAGCAAGATGACCCTGGCGGCGGTGCCTTTTTTGGCCGCCGCAAGGGTAAGAAATTACGCCTTAATCAGGCGGATCTCTTTGCAAGCCTTCTTCCCGAGCTCCGTGTCGATTTAGCAGGCGATTTATCACCCGCTGCACTTTTTGAAAATCTACCCTCCGATTTATGGCTTGAAATAGGCTTTGGCGGCGGTGAGCATTTGGTGCTGCAAGCCACTACACATCCGAAGGTCGGCTTTATCGGGTGCGAGCCCTTCGTCAACGGCATGGCGAAGATGCTGTCGGTCATTGATCGTGACGGTCTTAAAAACATTCGCCTGTACGATTCCGATGCGCTTGATTTGCTTAAAAAGCTGCCTGACGCATCGATTGGTCGGCTTTATTTGCTTTATCCTGACCCTTGGCCAAAGCGTCGTCAAAACAAGCGCCGCTTTGTTTCTGATGAAACGCTAAAACTCATCGCGCGTGTTTTAAGGCCAGGCGGTCAATTTAGGTTTGCGAGCGATATTGATCATTATGTCGGGTGGACGTTGAACCATGTTATGCGCTCGAATGAGTTTCGTTGGCTTGCCAACCAACCCGATGACTGGCGCAAGCCATGGTCGGGCTGGCAATCCACCCGCTACGAATTAAAGGCGATCAAAGAAGGCCGTAAATCAGCCTATTTGACATTTGAGCGGGTTTGACCAAACCCGCCATTTGCGGTTTTTCCTAAACGTGACGCAATGAATCGCATAACCCGTTCAGCGGTCGATTTTGATAGCGCATGAAAGCTGGAATGGGCACGCTGATGAATGTCGCTTGACAGCTCGCCCCCTTCTCGCACTTTTAATAGGGCCATTAAAACTGGCCAATCCATACCAATGGCGCGGGCCATAAAAAGAATGGAGTCAAATTGCGGCGCCGCAAAGGCGGCTTCTACCGATTCCCGCGATATTTCCGCCAAATAAGCGATACCCGCCAGAGCCTCGGCAATTTCGCCGCGCTCGATTTGGCTTGCAATGCGGCGGAGATCGGTTGGCCAAACTGGCCATACAATCGTGGCTTTTTGCGCAGCATTTTCTTTTACGTCGAGAATGTCCGGATCAACAAAAAGAGAGGCTGCCCCTACATCCAGCGCCCGATCTAAAATATCCGGCTGATCGGGCAAATCAGACATTTCGCTTTTAGCGCGCTGCTTGGCCGCCTCTAAAATTGCCCCGACATGGCGTAAAGCCAGATCGGGTCGTCCACGTACCAGTCGATAAAGCCGCTGATCTTCCGTTGCCTTTTGGGCCAATAAGCGAAGACCAATATCGGAGAGAGCTTGGCGGCTATTTTTGGCGACCCGCTCAACAATATCGGCACTGCCACGCTCAAGAAGAATATCGGTCACGGCCGTTGACAGGCTTACGCGTTTTGACAAAGACGTCAGAAATTCGATGGAGCGTTCCCGAGCAATACGAGCCAAATCATCGTCAGAAAGGCACGGACTTCGTTCAAGAACCGGTCTTGCGACGTCAATTTCCTCATCCTGAGCCAGATTTTGGATGGTTCGGCGCGGACCGCGCGGCAAATCGGCCAATCGTTCTGATAGCTCCATTCTGGCGGCCAATTCAATTTCGATGGCCAAACACAGAATAACTTCATCAAAGACTGAAATATGATCTTCGTTCAAATCAGGGACTTGATCGATAAAAAGGCCTGTAATTCGTCGTAAAAGTACGTGTCTACGTTCACCCACATCATCGCTGAGGGCGTTTTCGATGTCCGCGACAAGGGACGAAATGGGGTTCATTCAGGCACTCCGTAACGGTAATCCTTAACCCGCTAAGAGTGACCAAATCGTATAAATCTCGGGCAAAATCTTTAAGGCTTGAAAATTTTGTCCTGTGCTGTATAAGCACATCTGTCATTAAGACATCTCATAGCGGTTCTATGAACCGATAGTTTGAGAGTGGGCCCCGCCGGACCCGCTCTTTTTTATTGCCTGATGGAATTTAGGACCTTGGTTACAGACGAACCTCGCTTAATCGTAGAAAACGGTGTCGCCGCCGCCGTGGCTCATATTGTTGAGCCCGTCATCGGTGATCTGGGGTATCGGCTTGTCCGCGTTAAAATCTCGGCCGAAAATGGCTGCACGGTCCAAATCATGGCCGAGCGCCCCGATGGTTCCATGAGCGTGGACGATTGCGAGGCTGTTAGCCGCGGTATTTCCCCGGCGCTTGACCTCGATGATCCGGTTGGCAAAGCCTATCATCTTGAAATCTCGTCGCCCGGCATCGATCGGCCGCTGGTGCGCAAAGGCGATTTTGAGCGCTGGGAAGGCTACGAAGCCAAGATTGAAATGAAAATTGTAACCGAAGGGCGCAAGCGCTTTCGAGGTATTTTGCGCGGCGTCGAGAATAATGCTGCAGTTGTTGAGCGGGTAGACGCACCGCCAAATGAAGCGGTCCGTGTGCTGCTGCCGCTGATCGATCTCAGTGACGCCCGCCTCGTTTTAACCGATGAACTGATCCGCGAATCGCTCCGGCGTGGCAAAGCGCTCCTTAAACAGGGCTTAAGCGAAACAGAAGATACCGACGCGACTGAGGCGGAAGAGGCCGAAGTCGCAAAACCAACTACCAAAAACCGCAAGACTCGGTCTTGATCTTATCGAAGGAGTAATCCGCCATGGCCATCAGCGCTAACCGTCTAGAGCTGCTCCAGATTGCCGACGCCGTCGCCCGCGAAAAGCTAATCGATCGTCAGATCGTTTTGGCTTCGATGGAAGAAGCCTATGCCAAAGCCGCTCGCTCGCGCTACGGCATGGAAACCAATGTCAAAGCTGAAATCGACCCAAAAACGGGCGAATTACGGCTATGGAGACATTTGCAAGTGGTTGAGCTCGTTGAAAACTCGGCTACCGAGATTTCGCTCGACGATGCCAAGCGCTCGAACCCTGCCGCGCAGGTCGGCGACGTCATTGCCGATAAGCTTCCGCCTTTCGATCTTGGCCGTATTGCGGCGCAGTCGGCGAAGCAAGTCATCGTTCAGAAGGTGCGTGATGCTGAGCGCGATCGTCAATATGACGAGTATAAGGATCGTATCGGTGAAATCATCAATGGTCTCGTCAAGCGCGCCGAATATGGCAATGTGATCGTCGATTTGGGCCGCAGCGAAGGCATTATCCGCCGTGATGAGTTGATCCCGCGTGAAACGTTCCGCCTGGGTGATCGCGTTCGCGCATATGTTTTTGACGTGCGTCGTGAGCCACGCGGCCCGCAGATTTTCCTGTCCCGTACGCATCCGCAATTTATGGCCAAGCTCTTCACGCAAGAAGTGCCTGAAATCTATGATGGTATCATCACGGTAAAGGCTGTTGCGCGTGATCCCGGCTCCCGCGCCAAGATTGCCGTAATTTCGCGTGATAGCTCGATTGACCCGGTTGGTGCCTGCGTCGGTATGCGCGGCTCGCGTGTTCAGGCGGTTGTCGGCGAATTACAAGGCGAAAAGATCGATATCATTCCATGGTCGCCTGATGTCGCCACCTTCATCGTTAATGCGCTGCAGCCAGCTGAAGTAGCCAAGGTCGTCTTGGATGAAGAATCCGAGCGCATCGAAGTTGTAGTGCCGGATGATCAGCTCTCGCTCGCTATTGGTCGCCGCGGCCAAAATGTCCGCTTGGCGTCACAGCTCACCGGTTGGGATATCGATATTCTGACCGAAGCTGAGGAATCCGAGCGCCGCCAGAAGGAGTTCGTCGAACGTACGGCCGTCTTCATGGAAGCGCTGGACGTCGACGAGGTCGTTGGCCAGTTGCTCGCATCGGAAGGCTTCCGTTCAGTGGAAGAATTGACCTATGTCGATGTCTCCGAATTGGCGTCGATTGAAGGGTTTGACGAGGAAACAGCCACTGAGATTCAAAACCGCGCATCGAATTTCTTGGCTGCTCGTGAAGCAGAACTGGATAATCGTCGTGTTGAATTGGGTGTGGCCGATGAGCTTAAGTCGGTTGCAGGTATTACGCTCGCAATGCTCGTGAAGCTCGGTGAAAACGACGTCAAAACCGTTGATGATCTCGCGGGCTGCGCGACGGACGACCTTTTAGGTTGGACCGAACGCAAAGGCACAGAGACGATTCGCAATGCGGGTTATCTCGAAGGGTTTGAACTGTCGCGTGACGATGCTGAAGCGATTATCATGGATGCACGCGTCAAGGCCGGCTGGATTGAAGCACCCGTCAGTGCTGCTGAAACAGCGGAAGCCTGAGAGGGTTAAGGATCGAGAAAGCGATGCCCGCTATAGCCGAGGATGATGAAACGGGTTCGGAACGGACCTGTATCGTCACCCGCAAGCGGTCATCGCCAGAAACCATGCTCCGTTTTGTCCGTTCACCGGATGGGATGGTGGTACCGGATCTGAAACGAAAACTGCCTGGCCGGGGTGTCTGGTTGACCCCAAACCGAGCGGTTATCGAAACGGCAATTAAAAAGAAAGCTTTTGCAAGAGCGTTCAAAACCGAAGTCAAAACGCCAATCGATCTTGCCGATATGGTTGACGGGCTTCTTGAACGATCTGCGCGGGAAGCTTTTAGTCTGGCCAACAAAGCAGGGCAGGTTGTTGCAGGGTTCGGGAAAGTTGAAGAAGCCTTGGGGCATGGCGGCGTTTTAGCCATTATCCACGCTTCCGACGCGGCTTCCGACGGCATAAGGAAGGTCGCCCAACTGGTTCGTCGGGCCCAAGAAGCGGGTTCGAGGGAAATAAAAGTTATCGCCGCGATGTCATCCGATGATTTGGGTTTGGCATTAGGGCGGTCACATGTGATACATGCAGCGCTTCTGAACGGGTCAGCATCATTGGCCTGTCTTCAGAAATTGGAATTTATAAAGGCCTACCGGACGGATGAAAATTCCGTTCAAGGCTCGGACGAGCAGGTTAACCAACCGAACTGAAGCGGTATTACCGCAGGATATGGACTGAATGAACGACAAGAACTCATCGGGCGACAAGACGCTTCATATGTCACAGACCAAGACGCTTAGCCTTAAGCGTCCGGTCGAGCAGGGCGTGGTGCGTCAAAGTTTTTCGCATGGCCGTACAAAGGCGGTTGTCGTTGAAAAGGTGAAGCGCCGTATTGTTGGACCTGGTGAAACACCAGTGGTGGCAGAAGCCGCTCCTGTGGCGCCAAAGCCCGTTGTTCAGGCCCCTGTTGCCGCAGCAGCAGCACCCGCTCCGGCTGCCCCTGCCAAGCCAACGCCCTCGCGTTCGGCGCCTGCATCCAAGTCAACCGCGCCTTCCGGCGTTGTTCTTCGCACCTTGACCGAAGACGAGCGCGATGCGCGTTCACTGGCCCTCATTGAAGCGCGTAAGCGCGAAGAGATTGAGCGCAAACAGGCTGAAATCGATGCGAAAGCGCGCAGCGAGCGCGAAGCCATTGAAAAAGTGGAACGTGACGCAGCTGAAGCCCGCAAGGCAGAAGAAGATGATCGTCGTCGCTTTGATGACGAAGTTAAAAAGAAATCTGAAAGCGAAGCGCGCCGCCGTCTTGGTGAAGGCGAAGTTGAAAAAGCGCCGGCTCCTGAGCGTCTGGTCATCCCGCCGCGCCGCACGGGCGCCGCTATGCTTGAAGCCGATGGGGAAGAGCGCAAGTCCATTCGTCGTCCGGGTGGTGGTCTCGCCGCCCGCGCCCCTGTGCCACCTAAGCCAGCCCCTCGCGCCGATGATCGTCGCCGTGGTCGCTTGACGGTTACGAGCGTTACCGGAGGCGAAGATGAAGAGCGCGTCCGTTCGCTGGCAGCGTTTAAGCGCCGCGTTCAGCGCCTTAAAGGCAATCAACAGGCTGAGACGAAAGAAAAGATTGCTCGTGAAGTCGTTATTCCTGAGGCTATCGCCATTCAGGAACTCGCTAACCGTATGGCCGAGCGCGCGGTTGACGTTATCCGCTTTCTGATGAAGCAGGGCCAGATGGTGAAGATCACAGACGTGATCGACGCTGATACGGCCCAGCTGGTCGCTGAAGAATTTGGCCACACCGTGAAGCGCGTGGCCGAGTCGGATGTTGAAGAAGGTCTATTCGATACGCCGGACACTGATAACCATCTCGTGTCGCGTCCGCCTGTTGTCACCATTATGGGCCATGTCGACCACGGTAAAACATCGTTGCTCGATGCGATCCGGAAAGCCAACGTCGCTGGTGGCGAAGCGGGTGGTATCACTCAGCATATCGGTGCCTACCAAGTGGTGGCACCCAATGGCGCGAAGATTACCTTTATCGATACCCCCGGCCATGCCGCCTTTACACAAATGCGTGCCCGTGGTGCGAAGGTAACCGATATCGTGGTTCTCGTTGTGGCGGCCGATGATGGCGTCATGCCACAGACGATTGAGGCGATTAACCACGCCAAGGCCGCCAAAGTGCCGATGATTGTTGCCATCAACAAGATCGACAAGCCGGATGCCAAGCCTGATCGCGTGAAAACAGAATTGCTGCAATATTCGGTTCAAGTTGAATCGATGGGTGGTGAGACACTCGAAGTCGAAGTATCGGCTACCAAACGCACCAATCTTGATAAGCTACTTGAAGCCATCGCCCTTCAATCCGAATTGCTTGATCTTAAAGCCAATCCGGAACGCGAAGCCGAAGGCACCGTTATCGAAGCCAAGCTTGATCGCGGTCGCGGTCCAGTTGCAACCGTTCTTGTCCAACGAGGTACCTTGCGTTCTGGCGATATTGTGGTCGCGGGTTCCGAATATGGGCGCGTTCGTGCGTTGATTTCGGATTTGGGCGAGCAGATCAAAGAAGCCGGCCCTTCGGTTCCGGTTGAAGTTCTCGGCTTTAATGGTGCGCCAGAAGCAGGTGATCGTTTGGCTGTGGTTGAATCGGAAGCCCGCGCGCGTGAAATCACCGAATACCGTCAGCGTCAAAAGCGCGAGCGGAATTCAGTGCGCGCAGGCGCTGCTCGTGGCTCGCTCACGGATATGATGAGCCAGCTGAAAGCATCGGGCCGCAAGGAATTCCCGTTGCTCATCAAGGGCGATGTGCAAGGTTCGGTTGAAGCAATTATCAACTCGCTTGAAAAGCTCGGCACAGACGAAGTGGGTGCACGCATCATCCATTCGGGTGTTGGTGGTATCAACGAGTCCGATGTGACCTTGGCAGAAGCATCAGGTGCTGCAATCATTGGCTTTAACGTGCGCGCGAATAAAGAAGCGCGTGACGCAGCTGAGCGTTCGGGCACCGAAATTCGCTACTACAACATCATTTACGATCTCGTCGATGATATCAAAAAGGCAATGTCCGGATTGCTTGCTCCAACGCTGCGCGAAGAGCGTCTCGGCGAAGCCCGCATCCTTCAGGTCTTCGGCGTGTCGAAGGTCGGCAAAGTCGCCGGTTGCTTGGTGCAAGATGGCCGCGTCGAGCGTGGCGCCCATGTTCGCTTGATCCGCGATAACGTCGTGATCCACGAAGGCAAGCTATCGACGCTCAAGCGCTTCAAGGACGAGGTCAAGGATGTTGGCTCGGGCCAAGAATGCGGTATGGCGTTCGAAAACTACCAAGATATGCGCGAAGGTGACATCATCGAGTGCTACCGCGTCGAAGAAATCCGCCGCTCGCTGTAACGATTTTGAGGGCTCGGTATCAACCGGGCCCTCTTTCCCCTTTAACCCCTTTATCCGGTCCCAGCCCGGAATGGCGGTGTCGACATGAAACACAAACAAGACGCTCCTCGCGGCCCTTCGCAACGCCAATTGCGCGTCGGAGAATTGGTTCGCCACGCGATTGCTGAACTCCTGCGTCGTGGCGAAATCATCGATCCGGTGATTGAAAGCGCGATCATCACAATTCCGGAAGTTCGCCTCTCGCCCGATCTTAAAATCGCCACCGCTTACGTCTCTTTGCACGATGAAACGCAAGAGGCTGCCGTCATAAAAGCTTTGGGCAAATATAGTGGTCTTTTCCGCACAGAAATTGCGCGCAAAGTGAATTTGAAATTCGCACCTAACGTCCGCTTCCGTCCCGATGAGACACTCGAAGCCGCGGCCAAAATTGATGCTTTGCTACGCCGTCCCGAGGTGCAGCGTGATCTCGCAAGCCGCGACGATATTGACGAGACCAACGAGGACTAATTCCCCATGAACGCGCCAAAAAAACACCGCGCGGATCGGCATGGCTGGATCGTGCTGGATAAGCCTTTCGGCATGACATCCACCCACGCCGTGGCTGTCGTTCGGCGTATGTTGAACGCCAAAAAAGCGGGCCACGCCGGCACGCTTGATCCGCTTGCATCAGGCCTCTTACCGCTAGCCTTTGGCGAAGCCACCAAAACTGTCCCTTATGTGGTGGATGGCGAAAAGGCTTATGCTTTTACGGTTAGTTTTGGCACCGAAACCGACACCGATGATGCCGAAGGCCGAATTGTTGGCACAAGCGATAAACGCCCAAGCGAGGCTGAAATCCTCGCAGCATTACCCCATTTTATTGGTGCCATCACCCAAGTGCCGCCGCGCTACTCGGCGATCAAAGTCGACGGCGAGCGGGCTTATGATTTGGCGCGCGGTGGCGAAACGGTTGAATTGCAACCCCGTACGGTTGAAATTCACGCGCTGCGTCTCGTTTCTTATGATGGTCAATCGACCCAGCTTGAAGCCGAATGCGGCAAGGGTACCTATGTCCGCGCGATAGCGCGCGATTTGGGCCGCATGCTCGGCTCGTTAGGCTATGTCTCGGCGCTCCGCCGCACCCGCGTCGGCCCCTTCACCGAGGCGAATTCTGTGACAATGGCGGCGT
This sequence comes from Beijerinckiaceae bacterium, assembly GCA_026461505.1. Lineage (GTDB taxonomy): Bacteria > Pseudomonadota > Alphaproteobacteria > Rhizobiales > Beijerinckiaceae > CAIUPE01. The sequence goes on from JAPJMW010000008.1 coordinate 11,127, forward strand.
TAGAAGCCGATCCGGAGGCCGTTTTTCAAGCCTTGCGCAGTGTCGATACAGGGCTTCTGGAATTGCCCTGCGTACGCGTGACCTCCGATGGCGCGCTTAGGCTCAAGCGCGGCCAGTCGGTCATTGTGCGCGGCGCGGATGCGCCTGAGGAAGGCGCAACCGCCTACGCAACCCAAAACGGCATTGTCGTTGCCATCGGCGTTATCGAGCACGGCTCGCTTGTGCCGAACCGGGTGTTTAATTTGTAATCGTCCGATTACCGTCTTTTTTCCTCGCATTCTCCCCAAATTCGTGTATATGTCCCCCCAACGCGCGGGGATTGGTCTCCGCCGTTTCCGTTTGCATGACCGTGCTGGACGACATCCCGGCTCGGCCCTGTGACGGAGGATATGGCTCTGAAGCCATTGTTTTCTAAACATAAAGGAACATCCGATGTCGATTACGCCAGAACGCAAGCAAGAGCTTGTGAAGCAATACGCAACGGTTGCCGGCGATACCGGTTCGCCTGAAGTTCAGATCGCGATCCTCACCGAGCGCATCACCAATCTAACCGGCCACTTCAAGAGCCATGCGAAAGATAACCATTCGCGTCGTGGTTTGTTGAAGATGGTGTCGCAGCGTCGTTCGCTCCTTGATTACGTCAAGGGAAAGGATGAAGCCCGTTATCGTTCGATCATCGAGCGTTTGGGCATCCGTCGCTAAGATTGTTAATCCCGCAGCAACCCTTTTGGGCTTAGTTGCGTTTCAAGAGGCAGACGGCATTCCGGCCGCCTGCTTCTCATTCCCGGGGTGCACGGCAGGGTGCCGACATCCCTAAACCCTGCCTCTCTACGACGATCATGGCAGGATCGCCGGATGCTGGTACTGCCAGCTTCTCGCCGTCTTGCTCGTGGTCTCTTCCGAGGCAAATCAGAGAAGTGACAAGACACACATGTTCGATATCCAAAAAGTAGAACTCACCTGGGCTGGCCGTAAGCTGACCCTGGAAACGGGCCGTATTGCGCGTCAGGCCGATGCTGCCGTTCTCGCCACCTATGGCGAAACCACCGTCCTCGCCACCGTTGTTTCGGCGAAAGACGCCAAGCCTGGCATCGATTTCTTCCCATTGACTGTTAACTATCAGGAAAAGGCGTTTGCCGCTGGCCGCATTCCCGGTGGTTATTTCAAGCGCGAAGGTCGCCCAACCGAGAAGGAAACATTGGTTTCCCGTTTGATTGATCGCCCCATCCGCCCGCTCTTCGTCGAAGGCTACCGGAACGAGACGCAAGTCGTCGTTACCGTTCTGGCGCATGACCTTGAAAACGATCCCGACATCGTGGCGATGGTTGCAGCTTCTGCAGCACTGACCCTTTCAGGCGTGCCTTTCATGGGTCCTGTCGGTGCAGCCCGCGTCGGCTATATCAACGGCCAGTTCCGCTTGAACCCAACACTCGCCGAAATGGCCGACTCGGTGCTCGACCTTGTTGTCGCTGGTACGACCGATGCTGTGTTGATGGTTGAGTCGGAAGCCAAAGAGCTTTCCGAAGAAGTCATGCTTGGCGCGGTTATGCATGGACATACGGGCTTCCAGCCTGTGATCGACGCGATCATCAAGCTTGCTGAAGTTGCAGCCAAAGAACCACGCGATTTCACAACGCCAGATCATTCGGAACTCGAAGGCAAAATCTTGAAGCTCGTTGAAGCTGAGCTTCGCGATGCGTTCACGACACCTGCCAAGCAGGAACGTCAGAACAAAGTATCGGCTGCTAAGTCAAAGGTCATGGATGCGTTTTGTGGCGAAAGCGTTGCCGAGCCACTCGCACCAACCTTGGTTGGCGGCGTGTTCAAAGAAGTCGAAGCGAAAATCGTTCGCTGGAACATTTTAGACACAAAGAAGCGCATCGATGGTCGCGATCTTGTGACCGTTCGTCCAATTATTGCGGAAGCAGGCATTCTGCCACGCGCCCATGGTTCAGCGCTCTTCACCCGCGGTGAAACGCAGGCGATGGTTGTTGCAACGCTTGGCACAGCCGATGACGAGCAGTTCATTGATTCGCTCGAAGGCACCTACAAAGAAACCTTCTTGCTGCATTACAACTTCCCTCCCTACTCGGTCGGTGAAACGGGCCGTATGGGTTCGCCAGGTCGCCGCGAAATCGGCCATGGCAAGCTTGCATGGCGCGCGGTTCGTCCGATGCTCCCAGCGCATCACGAGTTCCCGTACACGATCCGTTTGGTCTCCGAGATCACCGAGTCGAATGGTTCGTCGTCGATGGCCACCGTTTGCGGTTCATCGCTTGCTTTGATGGATGCAGGCGTGCCGTTGAAGAGCCCGATCGCCGGTATCGCGATGGGTCTTATCCTTGAAGGCGAACGCTATGCCGTTCTCTCCGACATTCTTGGCGACGAGGATCATCTCGGCGACATGGATTTCAAGGTGGCAGGAACCGAGAATGGCGTAACCTCGCTGCAAATGGACATCAAGATCGCCGGTATTACCGAGGAGATCATGAAGGTCGCCCTGCATCAGGCCAAGGATGGCCGTCTGCATATTTTGGGCGAAATGGCCAAGGGTCTTGCAGGCGCTCGCGCCGAGCTCGGCCAATATGCGCCACGCATTGAGACGATGAAGATCCCAACCGATAAGATCCGCGAAGTAATCGGCACGGGCGGCAAAGTCATCCGCGAAATCGTCGAAAAGACAGGCGCGAAGATCAATATCGAGGACGACGGCACCGTGAAGATCGCCTCTTCCGATGGCGCTTCGATCACGGCCGCGATCAACTGGATCAAGTCGATTGCGTCTGAGCCAGAGCTCAACATGATCTATGAAGGCACGGTTGTGAAAACCGCCGAATTCGGTGCTTTCGTCAACTTCTTCGGCGCCAAAGACGGCCTCGTTCACATCTCGCAGCTCGCAGCCGCGCGCGTGAACAAGGTCACGGACGTGGTGAAGGAAGGCGACAAGGTCAAGGTTAAGCTTTTGGGCTTCGACGAGCGCGGCAAAGTCCGCCTCTCGATGAAGGCCGTTGATCAAACAACCGGCGAAGATCTCGAAGCCAAGGCTGCCGCTGAAGGCACGGCCGAGTAATTAGCGCTTCTGCTAAAGCATTTAAAAAGGCGGCCTTTGGGTCGCCTTTTTTATTAATTCGTTGCAATCGAAGCGTGCGTTCGCTAGCAATGACGGATGAAATAGCGCTACCGTCTTACGCCCTTAATGCAGAACCCGCGCAACCGTTGGCAGATCAAGCGAGAAGGCCGGAATATCGACCGAGAACATCTCGCCGCCTGGTCCTTCCATCACATAAGCGCCCACCATAATGCCCTGAGGGGTCTCTAGCGGGCATCCGCTCGTATAGGTGAAGGATGAGCAGGGGCCGATCGTTGGCTGCTCGCCTACCACGCCCTCGCCGCGCACTTCCTGGATTTTGCCATTGCCATCGGTAATTTTCCAATACCGGCTGAGGAGCGTTACCGTCTCCTCGCCGAGATTGGCGATCTCGATGGTATAGGACCAGAAATACCGTCCGCTTTGCGGCAAAGATTGTTCGGCCATATAGGCCGGTTCAACCGTAATCTGAATACCGCGGGTGGTTGAACGATACATCGCAATCCTCTTTGTGCATTCGTACCGAATGATACACGTTTAGGTAGGCCACGCTATCCTTGCGCGTCAATATTGCGGGTGTGTGAAACGCCCGACCCGAAAAAAACCCCCGCATGAATCGATCCATGCGGGGGTTCAATTTTAACTCAAGAAGAGAAATCGTCGATTACTCGCCCGACTTCTTCTTCAAAGCGGCACCCAAAATGTCGCCGAGGGACGCGCCAGCATCGGCTGAGCCGTACTGTGCAATCGCTTCCTTCTCTTCGGCCATTTCAAGAGCCTTGATCGAGACCTGCACCTTGCGGGCCTTGCGGTCGAACAGAATGACGCGAGCGTCAATCTTCTCGCCGGCTGCAAAGCGCTCTGGACGCTGTTCAGCACGATCACGGGCCAAATCGCCGCGCTTGATGAAGGTCATGAATTCGGTGCCGACAATCTTCACGTCGAGACCGGCTTCCTTCACTTCCACCACTTCGCAGGTGACGATGGCGTTCTTCTTGAGGTCGCTGCCTGGTGCGTCTGCAGCTTCGGCGAACTTGTCGCCGCCCATCTGCTTCACGCCAAGGGAGATGCGCTCCTTCTCGACATCAACATCGAGAACCTGAGCCTTGACCATATCGCCCTTTTTGTACTCTTCGATCACCTGTTCGCCTGGGCGGTTCCAGTCGAGATCGGAGAGATGGACCATACCATCCACATCGCCTTCAAGGCCGATGAAGAGACCGAATTCGGTCTTGTTCTTCACTTCGCCTTCAACCGTGCTGCCTGCTGGATATTTCTCAGCAAAAGCTTCCCATGGATTCTGCAGCGTCTGCTTGAGACCAAGCGAGATGCGGCGCTTTGACGAATCCACTTCGAGGATCTGCACTTCGACTTCCTGCGAGGTCGAAACGATCTTGCCGGGATGCACGTTCTTCTTCGTCCACGACATTTCGGAGACGTGGATCAGGCCTTCAATGCCTGGTTCCAATTCAACGAATGCACCGTAGTCGGTGATGTTCGTGACGCGACCCGAGAAGCGCGAATTGAGCGGATATTTCGCTTCAATCGCTTCCCACGGATCAGCCAGCAATTGCTTGATGCCGAGCGAGATGCGGTGCGTATCATGGTTGATCTTGATGATCTTAACCTTGAGCTGCTGACCGATGGTCACCACTTCGGACGGATGGTTGACGCGGCGCCATGCCATGTCAGTGACGTGCAACAGACCATCAATACCACCGAGATCGACGAATGCGCCGTATTCGGTGATGTTCTTGACGGTACCGTCAACGGTTTGACCTTCCTCGAGATTGGCAACGAGTTCGGTACGGGCCTCTGCGCGCGTCTCTTCCAATACGCTACGACGCGAAACAACGATGTTGCCGCGACGACGATCCATTTTCAGGATCAAGAAAGGCTGCACAATGCTCATCAGCGGGCCGACATCACGGATCGGACGGATATCAACCTGGCTGCGTGGCAAGAAGGCCGTTGCGCCATCAAGATCGACCGTATAGCCGCCCTTGACGATGTTGAAGATAACGCCGTTGACCTTCTCTTGCTTCTCGAACGCCTGTTCAAGCTTGACCCAGCTTTCTTCGCGGCGCGCTTTGTCGCGCGAGATAACGGCTTCGCCGAGCGCGTTTTCGATACGGTCGAGATAGACTTCGACTTCATCGCCAACGCCCGGTGCGCCTTCGCGGCCTGGGCCTGTAAATTCACGTAAGGCCACGCGACCTTCGGTCTTCAGACCTAAGTCGACAACAGCCATGTCCTTTTCAATGGCAATGATAATGCCCTTGATAACGGAACCTTCTAGCGAGTCGCTCTTGCTGAATGACTCGTCGAGCAACGCGGCGAAATCATCGCGCGATGGATTGTAAGAGTTAACGGATGCCATATTTTCTCCTGAGAGCCCCGGCTAGGGGCGAAGCGCCGACGGGTTAGTGTTAAAAGGGCGCCCTTCTCCATCGATGTTAAGTAGCTTTGCTACAAAACCACCGCCTTTAGGCGGGTCGGCGCTGAACCGATGTCGAATGACGTATGGAATATCTTATTTTTCTCCAGCAATCTCAGCTTCAATGAGGCTAAGTGCCATCTGGAAAGCGGCTTCTATACCGAGTTTAGTCGTATCGAGCAAGCGGGCATCGTCGGCCATTTTCAAAGGCGCGGCCGCACGGCCTGAATCGCGCTCATCACGTTTGCGCACATCGGCCAAAACCGTATCGTATGAAAGGGTAGAATTGGTCTTTTGCAGTTCAAGCCAGCGGCGTTTGGCACGTTCTTCAGGACTTGCGGTGACAAAGAGTTTGGCATCGGCATCAGGGCAAATCACAGTACCAATATCGCGGCCATCCAAAACGGCGCCGGGTTTTTGCGCAGCAAATTCGCGTTGCCCTTGCAACAAAGCCTCTCGCACGCCCGGATAAACGGAAACAACAGAGGCTGCTTCTCCGGCGTCTGCACCGCGTAGTCTCGTTTCATCTAACGCGTGAAAATCAAGCCCTCGCGCGGCAGTAACCGCCGCCGCTTCATCCGAAAGCGCATTGCCCGCATCAAGCAGCGCACGCGCCACCGCACGGTATAAGAGCCCCGTATCAAGATGGTTCAGGCCGTAATGCGCAGCAATGCGCTTGCTCAGCGTGCCTTTGCCCGATGCAGCAGGCCCATCAACCGCGATGATCATGCGTAATAGTCAGCGCCAAGGCCGCGCATCAAACTCACAAAGCTCGGAAAGCTTGTTGCAATCATGCGCTCATCATCCACCGTCATCGGCTTATCGGTTGCCATGCCCATCACGAGAAAACTCATCGCGATCCGATGGTCGAGATGGGTTGCAACAACCCCGCCACCGCCTGGTACAGCGCCGTTCATGCCCTGGACGATCAAATCATCGCCTTCAATCGCATAGGTCACGCCTGCTTCCGCCAATCCGTCGGCGACAGCCTGCAAGCGATCGCTCTCCTTCACACGCAATTCGTTCAAACCCCGCATCCGCGTTTCGCCTGTGGCAAAAGACGCCGCAACAGCCAGCACGGGATATTCATCAATCATCGACGGCGCACGTGGCGCAGGCACATCCACACCCTTTAAATTGGAGGCGCGGACGCGAAGATCGGCCACATCCTCACCGCCCTCATAACGCGGGTTCACAATCTCGATGGAGGCACCCATTTCGAGCAAAGTCGTTAAAAGTCCGGTCCGCAACGGGTTCATCATCACGCCTTCGATCAGAATATCCGAGCCGGGAACGATTAAAGCCGCCACCATGGGGAAGGCGGCAGAGGACGGATCGCGCGGCACCATGATCGGACGCGGCTTTAATTCGGGCCGACCTTCCAGCTCGATGCGGCGACCATCATGGCCTTCTGGCGCGACTTTGACGGTCGCGCCAAAATAGGTCAGCATTTTTTCGGTGTGATCGCGCGTGGCTTCCGTCTCGATCACTGTCGTCCGGCCGGGCGAGTTTAATCCCGCCAGTAAAATCGCCGATTTGATTTGGGCCGAGGCAACGGGTGTCGAATAGGTGATCGGCAAAGGATCAGCTGCTCCTTTGATTGTAATCGGGCAACGTCCGCCTTCGGCTTGGGATATGACCTGTACGCCCATTTCAACCAAAGGGTCGAGGATGCGCCGCATCGGACGTTTGCGCAGCGAAGCATCGCCGTCAAAGGTTGCGGTAATGTCATGTCCACCGACCACACCCATCATCAAACGGGATCCGGTTCCGGCATTGCCAAAATCCAAAATCTCATCGGGTGAGCGTAAGCCACCAATGCCCACGCCGCGCACGCGCCAATGGCCTTCGCCAAGGCGCTCAATGGTCGCACCAAGCGCCCGGCAGGCGGCAGCCGTGCGTAATACATCATCTCCCTCAAGCAATCCCTCGACCATCGTCTCGCCCACCGAGAGGAGGCCAAAGATCATCGCGCGGTGCGAAATCGATTTGTCGCCCGGTAATTTGACATGTCCGCTCAGCGGTTTTCCCCGCCGTGCGCTAAGGGGTTGGGGCAAACCCGAATGGGAACTCGACATGGGATGATCCTTAATAATCGGACTTAAGCTAAGAAGGGGCTTGACGCCGCGATCAGACTGAGATGAATACCGCGCACTATCACAGTCGGATCGTTCCGTCATCCTGTCCCTGATTTGTTTTGAAATACGGATGGATGGAAAGACCGCAGAACCTTTTTCCGTTCGGCATCCGCCGAACCAGACGTTAAAATGAGGTCTTCCCTTGGCCAAACCAGAACTTGGAACCAAGCGTCAATGCCAGAGCTGCGGCTCTAAATTTTACGATTTGCAGAAGGATCCGATCCTCTGCCCGAAATGCGGTACCGTGTTTCAACCCGCTGTCTTGATGGCGCGTGCAGAAATCGTTGCCAAAGCGGTTGACGAGGACGAGGCCGACGTCGGCTCGCTCACAGACGGTCCAGAACTCGTTTCCTTGGGCGATGTTGAGGCGGAAGAGTCCGGCAAGGACATTCCGATTGGCGATGTCGATGTAGAAATCGAAGACGATGATATCGCCGATGAAACCTTCCTCGAAGAAGAGGAAGAAGGCGATGACGATGTTGCCGATCTGATCGACGGTGACATTGAGGACGACGAAGAAGTCTAATCTTCGCGTTAGCCCGAGCCTTATTTAAGGCAAAGGGCTTGAGTTGGGCGGCGTGGGGGGCTATAGACCCCCGGTCGCAAGCGCCAATGGCGCAACAAGGCATCGGGCTCCCAAACCCGATTTCGTGACATTAGTGGGGTCATAGCTCAGTTGGGAGAGCGCTTGAATGGCATTCAAGAGGTCGGCGGTTCGATTCCGCCTGGCTCCACCACTTAGCTTTTCTTAATGAGCGAAGCGAATTTAGAAAGGCTAGTGTCCGGCGAAGCTCAAAGAGCGAAGACGGACGACACCCAAGTAATCCCCGCATTAGTCACTTCTGGGCCCTCAACGCTCGACGCCACTCATGAACGGGGAAGGTCCGAATTAACCCCGTTCACACGCCCGCTCATCGGCATCGGCGATACTGGTCACGCGAATTCCCAATGTTTCAGAAATCGAAACGACCTCGCCCTTCAGAATAAGGGTGCCGTTTGCTCTGATCTTAAGATGCTCGCCGGCGAGTGTATCCAGCTCGATAACGGAACCGACATTGAGTTTAAGGAGATCACGAATAGTAATATTCGATGAGCCGGCTTCAACCGTAAGCCTAAGCTCAATAGTGTCGAGGATTCCAAGCTTTTGATCCTCTGTCATAGAGGATAATTGTCTAAGGATAGGCTCTGCCGCCATTTCCGAACCCCGACGCCTAACGATGGTCTGTCAAACCGAAGCATGCACCAAGAAAAAGCAATTCTGCCAGCGCCGTCAAGGGTTTGACGGACGCTAGCAGTCATGGAAGGCGGGTACATCCGCCGCCAGCTCCAAGATAAGAAGAGTTGCAGCAAATTATATGCCAATTATGGACGATTAAAGTTTTCGGCGTTTTGAATAGTTCGATTTAATTTATTCGAAATTTATTATTTAATTTTATTGTAAAGATAAAAGAATAACAGTATTTAATAGTTAGAGCTTAGTTCGTTGCTCATATTTATTAAACAAGGACCACTATTAAATGGATAATGAAAACAATAGAATAACCTTAATTGAGCTCACGACCGATATTGTTGCAAATTATGTTTCGCATAATTCAGTTGCGCCAGATGAATTAGGCCATCTGATCCATTCTACTTACCAGGCTTTATTAGGTTTGGAATCCGGCATTTCAGCCGAGCCTGAGCAACCACTTGTTCCGGCCATATCCATCAAGAAGTCCGTTCAGGCCGATTACATTGTCTGCCTGGAAGACGGCAAGCATTTCAAGTCCCTTAAGCGCCATTTGCGGACGTCCTATGATATGACGCCCGATGAATATCGCGCGAAATGGGGCTTGCCGCATGATTATCCGATGGTCGCGCCAAACTATGCCGCAGCCCGTTCTTCGCTTGCTAAGTCGATGGGCCTTGGCAGTGTTCGCAAGAAGATCACCCGCAAAAAGGGCTAAATGGCGGGCAGCGCCGTTTAAAACTGAATGCGTATCCTGTTAGGCTGTGAGTCTTGCTTTGGCTGGACGAGCAGCCTTTTTTGGTAGGGCGGTGGTCGAAACCGGCTGCAATTCAAGCAAACGCTCGTGTGCGAGAGCGGCGTATTCAAGATCGCCTAATTTATTGGCGCGCTCGATGATCAGCTTGAGTTCATCGGCCTTCACATAGCTCGACATTGGCTTTGAGGGGCGCGCTAATTTAGGCTTTGGCGAAGGGATAATGTTTAATTCGGCCGCTTTTTTATTTTTTGGCATCGTTTTTCTCCGTTTCTGAAACGGACTTAAACGATCAACATGTCTAATTTCAGGCAGATCATGATATAGCGGAATAATTAATTCGCCGGGAAACGGATCAAAAATGCTCGGATTACTGAAATCTAGCTGTATGGCAGTCTTAATAGGCTTGCTCTTCGTGCCGTTGAGTTACGCAGCCGAAACGACGCTGATCTATATTAGCGCCAAAAATTGCGGATATTGCCGCGCCTATGAAGCGTCGCTTGAAGATCAGGTGAAATCGATCGCTAAAAAACACCACACTGTGTATCGCACGGTGTCGGTTGCATCTTTTGCCTATATTTCAGACGAGCAAGATTATCCGCCGGATCTAAAATGGATCGCCAAAACGGCAAATCTGCAGAACCTGACCCCGACATTTCTCCTGATCAGCGGTCAGAAGATCGTAAAAAGGGCGCTAGGTACTGGCCAGTTGGCCGCCTATATCATGCCTCTTTTAGAGTGATCGACTGAACCCAAAATCATCCCAAAGGCGCGGGCTTAATCCCTCAGGATGCCAGCGCGCTCGATGCCGCCTCGTCGATGGGCTCCGAAGTGATAGAGCTAAGCAGTTTCAAATGATGTCGGTTTCGATCGCTCAATTTCTGATTTGAGTTTGACGAAGAAGCACCCGAACGGCCACCCTCAATCACTTGAAATCCATTGACCGTTTTCACTGAGCCTATGAGATCCTGATAACCAAGCAAAAGCACAATATCATTGACGGTTAATCGATCCATCTGATGACCCTCGACCTCGTCGAAATATTCAACCCGCACAATTTCCATTTTAGCGCTCCGTATGCTTGAGATCTTTTCTTGATCCTCTTTCAGCAATTACCGTGCCGCTTTTTAAAAATGGACAAAAAAGTAGAAAAACGGTGATTTTTCTATGGGCTCGCTCCGTTAACGCCCGTTTCGGGCCCGTTCATCCGAAGAAACGACGTCGGTGACGCGAATACCCAGCGTTTCGGCAATCGTGACGATTTCGCCCTTTAGGACGAGCGTATCATTGATCCGAACGTCCAAATGCTCGCCCGCCAACCGATCAAGTTCAACGACCGAGCCCTCATTGAGTTTGAGGAGATCGCGAATCGTAATCATGGCAGAGCCCGCCTCTACCGACAATTTAACCTCGATATTGTCGATGGTCTTTAATTTTTGTTCTTCCGACATCGAAGAGAGGAGCGCTGGGTTATTAGGATCGGACATGATTCATCCCTGTGCAAAGCAGCCATAATGGAACCCTACAAGCTAAAACGTCACTATTGTATGAATATTTCTTTTTAACTTAGTATTCGAGTGCTTTACCCGGCTCGGCCGTCGAGTACTTTTTTATGTACTTCAAGTGTAAGCGCTTCCAATCTTTCGGCTAAAACCTTTATCGTCTCGGTTAGCTGAGTGTTTTGTTGCAACATTTCAACCAGCAGGGTTGTTTGATGGGCGGCTAAGGCTTGGCGCTCGTCACTGGCTCTTGCGATGTCTTCCCGATGCTGGGCATCGGCCTCGGCATGGGCCTTGTCACGATCGGCCTGTCGGGTCTGTGCCAGCAAGATCAAGGGCGCCGCATAAGCAGCCTGAAGGCTGAAGGCAAGATTAAGTAGAATGAACGGATAGACGTCAAATTGCGCGAGCCCAACCATATTGGCCACGATCCAAAGGGCGACCACGATGGTTTGCCCGATCAGAAAAACAGGCGTTCCGAAAAAGCGGGCAAAGGCTTCGGCTTTTAGCGCAAACCAGTCATCCCCGAAAACCGAATTGAGATGAACATGGGGCAGATGAAACCTGAAAAACAACGGGCGATGAAGGAGACCGTGCTTGTTGTTCTCAGAATGTTTCGAGTCAGTAGACATATTCGATACGCCTCTCATGATACTGTCTTCAATAGACATAAGAGGCTAGCACTGATCTTTGTTTCAAAATAGTCATCGCTATACTTCATCTCGCCGATGCTTTTACAGGCTGTTTCACCATGACGAATGCCCCTTTTATTCTTCAGTCCATTCCGGTGAGTGCTGATGCTTTCAGGTCCTTCGGAACTTTGTTGGATGCGGCGCATGCGGATCCAAGGCTGAACTTCACCGTTGATCTTAATAACCCTCGCCCTCAGGCGCAGGCCAATCTGGCGCTCATCCGGCCACCGATCGCGACCTCGCCCTTCCTCGTGACGGTTATGGAACATCACCCCTTTTCCGAGCAGATTTTTATACCATTGGCACAGACGTCGTTTCTCATCGTCGTTGCTCATGATGATGGCCATGGTCGTCCTGATCCAGCCTCGTTGAAGGCATTCACCGTGCCCGGCGATTTAGCGATCAGCTACCATCCGGAAACCTGGCACACGGGTATGGTTTCGCTCCACCAACAAGGCCAATTTGCGATGTTTATCTACGAAGACGGCACGGCTGATGATTGCGTCTTTTGTGATGTCGAACCGTTTCAGGTGGGATGGTAAATTCAAAAGAAAATGCCCGAAGAGCTTCGGGCCTTAAACTTTTGACGGTCATTACAAACCGTCAGATTTCCAAAAAATAAGAAAAGGCTCAAGCCTTCTTCATTTGTGTCTGGGCAACCACATAATCCTTCGTGGCCTTTGACGTGTTCATCGATGCCGATGATGAGACTACTGAGAGCGTTGTTGCTTGGGTCGAGGACGCAAAGCTCGGCGTCGCGGCTACAAGCGAAAAGGCTGAGATCAGAACTAAAGCGGGGATAATACGCATTCCGTAGCCTTTCATATTAAAATTCACGCGAACAGAACAAACGGGGGCGTTAATACTTTCCCAATCGTCGAATCACGATGCGGTGACGATACAAAATAGTTCGTGAGCAAAATAGCAAAAAGAGCATCCGGGATAGGCATGACCGAACAAAACAGAGAAACACCCTCGTTAGAACAAGTCAGTTTAGTCAAACGGCTTGGTGAGCTGGTATTGATTTCAATAGCCGTTTTCGCAACGGCTTTTATTGGTAGCGCCGCGACCATCCCGAATATTCCAGGTTGGTATGAGGCGCTGAACAAGCCCTTTTTTAATCCACCCAATTGGCTGTTTGGTCCCGTCTGGACGGTCCTCTATTTGATTATGACCGCGTCCTGCTGGCGGATTCTCAATAAAATACGGGGAACGGCCAAACTTCGCACCGTGATTGGTATCTTTGCGGTTCAGCTCATTTTTAATGCGCTTTGGCCGGTTGTCTTTTTTGGTATGCATGAGCCGGGGCTGGCGCTTCCGGTTGTCGTTGCGCTCGATCTCTCCGTCTATGCGACCTTGTGGGTCTTTTTCAGGATTGATCGACTGGCCGGTCTTTCGCTCGTGCCTTACGCCGTATGGGTAAGCTTTGCATCTCTGCTCAATCTGGCGATTTATAGTCTTAACCTTCCTTCGTCATAAAGCCGTAGGGCCCTTGTTCTCAAAGGATATCGCATGACCAATGAATTGATCTTTCGCTCCCTCTTTGTTGGCGCCTGCGGTACCGCGGCCATGGATCTCTGGGCGCTCCTTCTTCATTACGGTTTCGGGCAGCCCAAGCCCAATTGGGGCCTTGTCGGCCGCTGGTTCTTATGGGTTCCGCGCGGCTTTGTATTTCACAAAGATATTGCGCTCGAAAAAGGCTATTGGTTCGAGGATGAAGCCGGCTGGGCCGCCCATTATGTCACTGGAATTGTCTACGCGGGCGCGCTGATGCTCTGGCAGGGTAAAGGCTGGATCGCCCATCCTGCACTTTTGCCAACACTTTTGCTGTCATGGGTCACGGTCGGCGCAGGCTGGTTTTTGTTGCAGCCCGGCATGGGAGCCGGATGGGCCGCATCAAAGCGCCCCAACCCTTGGAAAATCCGCGTCATGAATCTCATCGCCCATACCTGGTTTGGATTAGGCATGTGGGCGGGTGCGTTTTTGATTGCGGCATAAAAAACGGCGGGGTTTCCCCCGCCGAAATTTAGTCTCAACGCAAAAGCGTTCAAAAGATCACTTCATCGCAAGCGCTTTATCGATCACGACATCGGTCGTGGCGCCAGCTGGCTGCTTCGTAATGACAGGATCAGAACCGCCGCCCATCAAGGTCTTAACCGTGCGCTCGTAATCGGCCTTGTCGAGCTTGCCGTTTGAACCTTCGGTGAGCTTGTTGATCTCGTCCATCATGCGAATCTGATGCTTTTCGGTCTGTGCACCTGAGGCATCATTATCCAGCACGATCTTGGCGGCTTCTTTCGAGTGCTCGCGCGCCCAAGCCCAGCCCTTCATCGAGGCCGCAACAAACTTCGCCATTTTGTCGACGAAAGCTGGATCTTTCAGCTTGTCTTCCATGACATAGAGGCCGTCTTCCATCGTAGCGACGCCCTGATCTTCATATTTGAACACGACAAGCTTGTCGGCAGGGATACCGCCATCGATCACCTGCCAATATTCATTATAGGTCATGGTCGAAACGCAATCGGCCTGCTTCTGCAAGAGCGGGTCAACGTTGAAGCCTTGCTTCAACACTTTCACGCCGCCTTTCGAGCCATCCGTCTTGATGCCGAGCTTCGACATCCAGCTAAGGAACGGATATTCATTGCCGTAGAACCAGACGCCGAGCGTACGGTCCTTAAGGTCGGCTGGGCTCTTGATGCCGGTTTCAGCGCGGCAGGTCAGCATCATGCCGGAACGCTTGAAGGGTTGTGCGATATTGACCAAAGGCACGCCCTTTTCACGCGTTGCTAGCGCGGATGGCATCCAATCGACCACAACATCGGCGCCACCACCGGCGAGAACCTGAGGAGGTGCCACATCAGGGCCGCCTGGCTTGATGGTGACGTCAAGGCCGGCGTCCTTGTAAAAGCCCTTATCCTTGGCAACGTAATATCCCGCAAACTGCGCTTGCGTGACCCACTTAAGCTGCAGCGTCACCTTGTCGGCGGCGTGCGCGGAGGCAACACTAAGCCCCGCTAAGGCCATCATTCCGAGTACAATCTTCCGCATTCTTACTCTCCCCTTTGCTAAAGGCTTTCGCCCGACCCTACATAACTCCCTGACGATAGGAAGCATGCCAGAACGTGGCCCGCCGCTCAACCAGCGCGAGCAATCCGTAAAATAGCGATCCCGCAACGCCCGCGACAACAATCGTTGCCCAGACCATATCAATATTCATGCGTCCGACTTCGGTATTAATTCTAAAACCCATACCGACAATGGGCGTACCGAAAAACTCGGCCACAATCGCGCCGATAAAAGCGAGCGTTGAATTGATTTTCAGCCCATTGAAAATGAAAGGCAAGGCCGCAGGTAAACGAAGGTCCAGCAGCGTTTGGTTATAGCTTGCCGCATAGGTCTTCATCAGGTCCCGTTCCATATGTCCGGCGGCGGAAAGTCCGGCGACAGTGTTCACCAGCATCGGGAAGAAGGTCATGATTACAACAACTGCCGCTTTGGACTGCCAGTCAAATCCGAACCACATCACCATGATCGGCGCGACGCCAACAATCGGCAGCGCGGAGACGAGATTGCCAAGGGGCAAAAGGCCGCGTTGTAAAAACGGTACGCGATCAATCACAATCGCTATCAAAACACCTGCGCCACATCCGATAGCGTAGCCAGCGATCACGCCTTGCGCTGTTTGCACAAAATCGGCTGCCAAGGTCGGAACCGATGTTACAAGACGCAACAAAATGGCGAAGGGCGTTGGTAAAATAACCTTCGGCACCTCAAGCGATATAGCCAGCGTTTCCCACATCACCAACAAAGTCGCCCCGAAAATCATCGGAACGAGCAAACGCATGAATTGAGCGCGTCGGCCGCGTGTCGGTGTGCGAGCAATGACAATATCCACGGTGCGCCAAGCTGATAGCCAAACTCCGCCAATGCCGCAGAAAAAGCCCCAGCCGCGCACACCGCTCATATGCGCCAGATCAACAATCTCGACAGCTGCAAGCAAGGCTGCAAAGGGCAGGTTCCAAATGGCATTTGCGGGCTGCGGCGTGTCTTGGCTATCGCGCAGCGCGGTTACGCCCAAAATACCAAAGACCATTCGTGACCAAAGATGATCGCCAAGCGCCAACCCATCAACGCCGAGGTCAATCGGGGCTACGGCTGCAAAAATCGCTAGTATACCCGCCAATAGCGCAATCGGACGGTGGAATTTGACACCCGTCATGGTCGCGCCCCCATCGCCCGTGTCACCAAGCGATCCGCTATACCGACCAAGGTAACAAGCACCCACGCGCAAGCAGCCGCTGCAAAAAGAGCTGACCAAATCTGTATCGTTTGTCCGTAATAGGAGCCTGCGAGTAGGCGCGCACCAAAGCCGCCATCTTCGCTCTTGGTCAGTTCAGCCACCACGGTTCCAACAAGGCTGGCTGCCACCGCCACTTTGAGGCTCGCAAACAGAAACGGCATAGAGGCCGGAACGCGTAATTTCAAAAATATCTGCAACCGATCCGCCGAATAAGTCCGCATCAAGTCCAATTGTAACGGATCCGGCGAGCGCAAACCTTTCACCATGCCAACCGTCACGGGAAAGAAAGAGAGATAGGCAGCAATCACCGCCTTTGGCACAAGGCCAGTAATGTCGAACTGGTTCATGATCACCACAATCATCGGCGCCAGTGCGATAATCGGGATGGTCTGCGAAGCCACGACCCATGGCATAAGGCTGCGATCTAGGCTTTTGACGTGGACCACCAAAACCGCAAGGCCCATGCCCAAAACCGAGCCAATTAAAAAGCCCAAAAGCGTTGCCGAAACCGTCACCGACCCATGATAGACAAGGCTGCGTTTTGACGTGGGTGCCGTGTCTAAAATTGTTTTATTGAGCTCAACCAAGATTTGTCCGGGTGTCGGCAATTTAGGTCGTTCTTGCGACCAGGTTCCATCAATCAATTCGGCCATTGTGAAATCGGCTTTGCCCGCATTGGCAAACGCATCGCGCTGCATATCGGCATTCAGCCACACCGATCCGGCATACCAAAACACCGCAAGCACCGCGCATACCGCGAGCACCGGAAGCGTCTTGCCCTGCCAGAGCGCGTTCAGCATGGGAGGCATCCCTTAATCGACATAGGAATGTCCCTCGCGCAAGCCCTGCCGCACGCGGTTGGCGACATCAAGAAATTCCGGCGTCTCGCGAATATCAAGCGTGCGGTCGCGCGGAAAATGGCACTCGATAACATCATGAATTTTACCCGGACGCGGCGACATCACCACAATCTTGGTCGACAAAAACACTGCTTCGGGAATCGAATGCGTCACAAACACAACCGTCTTTTGGGTCTTTTCCCACAAGCGCAGCAATTGCTCATTGAGCTTATCGCGTACGATTTCGTCGAGCGCGCCAAAGGGCTCATCCATCAGTAAAAGATCGGGATCAAACGATAGTGCGCGCGCAATGGAAGCACGCTGCTGCATGCCGCCTGAAAGCTGCCAGGGGAATTTCTTTTCAAATCCGGTGAGGTTGACGAGTTCCAGCCCTTTACACACCCGCTCGGCACGTTCCTCTTTCGAGTAACCCATAATCTCGAGCGGCAACGCGATATTCTTGCCAATCGTTCGCCATGGATAAAGCGCAGGCGCTTGAAACACATAGCCATAAGCCCGCTTCAACCTCGCGTCATGTGGGCTCATGCCATTGACGCTGACCGAACCCTCGGTTGGTTGCTCAAGATCGGCAATCACGCGCATCAAGGTTGTTTTACCGCACCCTGACGGGCCAATGAGCGAGACGAACTCGCCTTTGTTAATTGTCAGCGAGATGTTCGAGAGCGCATGCACCGGCCCGTCGCCCGTTTCAAAGGTCAACGAAAGATCAGAGGTTTCGATAACGGGGGATGCGCTCTCGGACCGTACCATTTAGCGGGCGACTTTCTTTGGCTGGGTAAGCGTTTTCCACGTCGCAAGCGCTTTTGATTCGGCGGGGAAAGGCTGACGCGCCACAAATTTCCCGCGTCCCGTTTTAGCCGTCACCTTGCCACCCTCATAGACCACCTCACCGCGCGACAACGTCATACGCGGCAAGCCCTTGAGCTTCTGTCCTTCAAACACATTGTAGTCGATCACCGATACTTGCGTCGCAGCCGAGATTGTCTTGGTCGCTTCCGGATCCCAAATCACGATATCCGCATCGGCCCCCACCGCAATCGCCCCCTTCTTCGGGTAGAGATTGAGGATTTTGGCGATATTGGTCGAGGTAACGGCGACAAACTCGTTCATCGTCATGCGGCCCGTGCCAACGCCATGGGTCCACAAGACGGGCATACGATCTTCCAAGCCGCCGGTGCCGTTCGGAATCTTGGTGAAATCGGTAAGCCCGATTTCTTTTTGCTTCGTGGTGAAGGCGCAATGGTCCGTTGCAACGACTTGCAGCGAGCCGGAGCGCAAGCCGTTCCACAAATCATCCTGATTTTTCTTGTCGCGGAAAGGCGGCGACATCACGCGGCGGGCGGCATGCACCCAATCCTTGTTCGTATATTCGCTCTCGTCCAACACGAGATGTTGCACCAATGGCTCGCCATAAACACGCTTGCCAAGCGCTCGCGCCCGCGCCACCGCCTCATGCGCGGGGATCGACGACACATGCACGATATAGAGCGGCACACCTGCTGCATCGGCGAGCATTATCGCGCGGTTGGCGGCTTCACCTTCCACTTCCGGCGGGCGTGAATAGGCATGGCCTTCCGGCCCCGTTATGCCTTGGGCCAGAAGCTTCTTCTGCAAGGCAGCAACAATATCGCCATTCTCGGCATGAACGAGCGGCATCGCGCCCAATTCGGCGCAGCGTTGGAACGACGAGAACATCTCGTCATCATTGATCATCAACGCGCCCTTATAGGCCATGAAATGTTTGAACGTGGTAACGCCATGTTTCACCACTTCCGCCATGTCCTCGCGGCCCTGATCGTTCCAATAGGTGATGCACATATGGTAGGAATAATCGCTTGCCGCTTTGGAGGCACGCACATCCCAATCCTTCCACGCATCCATCAGACGCTGGCCGTTACCGGGAATGCAGAAATCCACCACCATCGTCGTGCCGCCTGAAAGCGCAGCCTTGGTGCCGCTCTCATAATCATCCGCGGAATTCGTCCCCATAAATGGCATATCGAGATGCGTGTGCGGATCAATCCCGCCGGGCATGATATAAGTGCCCGTGGCATCAATCACCTTGTCGCCGGAAAGTCCCGTTCCGATGGCGGTAATGCTCTCACCTTCGATCAGAATGTCTGCTTTGAAACTGCGATCAGCGGTAACAATCGTGCCGCCTTTAATGAGCGTGGACATGGAGCTTCTCCGTTACAAAGAAATCAGCCGACAATTTCTGCTTTTTCAAGCACGGCATGCATCAGCACATTGGTGCCCATGCTTGCCCATTCTTCCGAAATATCTTCCGCCTCATTGTGGCTGATGCCATCGACGCAGGGCGTGAAAATCATCGAGGTAGGCGCAACGCGCGCAATGTAGCACGCATCATGGCCGGCACCTGAAACAATATCGCGATGCGAATAGCCGAAATGCTGCGCTGCGCGCCTGACCGCATCGACGCATCCTTTATCAAAGGCCACAGGCTTGTAATTAAACACTTCCTTGATCTCGAACGTAAGCCCGATTGCGTCTGCAATCGCCTTCACCCCATCCGCCAAGGCTTTGTCCATCGCAATCAAAGTCGGCTCTTCGGGATGCCTAAAATCAACCGTCATAAACACTTCGCCGGGGATGACATTGCGCGAATTCGGGTAGGGGTTCAGCATGCCGACCGTGGCCACCGCCAAAGGCGCATTCGAGAGCCCGATCTGGTTGACGAGTTCAACGATCCGAGCGGCACCGAGCAACGCATCTTTGCGGCGCGGCATCGGCGTCGAGCCTGCATGGCTTTCAAACCCCGTGAGCTTGATCTCATACCAGCGTTGGCCTTGGCCATGGGTGACAACGCCGACATCCAAGTTTTCTGCCTCAAGAATGGGCCCTTGCTCGATATGCAATTCAAAGAACGCATGAATAGGCCGCCCGCCTGTCGGTAGCTCGCCTTGATACCCGATGCGCTTTAATTCATCGCCCAGCGTCTTGCCTTCCGCGTCCACCCGCGAATAGGCGAATTCTTCCGTATAAACGCCCGCAAACACGCCCGAGGAAACCATAGCGGGCGCGTAACGCGAGCCTTCCTCATTCGTCCAGTTAGCAACTTCAACCGGATGCTTGGTTTTGATCTTCAAATCATTCATCGAACGAATGACTTCCAGCGCGCCCAACACACCAAGCACGCCATCAAACTTGCCGCCCGTTGGCTGTGTATCAAGATGGCTGCCCATCATCACAGGCGGTAGAGAATTATCCGTACCAGGGCGGCGCGCAAACATATTGCCCATGCGGTCAACGGATACGGTGCAGCCCGCAGCCTCGCACCATTTCGTAAACAGCTCGCGGCCTTGTTTATCGAGATCGGTCAGCGTCAGGCGCTTGCAGCCGCCTTTGGGCGTGCCACCAATCTTGGCCATTTCCATTAACGTGTCCCACAACCGCGCGCTATCGATGCGAAGATTGGACAAATCAGCCATGGCTTAACTCCGGCTCAAAACAGGATCTTGACCGAGGCTATGATAAGTTTGACCAATCGGTCAATTCTTCTTAAGAAAAATAAAATGATCGGCATAGGGCGGCAGCGTATTCAGGTTAGACCATGGCATCCGAGTTGATCCGGACATCTCGTGCTACCGCCCGCGAAGGCCGCGAAAACGCGATTTTTGAAGCCGCGCGGTCGGTTTTTGCCGAATATGGCTTTAAAGGTTCTACCACCGCCGAAATCGCCAAACGTGCGGAAATCCCGAAAGCCAATCTCCATTATTATTTCCCGACGAAGGAAGCACTTTATCGCGCGGTGACCGAAGACGTGCTGACCGCCTGGCTCGAGGCCGCCTCCTCCTTTGATGAGAGCGCCGATCCAGCGGAGGCTATTGCCGCTTATGTCAGCACTAAGATGGATATGGCGCGGCAAGACCCAATCGGTTCACGTATCTGGGCCAGCGAGATTTTGCGCGGCGCGCCCGTCATCGGGGACTTTCTCGAAACCGCCCTGCTCGATTGGTTGAAATCGCGCGAAACCATCGTCCGCCGCTGGATCAAGGCCGGAAAACTGGTGCCGATGGAGCCGCGTTATTTTTTCTATATGATTTGGGCCACCACGCAGCATTACGCTGATTTCGAAGGGCAGATGATGGCGCTGAATGGCGGTAAGCCTTTATCCGACGCGCAATTCGAAGCCGCTAAGACGCAGACGATTGCAACCCTGCTTCGAGGCGTTTTGCCAAGCGGAACATGATCGGCATCGCCAAGCCCCAGCCGATCCCGATGACAACAATCGAAAGCCATTCAGGCTCGCCCAAAGTTGCCGCGCCAAGCCGCACACCCGCCACATAGCTCAACGGCCCCAACACGGCGCCAAGTCCGATTTGTAGCAGCATCTTGCCCTTCAGCCAGTGCAGACTGCCATTCGGCAGCGTCCCGAAGGCCAGCCAAAGCGCCAAAATCCATAAAGGCGGTAACGGTAACCCCGCCTCGCTGCCGGCATAATGCAAGGCACCAAAGCTGATAAACGCCGTCTCGACGATAAGCCCCAACAGCGTCACACCTAAAATGAGCCAGGCTTCACCGCGCCATGAAAGGCGGTTCAAACCGAGATGCAGCAAACATACCGCCACCGCGGGCAAAGCGGCTAGCCCGTCATAGCCCGCTGCACCGCCAGTAATGGCCGCAAACCAAGCGAGCTGGAACAGGGTGAAATTGAGAAGGGATTTAATGGGAAGCCCCAAACCGCTTCTCAATATACTCCGCCACCATCGTCTTAAACTCGGCGGCAATTGTCGGCCCGCGCAACGTTGCAGCTTTCTGCCCGTCGATAAACACGGGCGCGGTCGGCGTTTCCCCGGTACCGGGCAGCGATATCCCGATATCGGCGTGTTTCGATTCCCCCGGCCCGTTCACAATGCAACCCATCACGGCGACGTTGAGATTTTCAACGCCGACATAGCGCGTTTTCCATTCGGGCATCGAGGTTGAAATCCAGTCTTGAATATCGCGCGCGAGTTCTTGAAACACCGTCGAGGTCGTGCGTCCGCAACCGGGGCAGGCGGCGACCAAAGGCACGAAGGTGCGAAAACCCATCGTCTGCAAAATTTCTTGCGCGACTTTCACTTCCACGGTGCGGTCGCCATTCGGCTCCGGTGTCAAGGAAACGCGGATCGTGTCGCCAATGCCTTCTTGCAGCAAAATGCCCAAAGCGGCAGATGAAGCGACAATGCCTTTCGAGCCCATGCCTGCTTCGGTCAAACCAAGATGGATCGCGTAATCGGAGCGCGCGGCCAACATGCGATAGACAGAAATCAAATCCTGCACGCCTGACACTTTCGCCGAGAGAATGATTTTGTGTTTGGGCAAGCCGATTTCTACCGCGCGTTCTGCCGATAAAAGGGCTGATTGTACCATCGCCTCGCGCGTGACAGAGCGCGCATCAATCGGGTTGGCGGCACCCGCATTGATGTCCATCAGATGCGTCAGCAATTCCTGATCAAGCGAACCCCAATTCGCTCCAATCCGCACGGCTTTGTCGTGCTTGATCGCCATTTCGACAATCGCCGAGAATTGCTTGTCGCGCTTGTCTTTAAACCCGACATTACCGGGATTGATCCGGTATTTATCCAACGCCTCCGCGCAAGCCGGATGGTCGGCCAAAAGCTTATGGCCGATA
Organism: Beijerinckiaceae bacterium; assembly: GCA_026461505.1. Taxonomy (GTDB): domain Bacteria; phylum Pseudomonadota; class Alphaproteobacteria; order Rhizobiales; family Beijerinckiaceae; genus CAIUPE01. The sequence goes on from JAPJMW010000008.1 coordinate 33,758, forward strand.
TAGTGAAAATCGCCGACAAGCGGCACATTCACGCCGCGCTTTAACAGCTTCTCGCGGATATGCGGCACGGCGGCCGCCGCTTCATCGCGATCCACCGTGATACGAACGAGCTCCGAGCCTTGCCGAGCCAATGCGGCCACTTGCGCAACGGTGCCATCAATATCCGCCGTGTCCGTATTGGTCATGGATTGCACGACAATCGGCGCGCCACCACCCACCTGAACATGCCCGACTTTTACGGGCACGGTGCGATGGCGCTTTTGGGGTGCTGCTTCAACGGGGGCGGGCAGGCAGGAAATATCGTTCATGATTCGATAGGCTCTTTTTCACGGCAATGGGCGCAGCTCCCCTGCAATTCAATCACACGGGCGCGTGGTGTAAAGTGATGATCATCCGTAATCGTCTGCAATGCGCGGGTGAGTGGGTCAGAAGTGACTTCATCCACCCCGCCGCACACCTCGCAAATCATGAACACGACCAGATCATTATCCGTATGACGGAAGGGGCAGGCGATAAACGCGTTATGGCTCGCAAGCCGATGCACAAAGCCTTCCGCCATCAAAAATTCAAGCGCGCGATAGATGGTAACCGGCGCCAAACGCTTCACGCCCATCGCCGCCAAGCCGTCGATCACATCATAGGCGCTCATCGGGCGATGGGTGGTGTAAAGCGCTTCCAAAACCTGCTTGCGGATCGGGGTCAGCCGCACGCCGCGTGCCGCACACGCCTCCACCGCCTCGGCCAGCGCCTCGGGCGCGCGTGCCGTATGCGCCGATTCATGCGCGCAAGTCTCGTGATGGGTATGCGAGTGCTCCATGGGCGCTTTCTACCATGGCTTTGCCGAGAAATCAGTCCCCTGAAGGGGCTAAAAGCCGAAAAACCTTGGTGCGTTTAATCTCGGTATCCTCAATGGCCCGTGTCGTCGCGACCCGATATTCCGCCAGCTCCAAAAGGTCCTTTTTCGGCAAAAAAGCCCTGCCGGGATCACCGATCACCACTTCCATGCCGGAGCGTTGCAGGTCTTGCAGCCAAGGCAGCACCAGCGCCACCATATCGCGGTCATAACAAATATCGCCCGCCAGCACGATGTCCCACTCGCCCGTCTGGCCGACGATATTGGCGCAGCGTATATCAATTTTCACCCCGTTGACGGCCGCGTTGAGCCTGACCGCCTCAATGGCGAAGGTGTCGATATCAACGGCTTCGGCACTTTGCGCGCCCGCCAGCATCGCGGCGATGGAAACAAGGCCGGAGCCTGCCGCAAAATCGAGCACGCGTTTGCCGCGCACGAGTTCCGGATGGTCAAGAATATACCGCGCCAAGCCCTGTCCACCCGCCCAGGCAAAAGCCCAAAAGGGCGGGGCAAGGCCGATACTCTCCAGATCTTCCTCGGTTTTGTGCCACAGATCGGTGACCTCATCGGCCACATACAGCCGAATTTCGGGTGCGTGCGGCACAGGCAGCAACACGGTATTGGCCTGAATAAAGTCGGCCCGATCGCTGATCATCCATATCTTTCAGGCGCGGGGATGGGCCGCCTCAAACGCTTTCAGCAGCATCGCGCCATCCACTTCCGTATAGATTTGCGTGGTAGAAAGCGAGGCATGGCCCAATAATTCTTGGATCGCACGCAAATCGCCGCCGCGCGATAGCAAATGCGTTGCAAATGAATGGCGCAACGCATGCGGCGTGGCTGAATCGGGCAGACCAAGCCCGCCGCGCAACCGTTCCATGGTTAGCTGGATAATGCGCGGTGAAAGCGGCCCGCCCCGCGCGCCCCGAAACAACGGGCTTTTCGGTGTCAGCTCATAAGGGCACTGTGCCCGATAGGCTTCAATCGCTTTAATGGCAGGCGCAATAACGGGCACAATCCGCGTCTTGCCGCCTTTGCCGAGCACGCGGATCGTGTCGCGCTCGGGTGTCGGCGCGTTTTCAACCGTTAGCCCCAAAGCTTCCGAGATACGCAAGCCGCAGCCATAAAGCAGCGTCATCACCGCCGCATCGCGCAGCAAAATCCAGGGCTCGCGTGTCTCGCCCTCGCGCTCAGCCGGATCCACCAGCTTTTTCGCCATCGAAGGGCCCACAGGCTTAGGCAGTAACCGCCCAAGCTTCGGCCCGCGGATCACGGAAAGGGCGGAGGCATCCGCCAACCCTTCTTTTTCGAGAAAGCGCAAAAAAGACCGGATCCCGGCGAGCGAACGCATTAAGCTCCGGCTTCCAACATCTTCCTCGCGCCGCGAGGCCATAAACCCGCGCAGATCAACCGGCTTCAGCTTGGCTAATTTTTCGATGCCCTCGTCGCCGTCGGGCGAAGCTCCGAGCCAGGCCATAAATTGCCGCACATCCCGTCCATAGGCCTCAAGCGTCTTCGGCGAAAGCCGCCGCTCGCCCGACAAATGCCGCTGCCAAGCGAGGAAGGAACTGGAGGATGGAACAGGTGACGGCGTCATAGGATCACTAGAAGGTAGAGAAGTTAAAAAGCGGTTGAATTCTTTAATAAAGTAAAACGTCAATTTACATTTGACAAATTGATCCAATGATTGCATCGTTCAAACATAAAGGCCTGCGAGCGCTCTATCTTGATCAAGATCGGCGGAAAATACCGCCAGAATTGGTGGAGAGAATTGAGATGATTTTGGGCGTACTAGCTGTTGCCGAAGGTACCGATGATGTCAATTTGCCAACGCTTCATTTGCATCCTTTAAAGGGCGACCGCAAAGGATATTGGGCGGTGACAGTTCGAGCCAATTGGCGGATCACTTTTCGGTTTCAGCAAGGACACGCGTGGGAGGTAGATTTTGTCGATTATCACTGAAGAATTAGCTCCCGTTTCTTTGACGATGAAAGCGCCACCTCATCCCGGAAGACTGGTGCGCGATACTCTGGATGAGCGAAAGCTCAGCATCGCGTCAGCGGCGCTTGGCCTTGGTATAACGCGTCAACAATTGCATAATGTCTGCGTCGGGCGTTCATCGATTACGCCTGAGATGGCCGTGAGGCTTGAAAAGGCTTTTGGTGGCAAAGCGGAAGTTTGGCTTCGCTTGCAGGCCGCGCATGATTTAGCCGAAGTAAGGCAACGCGAGCATGATTTAGATGTTACATCCTTTCCGGATCACGCCGCGTGAACAATCGACCTCAATCTTTCATCGCCGACATCCTAACCCCCGTAGCCCTCGATACCGCGTATTCCTACGCGGTGCCGGAAGGCATGGCGTTAGCGGTGGGTGATGTCGTCCACGTCCCGTTCGGCCCGCGCGAGACAACAGGCGTCGTCTGGGACATTCGCGAGGCCGCATCAGGCGGTCCGTCCAATCTCAAAAGCATCAAAGCCAAGGCCGATGCCCCGCCTGTCCCTCAACCCTTGCGGCAATTTATCGATTGGGTCGCCCGCTACACGCTCGCCCCGCGCGGCTCGGTTGTTCGTATGGCGTTGCGGGGGCCCGAGATTGATCGTCCTGAACGCGTGCAGATCGGAGTGCGGCTCTTAGGACAACCTCCCAAACGCCTCACTCCTGGACGCGCCCGGGTGATGGCGGCGGCGGAAGGTGGTCTGCTCTACTCAAAACGCGCTTTGTCGGATCTGGCGGGCGTCGGCGTGTCCGTTATCGACAGCCTCATCGACGAAGGCACACTGGTACCCGAAGCCATGTTACCGGGTGCGATTGCCGATGCACCGAATCCCGATTTCGCCGCCAACACATTCTCGCCCGGTCAGCAAACAGCGGTCGATGCCCTTATTGAAACCGTTAAACAACAATGTTTTTCGGTCACTTTACTTGAAGGCGTAACGGGATCGGGCAAAACCGAAGTTTACTTCGAAGCCGTCGCCGAAGCACTCCGCCAAGGCAAACAAGCGCTGATCCTGATGCCTGAAATTGCGCTGACGGGCCAATTCTTGGACCGATTCGAGAAGCGATTCGGCACAAGGCCCGCCGAATGGCACTCAGGCGTCACCGGACGGAAACGCGAGCGAACCTTTACAGCTTTGGCGTCCGGCGAGGCAAAGGTCATCGCCGGTGCGCGCTCAGCGCTGTTTCTTCCCTATGCGGATCTAGGCCTGATCATCGTCGATGAGGAGCACGAAACGGCCTATAAGCAGGAAGATGGCGTTCACTATCACGCCCGTGACATGGCCGTTGTGCGCGGCCGCATCGAAAATCTTGCGGTTGTCTTAGCCTCCGCTACCCCTTCCATTGAAAGTCGCGTAAATGCGGCGAAGGGCCGCTACACCCATCTGCGCCTGCCCGAACGCCATGGCGGGCGTCCAATGCCGGAAATCGGTACCATTGATTTGAAATCAGACGCGCCAGCGCGGGGTAAGTTTTTAGCCCCCCGCCTCGTGCATGAGATGGCCGATACGATCGAGCGTGGCGAACAGGTTTTGCTTTATCTGAACCGCCGCGGTTATGCCCCTCTGACGCTATGCCGCCATTGCGGCCACCGCTTTCAATGCCCCAATTGCACAAGTTGGCTCGTCGAGCACCGCTTTCGGCGGGCTCTGATGTGCCATCATTGTGGCCATGTGGAGCGCAGGCCGGATAATTGTCCCGCTTGCCAAGCCGTCGAAAGCCTGACCGCCTGCGGTCCGGGCGTCGAGCGATTGAACGAGGAAGTCGCTGAAGCCTTCCCCAATGCCCGTGTGCTGGTGCTCTCCTCCGATATGCCGGGCGGGACCGAACGCTTGCGGTGCGAGATCGAGGCCGTCGCTTCCGGCGAGTTTCAAATCATTATCGGCACCCAATTGGTCGCTAAAGGGCATCATTTCCCCTATTTATCGCTGGTCGGCGTGGTTGACGCCGATTTAGGCCTGACCTCGGGCGATCCGCGCGCGGCGGAACGCACCTTCCAGATGCTGCAACAGGTCACAGGCCGTGCCGGACGCGGCGAAACCAAAGGCCGGGCGCTTCTCCAAACCTATGATCCGACCCATCCGGTGATCCGTGCGCTCGTTTCTGGTGATAGCGAACGCTTTTATGCCGAGGAGACCGCTCAACGCGAAATGGCCGTCTTACCGCCTTTTGGCCGCTTAGCAGCCCTGATTGTGAGCGCCGATGACCGAAATCCGGCCGAAAACCATGCAAGGATGCTGGCGCGAATGGCCGAACCGCCTCCCGGCGTTCATGTGCTTGGACCAGCCGAGGCGCCCTTAGCCGTTATCCGGGGACGGCATCGATTCCGCCTTTTGGTCAGAACGCCGCGCGATTTCGATATGCAAACCTATATCCGCCATTGGATGGCGCGCGCGCCTAAAATCACCGGAAACATCAAAGTTTCGATCGATATTGATCCGCAAAGCTTCTTTTGAGCGGGAATTAGTGCTTTACCAGCAAAAATAGGATCGTCATTACGGTGGCAAGGGTAAATCCGGCCATCCATTTCACAACAAGGAGTTCGGCCTTTATTGGCGCGAGCTCGTCCCTTAGGTCGGATTTCGTTGTCATTTGCTCGGCACTGGCCTCGGCGAATGCCAACGCAACGCCTTCCGCCTGTTCTGGCGTCAGTTTGGCCTTATCTTGCAAGGTACGCGAAAATTTCAGCGTATCAAGAGAAACAGCGGTCACGGGTGTGTCTCCGACATCAATTAACAATATAGTCCAAAAAGCGAGTAAAAGCGATAGTCTATAAATGGGACGCGGCAGGATGATGGCCTATGAAACCAAAGTTGCGCTCAACATTTATTCACACCGCATTGCACTCCCCAATTCCCTATGCTAGTCACCCCGCGTGCCGTTTTTGCTGACTAGGCGGAAACGGGCATGTTCCAGTCCTTACGCCCCTGTTCCGTAAAGCCAGTTTGGCCTGACGTAATAAGGCGTGTGTGACACCCATTGATTAAAACGAGAGACCTGCTGGTGGCCGCCCAACAATCGATCACATCTGGTTTTGCCGGGCGATATGCAACCGCCTTGTTCGATCTCGCCAAGGAATCGGGCGCGATTGACACGGTCGTTGCCGATCTTTCGAGTTTCGATGCCCTCATTGAGGCGCATGAGGATATGCAGCGTTTTGTTCGCAGTCCCGTGTTTAGCGCCGAGGATCAGGTGAAGGCGTTACAGCCGATTTTGGAAAAAATCGGTGTTAAGGGCCTCGCGCAAAAATTTCTCCTTCTTGTCGCAACCCAGCGCCGCCTTTTTGCCGTCCGTCAGATGGTAAAGGCCTACCGCCAGCTGGTTGATCAGGACCGCGGCGTAACGCGCGCGACGGTCACGCTCGCTGAAACGCCATCGTCGAAGGCGTTGGACGCGATCAAGGCGGCTTTAAAAGATGTTGCCGGTGCAGGTGCCGAGATCGATCTTGAGATCGATTCGGAGATCATCGGTGGAATTATCGTGCAGATCGGCTCCAAAATGGTCGATTCTTCACTTCGTACAAAACTCAACGGCATTCGAACCGCGATGAAAGAGGTCGGCTGATGGATATCCGCGCCGCAGAAATTTCTGCCATTCTTAAAGATCAGATCAAGAACTTCGGTTCTGAAGCCCATGTCACCGAAGTGGGCCAAGTGCTCTCCGTCGGCGACGGTATTGCCCGTGTGTACGGCCTCGACAACGTCCAAGCGGGCGAAATGGTCGAGTTCGAAAACGGCATCCGCGGCATGGCCTTGAACCTCGAAGCTGACAATGTCGGCGTCGTGATCTTCGGTTCCGACCGTGACATTAAAGAAGGCCAGACGGTTAAGCGCACCGGCGCCATCGTGGACGCGCCTGTCGGCAAGGGTCTTTTGGGCCGGGTTGTTGACGCGCTTGGTAATCCGATCGACGGCAAAGGCCCGATCAAGGCTGAAGCCCGCAAGCAGGTTGACGTTAAGGCCCCTGGCATTATTCCTCGCCAGTCGGTGCACGAGCCAATGGCAACGGGCTTGAAGTCGGTTGACGCTCTGATCCCGGTTGGCCGCGGCCAGCGCGAATTGATCATCGGCGATCGTCAGACGGGTAAAACCGCTATCGCACTTGACACGATCTTGAACCAGAAGGCGATCAACCAAGGCACGGACGAGAGCCAGAAGCTCTATTGCGTCTATGTCGCTATTGGCCAGAAGCGGTCGACCGTTGCGCAATTCGTGAAGGTTCTCGAAGAGAAAGGCGCGCTGGAATATTCGATCGTTGTTGCGGCTACCGCATCTGATCCAGCTCCAATGCAGTTCTTGGCTCCGTTCACGGGCTGCACCATGGGCGAATATTTCCGCGACAACGGCATGCATGCCGTGATCGTGTATGACGATTTGTCGAAGCAGGCCGTTGCCTATCGCCAGATGTCGCTTCTTCTCCGTCGTCCTCCAGGCCGCGAAGCCTATCCTGGCGACGTGTTCTATCTCCACTCGCGTCTGTTGGAACGCGCTGCAAAGCTCGGCAAGCCATCAGGTTCGGGCTCGTTGACGGCGTTGCCCGTCATTGAAACGCAGGCCAACGACGTTTCGGCTTACATTCCTACGAACGTGATTTCGATCACCGATGGTCAGATCTTCTTGGAAACCGATTTGTTCTTCCAAGGCATTCGTCCTGCCGTGAACGTCGGTCTGTCGGTTTCGCGCGTCGGTTCTGCCGCGCAGACCAAGGCGATGAAAAAGGTCGCTGGCAAGATCAAGGGTGAATTGGCCCAGTATCGTGAAATGGCTGCCTTCGCTCAGTTCGGCGGTGACTTGGATGCAACGACCCAGCGTTTGCTTAACCGTGGCGCTCGCCTCACCGAGCTTCTGAAGCAGACGCAGTTCTCGCCGATGCAGATGGAAGAGCAGGTTTGCGTGTTGTATGCCGGTGTCAACGGCTATCTCGATGCGCTGCCCGTCAACCGCGTGAAAGCGTTCCAGGATGGCTTGCTCAATGCGTTGAAGTCGCAGAATGCAGCTCTTCTTGACGCTATCCGTTCCTCCAAGGACCTCTCCGATGATTCGGCTAAGGCCTTGAAGGCTGCGGTCGACGCCTTCGCGAAATCCTTCTCGTAATCGGGGTCTGAAAGGGGCGCACCATGCCTTCATTAAAAGACCTCCGAAACCGCATCACGTCGGTTAAGGCCACGCAAAAGATCCCCAAAGCCATGCAAATGGTCGCGGCGGCAAAGCTGCGTCGTGCCCAGGCTGCGGCAGAAGCAGCGCGTCCTTACGCGTTGCGCATGAATGCGATGTTGGCCAATGTTGCCGAGAGCGTCGCTGGCACGCCAGCGGAACCTGCGCTTTTGGCCGGCACGGGCGACGACAAAACGCATTTGCTCGTTGTTTGCACGGCAGAGCGTGGTCTATGCGGCGCGTTCAACTCGTCGATCGCCCGTTTGGCTCGCGATAAAGCGAATGCCTTAATGGCCGAAGGCAAGACGGTGAAGATCGTCTGCGTCGGTAAGAAGGGCAATGATCTTCTCAAGCGCCAATTCGCCAAGAACATTATTGAGTTCGTTGATCTGCGCTCGGTCCGTTATATCGGCTTTGAAAATGCGGATTCGATCGCGCGTTCGATCATTGCGCGGTTCGAAGCAGGTGAGTTTGACGTTTGCACCGTGTTCTATTCTCGCTTCAAATCGGTCATTCAGCAATTCCCAACGGCCTTGCAAATTGTGCCTGCGGTAATTCCTGAAAAGCCAGCGGGTGTTGCTGTAACCGCAGCTTACGAATATGAGCCCGATGAGACGGAAATTCTCGGCAGCCTTTTACCGCGCAATATTTCGATGCAGGTCTTTTCGGCCTTGCTTGAAAACGCAGCCTCTGAACAAGGCGCGCGGATGAGTGCGATGGATAATGCAACGCGTAACGCCGGCGACATGATCAAGAAACAGACGATCAAGTATAACCGCTCGCGTCAGGCGATGATCACCAAAGAACTGATTGAAATTATCTCGGGCGCGGAAGCGCTCTGAACGGACGGATGAAGGATAAAGACCATGGCCACTAAATCAGTCGGAAAAATTACACAGGTCATCGGCGCCGTCGTTGACGTGCACTTCGAAGGCCATATGCCTGAAATTCTGAACGCGCTCGAAACGACGAACCGTGGCAACCGCCTCGTGCTCGAAGTGGCGCAGCATCTCGGCGAAAATTCGGTCCGTACCATTTCGATGGACACGACGGAAGGTCTCGTTCGCGGTCAGGAAGTGACCGATACGGGCGCGCCAATTTCCGTTCCGGTTGGTGCAGGCACATTGGGCCGCATCATCAACGTCATCGGCGAGCCTGTTGATGAACTCGGTCCTGTTGAAGCTGAAGCCTATCGCGCGATCCACCAAGACGCACCAACCTATGCCGAACAGTCGACAGAAGGCTTGATCCTTGAGACGGGCATTAAGGTCGTTGACCTTTTGGCACCTTACGCCAAGGGTGGTAAGATTGGTTTGTTCGGTGGTGCAGGCGTCGGCAAGACGGTTCTGATCATGGAACTCATCAACAACGTTGCAAAAGCCCACGGTGGTTACTCCGTGTTCGCAGGCGTTGGCGAGCGTACCCGTGAAGGTAACGACCTTTACCACGAAATGATCGAGTCCAAGGTGAATATGGACCCGAAGGAGCATGGCGGCTCGGCTGCTGGTTCGAAATGCGCCCTTGTGTATGGCCAGATGAACGAGCCTCCAGGTGCACGCGCTCGCGTGGCTCTTACCGGTTTGACGGTTGCCGAGCATTTCCGCGATCAGGGTCAGGACGTTCTCTTCTTCGTCGACAATATTTTCCGCTTTACGCAGGCTGGTTCTGAAGTGTCGGCACTTTTGGGCCGTATTCCTTCCGCCGTGGGTTATCAGCCAACGCTCGCTACCGATATGGGAGCACTGCAGGAACGCATCACCACGACGACCAAGGGTTCGATCACCTCGGTGCAGGCCATTTACGTGCCTGCCGACGATTTGACCGATCCGGCACCAGCAGCATCCTTCGCCCATTTGGACGCAACAACCGTGTTGTCGCGCTCGATTGCTGAGAAGGGCATCTATCCAGCAG